>CAJXZK010000139.1 GCA_913063055.1 uncultured bacterium
GTCATATTGAGTAGATCGCCTTCGAGAGTGGCGTGCCTCGGCATTTCCTGACTTTCAGTGAAAGCTGCTCTGGCTACCGGAACGTCGCTAGAAGGAGCTGATACGGTGGGGATATTGCTGGCTGTGGCGCGCATGCCGCCAAATGCCTCAAGTTGTTGGGCATTCATATCGGTGTTGTCGCCCAGGCATTCGCGGGTGAGTAAATTAGTAACTAGACCGATGTCGCCGGTCTGGTAGTTCCAGCGAATTTCTTTGTTGAGACCCTCGCCAATAATAAATGTCCACTGGGGATCGCCGCCGTCCCGGTCGCACATAATCGACAGAGTGCAATCTCTGGTTGGGTTTTCGGCAATCCAGGGGAGCTCGACTGAGCGATTAAGGTTCTTTTGGGCTTCTTGCAATCCATGAAACACGTCCTGATACACAGGGATTCCGTGCATTTTGGAAAGTCGGATGGGGGCGGGGGGTTGCGACTTTTGGGGTCTGAACATCGTGCGCTACCGGTTTGTGTGGCGTAGATATACTAATTTCCTGGTAATGCATAGTTTATTCCCCGTTGTTGCCGTTTTGCACGTTGGTTTTGAATCAATATTGATAGCCATTTGCTTTAGCCTTGGTCTGATAATAGTGCTAAGTCGGTGGTGAAGTGGGCATGAAATTAACATTGGCTCAATCTAGCCAAGAATCCGCCAGTGATTTCAGGTACGACTTAATGGAAGCTATTGAGAAAAATATAGATATGGACAGTGCGGAGCCGATAATCGCCACTGGTTGTGCTGATGCTGGGCGCAGCACTATGGCGGTTCATCTCAGTGCTGCTGGCCTAGAGATGACCATCGACACGGCCGTTGATCATAGCCTTGAGATGGTATGTTTGAGCGCCAAGCTTGAGCTAACTACCCAGATGCTGTCTGATACATCGCGACGCTTAGAAGCTGCCCTATTGAGAATCGGTCAGCTTGAAGCAGAGCTAAGTGCTAGCCTAAACCAAGTTGCTGCAGTTGCCAGCCAAGTAAACGGGTGAATTCTTAGTGGCGCAGTCTTTCATTTTTATCAATTATGAACAGGCTCTGCGATTTGGCCATGTCGCTTGGGGTTTTGCCCTGTCTGATGGAAATAGATACTGTTGGGGCTCTTCCGATCATTTATTGCGTCGGCCAATGACTGACATAGTTGCCCTGGCGCAGTATTCACATGTACCGCCTGGTGGAGATATTGATTTCTGGTGCGAGCAGGGCAGTTTTGAGCAGATGTTAGAGAGCATGTCCCAGGGGCACCATATTCAGCACCAAGAAATTCGCTATCACATCAACTATCATGCTTATAAAAAACTACATCATGATGGTGGCAATCCAGAGCGTGCCTTGCAAGAGTTAGAGCTAATCAAGGCCGGTGGTTGGTCACTGCTTACTAATAATTGTATTGACCAAACTTATAGGCTTCTGGATGCTTATGGTTCGGCTGCTGCTTTGGTTGACCCGAAGCTGCGCTTTCGCTCGAGGAGATCATATGGTGGGCCAGAGGTTAAGCGCCTCAGTACATTACTTCCACGAAAATGGTTTGCTGCGGCCCGCGGGGAGTCGTTCTCCCTTGAACAGTATAAACTCAGGGCAAAGATTTCTGGTAGTACTAGCGCCAGTCACAACAGTCAGTCACAAGATAGAAACTCTGAAACAATAGGTTCTAATGGACCATCTAATGAACTATCTTATGAACCATCTAATGAAAAAGAGGCCCCGGAATTAAGCATAAAAGCAGCAAGTGGGAGGCAAATTGTAGGCTGAAATGGCAAAGATTTTGTTAGTGGAAGATGATACCAATCTGGCGTTTCTAGTTAAAATGCAGCTAGAGCAAGGTCGCCACCTTGTCGATCATGTTGATACCGGACTTACTGCAATTAGTCAGCTGCGAATGACAAGCTATGAACTTGTCATTCTTGATTGGATGCTCCCTGACATTTCAGGCATTGACATGTGCCGGCAATATAGAGGTACTGGAGGCAGAACGCCAATTCTGATGCTAACTGCGCGCGGAGCCATTGAAGATAAGGCCACCGGTCTCAATGCTGGTGCTGATGATTATCTGGTTAAGCCTTTTCATCCAGTTGAGTTAAATGCTCGGGTGCAGGCACTTTTGCGCCGACCTCAAAGTTATGCTGGCAAGGTTTTGACTGTGCGTGATATCGAGCTAGACACTGAAGCTTGTCGAGTTTTCCGCGCCTCGCAGGAGGTCGATTTGACCTCAAAAGAGTTTAGTTTGCTTGAGCTCTTGATGCGTTATCCCAATCAGAGTTTTACTCTAGAGACTATTTTAAGTCGCGTTTGGCAGAGTGATTCTAGTGCGTCAGTTGATACTGTTCGCACCCATATGAAGACACTGCGGCGCAAGTTGGGTGATAGTGAGGAAAACGGCATCATAAGAACAAAGCGCGGAGCCGGATACAGAATTGTTGACCAGTAGCTAAAGCTCATGAAAAATTCACTTACCGCCAAAACAACAGCAATTATTTTAATTGTGGCGGCAGTATTGATTTATATCGGCACCATGACTCTGAACCTAGCTGCTGACAGGTTGGCTAATAGCTACCTTGCTTCTAAACAGTTTCAGTTGGTCGATCTTTTAGACCAAATTGTGCTTGATATGTCGCGGGCTGATGCGCAAGAACGCGAATATGTTTTGACCGGTGATGTCAAAACCATTGAGCAGTACAAGCTTTGCTTTGACCGTATTGATGCTTGTGTGGCTAAATTGAAAACACTGCTATCGGACAATTCTCGCTACTCAATGTTGCTTGATGAGTTAACTGATTCCATTAGTTTTCGCAAGAGTTGTGCCGAAGAAGTGATTCAAGTGCGCTCTAGTGGTGGTATGGCCAGTGCTCTTGCTCGCTCTGAAAAATTCGATGAAGGCCATTTGACCAGGCACGTAGAGTGGCTAGCCAAAGAAGTCTCTGGCACCATTAATAGCGAAATGACGGCCCGCTTTAGCGAATTAGATAAGGCTAGCCTGACCACCTTGATTGGTATCTCATTCATTCTGATTTCGGCGTTGCTGGCTCTGCTTATAGTCATTCTTGGTGTCAATCGCTATGTCTCTGAAAGGCACCGGGCTGAAGAAGCACTTAGAGCTGCGCAGCAAGCATTGTCTGAAAGAGAAGCACGTATGCGTGCTTTAGTTGAGACCGCTCCTGATGGTATTGTCACTATTCGCTCTGACGGAACAATTGAATCTGTCAATGCGGTTTTGGAGAATCTCTGTGGTGTGCCGGCCTCTGATTTAATTGGCGTAGATATCGAGCGCATCATTCCGAGCTTCCTTCTTGATGGACGCATTAGCGACTTGGCCAGCGGTCAACGTTCACCGTTCAGCGCTGGGCGTGAGCTATTCGCGGTGCGACAAGATGGTAGTCACGTTCCGGTTGAAGTTTCTACTTCGACTGTCAGTCTTGGTCATGAAGATGTTTACACTGGTATCGTGCGTGATATCACCGAACGCAAGGAAGTAGAAGAACGTGTAAAAGACTTTTATTCGATGGTCTCTCATGAGCTGCGTACGCCACTTGCTTCGATTCGTACTGCTCTTGGATTGATGGAGAGCTTTAGTGATGAGCTCAGTGATAAAACCAGGCCGGTAGTGCGTATTGCTGCTGCTGAAGCGGATCGCTTGATGCGTTTGATCAACGATATACTTGATATGCGCAAAGTTGAGTCGGGCAAACTTGAGCTTGCCCTCGATGCCTTTGATGCCTCTGACCTTGTGCGTAAAGCTATTGAAGGTATCGATAGCTTGGCGCATGAAGCACAGGTTACTATTAAGAATGAGGCCAATACTGCCCTAGATGTGTACTGCGATGGCGACAGGATACTGCAGGTGCTTTCTAACATATTAGCTAATGCTGTCAAGTATTCGCCTAGTCCCGGTAAAGTGATTGTTGCTTGCGAGAAGAGCGGCTCTAGTTGTAAAATCTCGGTGCGTGATTTCGGTCCTGGAGTGGCTAAAAATCAGGCCCATAAGCTCTTTGGTCGCTTTGAACAATTGCGTGCTAAAGACGGCAAGAATCGTGCTGGTTCGGGTTTGGGTTTGGCCATTGCTAAGGCCATAGTTGAGCAGCACGGTGGCGAGATTGGCGTTGAGCTTCCCGATGGCGGTGGGTCAATCTTCTGGTTCTCATTACCTCTTGCTGAGGACGAAATTGAGTCCCTTGAATTGGATGAAGATGAGCTTGCCCAGCAAGCGGTTCAAACCAGTCAAAGTAATCAATCTAATAAATCTATAAATGAATAGAGTGGTGAGGCCGAGCGCAATGTCTGAAGAAATATCTAGTAAGGAAGAAATTTCAGAACAAGAAGAAGAACAGGAGAGTTCTGGCCGCGTTGTCTTGAGGCGTTGTCCACAGTGTGCTGCTGAGATATACGAAACAGTCGACAACTGCCCTCTTTGCCAAGCCGAATTGCTCGGTAGTTTTGCTATAAACCAAGATCTCATCGAAGAGAGCGTAGAAAATTTAGTTGTTCTATTGCGGGCTGAATACGATCTGAAGTCGTTACGCCTGGCGCAAGACACCGATCAGCTCATGGCCAGAGCAAAAATAAGAGAAATGGTTCGTGAAGATTCTACTGCGCTAACAATATTTGAGCGTGGTGTGGTATTGCAGCATTTGCTCAACATCGTTTTTAATTCGCGAGACGAAGATACTCTTTAAGGCCCTCTGGGTCGTCGGTAATAATAGAATCAACCCCAAGATCACAGGCTCTTTTCCAGCCTTCTTTGCTGTTTACCGTCCAGGTGTTTACTGTCAGTCCAGCATCGTGAGCTGCTTTGACAGTATCAGGTCGAACACAATCAAAATCGGGATTCCAAGCCGTTGCCCCAACGGATTTGGCATAATCCCCCAGGTTGTAGATGACTGAGTCGCCCAGTAAAGCAAGCTTGTATTTAGTGGTTTTGTCGTGAATTTTTTTCAGAATAAGATGGTCAAAAGAACTAATCATAATTTTGTCTGGATAGGGATAGTCTTTGAGAAGCTTGAGTAGCTCGTCGTCGATGCCAGTATAGTTACCCGGGCAGTTTTTGATTTCGATATTAATAGTGAGTTTGCCGTCTACAGCGTCAAGTACTTCTTTGAGCAATGGTAGTCGTTCTTCTTTGTATTTTGCTTCGTACCAGCTGCCGCTATCAAGTGCAGATAGGTCCTTCCAGTTTGCATCTTTGACAAGACCGGTACCATTAGTGGTGCGGTTCAGGGTATCGTCGTGAATCACCACTAGTTCCCCAGATTTACAGCGGTGTATGTCTAGCTCAATGCCGTCGGCTTTTGCTGCTACGCTTTTCTTGAAGCTAGTCAGGCTATTTTCTGGACCCCAGCGTTTGCCTCCACGGTGGGCCACCACCAATGGAAGTTTTTGCATATTATCTTTTGCCATTAGCACGTTTCCGCATTGAAATTGAGTGAGAAGAGCAAGGCCCAGGGCGATGCTGATTTTAAAAACGTATGTTTGTGCCATATCCACTACCGTATCCGCCATAGCCACCATATCCGCCGTATCCAGTGTTGTAGCCGTTATATCCGCCCGAGTAGAGTGAATTTCCGTACATGCCATTACCGTACATGCCATTGCCGAAATTCATGTTCATCATGCCAGAACTCATGGCACCAGCAGCCATGGTGGCAGCTGCTCCCAGGGCCTTAGCCAGACCCTTTAAAAGAGGATGACCTTTGCTTTGGGCCGCTTGTTGTTCGTTTGTTCCGTTTGCTCCGTTAGTACCGCTAGTACCAGTGGTATTTTCTGTGGCTTGACCCGTCTGCGAATATTGTTGAGTATTTGGCTGGTAGCCTTGGGCCTGATAACTCTGTTGGTAGTTCTGGGCGGCAGGCTGGTAGCCTTGTGCTTGATAATTTTGAGTGGGATAGCCTTGTCCTGGCTGTAAGTTCTCAGCGCTCGGCATCTGGAAAGACTGTTGACCGTATTGGGCCCCATAGTTAGTCTGGCCTGGTGCCTGGCTCTGGTAATTGCTCGGGTACGGTGGTGGCGTTTGAGGATACTGGCCTTGGTTTGTATACTGGCCTTGATTTGTATACTGATTCTGGGCCGGCTGTCCCGGATAGGCGTGGGGCTGCTGCTGATACTGGTCGGCGCTTGCCATTGGTGTGACATCGGGACTGCTGTTCTTGTTTATGTGAACAGCGTTTGTGAGAGTCTCAAGTTGTTCTTTGATACCGGTGGTGGTGTCAGGTGGTTGATTGGGGAAAACAATTCCTTCAAGGGTCTGTACCCGTTCTATCAAAGGTTTTGAGCTGTAATTTTGGCCAATAACTTTATTTTCGAGCCATTCGACAGTACTGAGATATTGTTTCTCAAGACTGGGTGCGAGTGTCTTTTCCCAATGTACTTCCAGTGCATCGGTACGGGCGCTGAGGTCATCATCGCTGCTTGGTTTACCAAATGCCTTTATTTCTAATTGGGTCAAGCGCTTATTAAGCGGCTGTTGTTTAAATGTTTGGTTGAGAATCAATTGTTCCAACTCGTCGACCCGGGGATAGTCAGTGCCAGCCAGTGCCGCCGAGTCTGAGGAGCTATCTGAAGCATTATTTGGGGCACTAGCAGCGCCGCTTGATGAATTGTCCGCACCAGAAGAATTATTTGTATTGGCCGGGTCGCTACCGCTTGTTCCAGAACTAGAACCAGAACTAGAACCAGAACTAGAACCAGAACTAGCACTAGAACTAGCACTAGAACTAGACGGTGTTGCATCGGCTTCGGCTACAACTTTTTGCAAGTCACTGACGCGACTGGCTACGTCGCCTGTCTTGGCTTCACCAAAAACCAACTTTTCTAGCCGTGCCAGGCGATCGTCTTCGGTATCAGCTGGATATGTATGCTGGAAGAAATGGTCTTCAAGCTGGGTAAGGGGTGCAGAGTCAGCCCAGGCAGCTGGGGCGAGAGAGCCGGTAATTAGCGCCAGGCTGAAAAGCGCTGCGCTAAGACGTCCAATTACCTTGCCTTTAGCGCTCTGTTTCAGTGTTTTGCTTGGAATATTTGCTGCCATTACTCAATATCAACTTAGATGCCGGCATGATGCCAACTGGATGTTTACTGGCTGGCGAGTGCCTTCTGCCTGCCACCTGCTTGCAGCTGATCGGCAACGCCTTTAGCGCCGTGAATAGTTGCCGATTATAGCCGATGATGGCGCTCTCGCTTATTCCTTCAATAAATCCATGGTCTTGTTCGCCATAGCAATTGAGATTAAACCTGGTTAACGTGATGCCTGAAGCCCTTGCTCTAATTAACCTCGGGGCTTCAGTGTTATAAGCTTTCATCAGTGACTAGGTATGGGGTATTTCTCGAATGGCTGAATCCTGGGAGGAGTTGGTTGACCGCGCCGAGCAGGCATCGACCAAAATTCAGTTTGACCAGGCCAAACAGCTGCTAGAACAAGCTCTTGTCCTGGCTGATCAATTTGAAGCGCGGGATAATCGCTTGATCCAGAATCTCCATAAGCTTGCCGAGGCTTGCCATCGCACTGGTTGCGACGACCAGGCTGAGGAGCATCTGAAGCGGGCTATTGCCGTCAATACCAGTAATTTTGGGCCTTACCATAAAAGTGTGGCCGATTCTGCCAACCATTTAGCCAGTATCTATTACGAACAAAGCCGCTTCCCCGAGGCCGAGAAGCTCTGTCGCCAGATTGTCAACACCTACGAAAAGAGCCTTGGCTCGCAGCACATGGAAGTGGGCAAGGTTTCGCAGAATCTGGCCATGATTCTGCAAGAGCAAAATAAGGTACAGGAAGCTGAGACTTTCTACGCAAAAGCACTGAAGATCATGCGGGAATGCGCTGGTCCATTTGATTCTGACATCATTTCTTTGCTAGAGAACTATGCCAATCTTCTGCGTTCAGCAGGCCGCATAGACGAAGCCGACCACCTGCAGGCTTGCGCGCTGGGGCGAGTCTCGGGCTCATTGCGCTCGGTAACCAGCACCAGAATTCCTCAAGTAGATATCTAGCCGACTAAATCTTTGCCTGAGGTTAGGCCTAAAGGCCTAGTCTTGCGCGCACACACTTGAAGGCAGTTGGGCAGTTCTCAACCATCTCGCCTGCCGCCCAGCGATGGTTGCCCATTAGGTAGGAAGCCAGCTCGGCGAAGCTCTCGACTTGTCCCTGTCCGTTCCTTTGCATGAAGTAGGAGAGCCTAGATTTGTCGTCATCGGACATTTTTGCCACGTCAGCGAGGTATGCCGCTTTGAATTCGGCCGACTGAGCATAGCCATTGAGGCAGTTATCCACAGCATGTCCGGTTTCGTGTAAAAAAGTTTCTTGCATAATGGACGGGCTAATCGCAGCACTAACTTCATCGGTGCGTTCGTTGATTTTGTGTTCGGCAATGACAACTAGTCTTCCATTGCAGAGGCCATCGCAGCTTTTATCTGTGCCGCCGTTGTAACCCATTCTTTCTTGATAGGCACCGGCTGGGAATTTATCAATCATGGTCGGTGTTACGACAATCTGCACATTACCTGCAATGAGCATTTGTTTGATGGTTGGCGGCAGGCCATCGAATGCTGCCCGAATAGTGTTAACTGCTGAGCTACTTACTTCAGGATGGCCGACTTTCGGAGCCTGAACTGTGATCTGGCCACCTGATTGACCGTTCTGACCAGGAGAGGCATTGGGGCCTAGGGCGTTGAAACTACCACCAGGGTTTATTGCCGCTCTGCCGAAATTGGTTGTACTAGTCATGCGCATTAAGCGTAGGCTTCGTCCTGCCGTAATCGACTGCTGTGAATACTTGTTTGTGTTGGCCATCAGAGTTTTGTAAGTTTGCTCAGCTCTGGCCCGATCACCAGCGGCATAGAACGAATGGCCGAGGTAGAGCCAGGCATCAGCGGTGCCGCCCTCCTTGGCAATTGAGTTGTGAAAGTAGCTGGCCGCTTCACTGTATCGACGGGCTTGGTAGGCCTTGATACCCAGTTCGTATTGGGAGCTTGCAGCAGCATTGCTCGGCGCAATTGTCATTAAAAGGCTTGCCACAAGAGCGGCCACAGCAATAATCCGCTTTGAAGTTTTTGCTGTGAAGGCCAAGCTTTTATCTGCTTTTGTCATTGCTTACATCGCTTTGGGGATGATCTGAGAACTCTGTCAGTGGCGAAAATGATAACAAAAGAGGCTCATTGAGGCACGTGAAGATGTTGGCTGCGTTACATTTTAAGCCCGTTTTGATGGTTATTATTTAATTAGCTCAAATTGTAGTGTTTTGAGTAAAAACCGTATTGCAAAATGGAATCACTGCCAGGTGGCGCGGGCCGGCAATTGGAGCTTAACTGCCTCTGTTGTCTGCCTTTTGGGATTTGCGAATGGTTGTCAGATAATTGGCGCGGTTTACTTGCAATGACTGTCAGCGGGCCTAAGGTGTAGACTTAATTGTGCTCAAAAGCCGCTCTGCTTTTTCATCCCCTCAACTGTGAGTCACTTTGTCGCCTTCAACTTCTTCGAGTTCATCAACCTCTTCAAGTTCATCGACCTCTAAAAGCACGACTAATTTAGTTCCGACTAATCCGGCTGATATCGAGGTCGGCTATTTGCGGGCTTATTTCACTTACTCTGTGGCCGATTCGCTTAATCTCAATCTAGTGAAGTCAGCCTCAGGCAAGGAATACCAGGCTGCGCAAATCAAGTTAGCCGATGTTCCCGCACCAACTTATATTCAATTTGCCGTGGCGCCGCTGCTCGCTCAGCTTCCCGATGCCACAATTGAGATTGGCGAAACAAGCCAAAAGGCAGAAGTGCGCCTTAAGCTCTACGACTACGGCACAGTGGCCCTGCGCTACTCGTTTCCTTTTAGCGGTACCTGGCAGGAATTTACAGCCTTGTCTCGCAAAATTAAGAATTCAGAGTCGCTCAGTCAGAGTGCTCAGGCTACTTTAGCTAGTGTTACTGCTGAAATTTCGGCGGCCATTTCCTCACCACATAAGGTGCTGCTCGAAGATTACTTTGTTGCAGAGGTGCAGTCGTTTAAATCTGAAGTTACGGCTTCGCAGTTGCTGCAGGAGCATCGCAGCCCGCTTGCTAGTCTAGTGGCTGGTGAAGAGCGGCCACTGGCTTTGATGGAGCAAGACGAAGTGTTGCGAGTCAACTTTAGCTACATGGAATGTGAGTTGGCTATTCTTACCTGGGATGTCGCTTTTATCTTTGACAATCTTGAGGGAGCCAATACCGTAGACAGTATCATCGAATTCGCCAACACTCAGCTAGTGGAACTGCGCACTTACGATAGTCTGCTAGATCGCTATCTTGATGAGATTTACAAGTCAAAGGCTGAGCACATGCGCTCTAATTGGCTCCAGGGCGGCAAGGTGGCAACACGGCAAGCCGAGCGCTTGCGTTATTTGTTAGTTGATGTGCGTGAGCTCTCTGATAGAGCGAGCAACGCTCTTAAAATGATTGGTGATGCTTACTATGCCAGACTTTATCGAGGACTGGCTCTGCGCTTGAGCTTGTCCGAGTGGCAGCACCAGGTTGAAACAAAGTTGACTAGTGTGGGTGAGGTATATCGCTTTACCCATGACCAGGCAGAGCATGGCCGAAGTGAGTTTCTTGAATTTATGGTGATTGCTCTGATTTCTATTGAGATTCTGATCAATTTCTGGCATCACTAAATCAGGAGAACTGATGTTACCGCTACGCAAGCTTGGACAGCAAGGATTGGAAGTTACGGCTTTAGGGCTTGGTTGTATGGGCATGAGCTGGCTTTACGGCACTCCGGATCAGCTTGAGTCAGTGCGTACTCTTAAGCGTGCCATTGCCCTCGGTATCAATTTCTTCGATACTGCTGAAGTTTATGGACCCTATGACAATGAGGAACTACTTGGTGAAGTGCTGCGTGGTCGGCGCGATGATGTAATTATTGCCACTAAGTTTGGTTTTGATATTTCAATGAGAGAGGTCATAGGAGTCGACAGCCATCCGCGCAACATTAAGCGTGCCTGCGAAGACTCACTCAAGCGTTTAAACACCGACTACATTGATCTCTTTTACCAACACCGGGTAGATCCTGGCATTCCCATTGAAGAAGTGGCTGGCACCATGGGAGAGTTAGTAGAGCAAGGCAAAGTGCGCTATATCGGCCTGTCGGAAGCTAGTGCTGAGAATATTAGAAAGGCTCATCGTACTTTCCCTTTGACTTGCGTGCAAAGTGAATATTCACTCTGGGAGCGCTCGGTGGAAGAACGGGTATTGCCCACCCTCAGAGAACTGGGCATCGGCTTTGTGCCTTATTCGCCACTTGGTAGAGGGCTTTTAGCTGGTCAAATCAAGAATGTTGATCAGTTCGAAGCAAGTGACTACCGAAGAAATGATCCGCGTTATCAGGGCGATAATTTCAGCAAAAATTTAAAGATAGTCAACGAAGTGAGGCATCTGGCACGGCGATACGAAGCCAGCCCGGCTCAGATGGCCCTGGCTTGGCTCTTGCAAAAGGGGCAAGATATAGTGCCCATTCCTGGCACTAAGAAGGTCAAGTATTTGGAAGAAAATGTCGAGGCACTTGAGCTAGAATTGACAGTGGAAGATCGAGAAGAACTTGATGCAATTAGTCGATTGACGGCCGGAGCGAGATATGAGCCAGCCCGTATGGAACGCATTGATCAATAAGAAATTGTACTCAATAGTATTTGCTGCTGCTGTAGCATTAGCCTTAGTATTGCCTTTGTCTTGGAATGATCGGGCTTATGCTCAGTTTGATCCCCATGAAATTGAGCGGGCCTACCAAGCCCAAGATTATGCCAAAGTTGATGCTATTGCCGACGCCCGGCTGCAAATTGACCCTTACGATGTCAGTGCTCGGTATTACCTGGCCAGTGCACTGCTGAAGCGCAAAAGAGGTGGGCAGGCTCTTTTGCAGTATGAGGCTTGTTCCAAATGTGGGGGCAATTCAAATTTGGCCCAGATGGCAAGAAAGGCCATAGCTGCTCTGAAAATTGATGAACGAAAGGCCAATCCTCAGTTTTTTGAGAGGGTTAAAGTGGTGCCCAAAGGGGCCGCCGCTAACGGTGCCGATGGCAAAGCTACTGGCTCCAGTGCTAATTCTAGTGAAGAGGACCTGGACGCTTCCACGCGTGAAGCAATTGCTTTGCTGCGTAAAGACCTGGCTGATGCTATTGAAGTAAAGCGTCGGCGTCAGAGTCAAGATCTTGAATTGGTCGCAGAAGAAGAGAACCAAGCAATTCAAGAGGCCATTGGTACACTCTCTCTTCATCGCGATGAGATGATAGAAGCGGCTCGACTCGATGCCACCACTAAAAGAGCTAAAGTCTATCGCCTCTATAAAGAAGAGGAAGATAACATTAGCAAGGCCTACCAATCACGTATCGATGCCTTGAAGAATAGTCATAAGAAGAAGCCTTAAAAAAGAAATCTGTGAGCAAGGGGTCTCTGTGAACAAGGGGTCTCTGTGAACAAGGGGTCTCTGTGAACAAGGGGTCCGTGAATAAGAAGTCGTGCCTGCCACGAAGAGCCTGCGTGTCTATTCCTCAGTGGCTTTGGCAATAGCTAAGCCTGCCTTCACCAGACCCGGTGCTCCACCTTCATATATGAGAAAGCGCGCTTCCCATTCTGGATCGAACTTTTCTTTATAGCTTCTTAAACCCTTGTAGGAAAAGAAACGGTTCAAGTGTTCGTACACTTGATGAAGAGCTTTCTCTTCAAGCGGGTCTTTGGGATCATCTCCGACACCGGCAAGGGCTGCCAGGCCCAGGCTGAAATACTTGAATCCTTCTGCGTGAAGTTCTTTCAATAACTTAGCGAAGAGGAAATCCATGGTGCTATTTGGTGCATTTTCTTTGTGACGCATCATGTCAATGGTCACTTCTCCCGGGCTATAGGATCTAATTTGATTGACAAATGCTAATGCCTGCCCGTCTTTGTCCCGCAACACATAGAGGTCGTTGTGCTGTAGCTCTTCTCGATTGAATTGTCCCAGGGAAAAGCCCCTCTCCCGCCGTCCGGGTAGGGCGAGCCATTGATTGGAAATCTCCTGTACTTCGTCAATCAAGGCATTGGAAAGAGGAGGGCTATATTTGTGCAAAACGAAGCCGTCTTTGTCGAACTTTTTGATGCTACTTTTGAAAGTCTTTTTGTTTATTGTTGAGGTGACGAACTTTTCTAAGTCGACTACTCCATCTTCTCCCACTTTTACGGCTTTAAAGCCGTTCTGTTTGTAGATTTCAATATAGCTAGGTGTGGTTTGCAGGAATGCTACCTGCCAGCCATTGTCGTGGGCAAAAGATTTGAAGTCGCTAACCAGGCTGGCCAGCTTGGCCTCAGGGGCGGTGGCATCACCCAATACAATAGCAACACCGAGACAGGTCTTATAAGCTATTACTCCATCTTTGTCATTATTGAAGAAGTAAGACTTGTCCGGTAAAAGCTTGAACAAGTCAAGAGCGGTGCGGCCGTATTGATCAAGGATGGTGCTTGCCAATTCATGCTCAAGGGGCTGGGTGAGTAGCTTGTAGCGTATCGGTCGAAAGGCGCTCAGTACCGCCGCTGTTGCCGCTAGCATTCCTGAAAGTCTTAGTGACTCAAGAAACCAGTGACCAAACTTTGATTTGGCAACGAGATCTGGATTGCCTACTAATGCTAGTTCTCTAATGGTATGTATCAGTGCCTGATCTAGTTCAAAGTTGACACCGAAGTCACTCATGTCCAGCAGAAAGAAGCCCAGACAGCCATAGGCAATTACTGCTAGCAAGGCAACGATGATTATCTTTGTAGCAGTGAAGAAAGTGTCTTTGGCGCTTTTGACAGTGAAGCGGTTCCGTGTCAGAGATAGGGCGGCAATGGCCACAATAGACGGAACCACCGAGTAGGTTGGTAAATCTAGTGCCCAGGCTTGGTTTTCTAGCCAGTGAATATGTTCACTTCCCAGACGGGCGATTTGCAATGCTAGGGATAGACTAGAGAGAGCCATGGCAATCCACCAAGCCGTTCTTTTTCTTTGATAGAGATTGATGCTGAGAAATATCAGTAAGTAGCCAAAGGCTAAGGTCAGTGAGTTGCTGAGATGGTAAAGCTCATAGGGAACGAGCGTGTTAAACAGGCGAGGATGGCTGGAGAGGCGCATTAATAGCGGCTCCCATGTGCCAGCTAGACCACTCAGAAGCGTAATGGTGGCAACAGTAAATACTGGCCAGTCTTTCTTTGCTCTTGGCGCTTGTTGCCCAGATTCTTTATTGTCGCTCTTGCCGTTCATGGTTTTCTCGCCTAGCCAAGGTCTTGCAAAATTTCTTCTACTCGCTTGTAGCGGTTCCCTAAGTCAAGTTTTGTCGATTTCTCAATCACTTTGCTGATCTTTGTGTTAGCAGAAGCTTTGGCATTGACCGATAATTTTGAATTAGTAGCAGCCGTGGGATTGGCCGATGCACTGGTATCTTCAAGGGCTAGCTTTAGAACCTAATCACATAGGTATTAACGAATATTTAGGTGAACTTTATGTGGTTACTAGCAGAATTGATTTAGCTAAAGAAAGACTCAATATTTTAAAGTCATGTAATTGTGAAGAATATGATGAGCTTAAAGAAATAATTGATGGAAAGAAAAAATCTAAATATTAGATTTAATTAATATTTTGTGACATTTTGTTGGGTAGCCATAGAGCTATTTCAGGAAAAATTATAATAATTATTACTGCTAAGATCATTAATAAAAATAGTGGAAAAGCACTTTTTGCAATAAAGGACATATCTCTATTAGCCATTCCTTGGAGTACAAATAAATTGAATCCTACTGGGGGAGTAATTTGTGCCATCTCCACAACAATCACAAGATAAATTCCAAACCAAATCATATCAAAACCAGCTTGCCTGATCATGGGTTCTATAATTGCCATTGTTAAAACTACAGCAGAGATTCCATCTAAAAACATTCCAAGAATAATGTAAAAAATAGTCAAAATAAAAATCAGCATATATGGTGACAAATTTAGTTCTTGGATCCAAATAGCCAAGTTTCTAGGTAGACCTGTAAAGCCCATTGCTAATGATAAAAAAGTAGATCCTGCTAAAATAAATGCAATCATACATGATGTTTTTGTTGCACCCAATAAAGATAGTTTAAAAGAATTTATATTAAGTGTTCCTTGAAATAAAGATAAGATTAAAGCACCAACAACAC
>CAJXZK010000140.1 GCA_913063055.1 uncultured bacterium
TACGAGATCTAGTACGGTCTCGTGGGCTCGGAGATGTGTATAAGAGACAGGGCTTGATCAGTGACCCGACTCTTGAAGCAGCGCTAAAATTGCAAGAACTTGTGCGCGACGAAAAAATGAGTGTCGAGAAAGCACCAGAAGTTCTGAAAAGACTGCACGCCATGGGTTCATCAATTGACCAGTACCTGACAAAAGGCGATTTTGACAAATCTGCAGGAGCAGCAGCGTACGCCGCGGCCCCCAAACCAGCGGCACCGGCCAGCAAACCAGCGGCACAGCCTGGGCAAGCCCAAGCACCAGGTCAAGGGCGTGATTTGAAGGGAGCTTTCGACATTCTCCAGAAGGCGCAACTTTTGACTGAAAGTGATCTAACAACAGCAATGAACGTGCGCAAAAAACACGGCGGTGACATAGTTCAAATTTTAGAAGCCGCTGGAAAAGTGAACAGCAAGACCGTTGATGCTGCAGTAACGAGCCTACCGCTGATTAGAGAAGGCTTGATGAAAATCGAGCAAGTGATTATGGCACTCAATTATTGCGAGCGTATGCGCGTCAGTTTTGATGATGCCCTTGAAGAAATGGGTTGGCAGAATCCTCGCAAACTGCGTACTGATCTACCACTGTAAACTACCTAAAAAAGGTACGTAGATTCATGGGCAAAAACATTCTTCTATACGACGAAGACAAGCAGTTTTCTCGACTGATGTCGTCGGTATTGGAAGGTCGTGGCCACAAAGTCCTCAAAGCCGACCCGGAAGATAGCAGCGGTATTTTGCGCCACGAAGATCTCGACTTGATTATTCTGGCTGGTCCGCTCAAAGAAACGGATCAAATCACCTGGCTATCTAATCTTAGAGCCCAGGGTAATTCAGCCAAGGTAATCTTGGTGGCACAAGACCAGGCTCATTTTGATACCCTCAAGCCAAAAGTAACTGCCGATTTATCGGTATCACTAATGGTGCATAAGCCGCTCATTCCTTATATCTTTGGCGCCCAAGTCGACAACCAGTTTGATGGAGACAAGTCTGAAGCCGCCAAACAGAAGATGAAAGACTTCGAAACCATGTTTCTGGCACTGGTGACAAAATACGCACGGGTACTACCCAGTCGTATTGCCGAACTTTCTCAGGCCATCGAAAAAGCGAAAGGCAACCCAAATGACCCTGAGCTAATTGCCGAAGTACAAGGTCTTGCTCACAAGATCAAGGGAACCGGTGGCTCCCTAGGCTTTAGGCAAGTATCGGACCACATGGACTTTATTGAAGAAGCAGCTATGGCTTTGCCCCATAAATCACAAGAAGAAAAGCTAATTGCCTGGGCTGAATTAGACAGAAAATTAGTTGAGGCGCAGTTAGCCGGTGATAGTGAGTGCCAAGAAATCAATCAGGCCGTAAGCTCGTCTGATTCGAAGCAGCAAGTGCCCAACAATCCGGCCATGACTAGAATTCTTGTGGTTGACTCAGACAGTGATTTTCTCGACATCATCCACGAGCTAGGCAAGCAAAGACTAGTAGATATTATTCGCGCCACCAGCAGCAAAGACGCCATCGAAAAAGCGGTTGTCTACGCCTTAGATGCGGCCCTGATTAACGTCACAGAAGAGCACCCTGATGAATCATTCAGACTGGCACGCGATCTTAGAGAGCTACCGGGATTTGAGAACTTACCCTTAGCCTTCATTTCAGGACAGCCCCTAGTAAAGAACCGCGTAGAGGCAGCCCATGCGGGAGCTTCCCTATATTTAGATAAGCCGCTTGAATCGGACGTTTTAGAAAAAGCGGTACAACACTTAGTCAATATTCGCCAAGGTGGCAGACCACGAATTCTCATTTGCGATGACGATGAATTCTTCTGCAACACCATGGCATTGGTATTGCGCAATGAAGGCATGATTGTGCGCATTATCAATGATCCCTCGCAAATTCTCGAGACAATGCAAGAGTATCCCCCTGAGCTATTACTGCTTGACGTGATGATGCCTGCCATTACAGGCTTTGAAGTTTGCCGCATGCTCAGACAGATTCCCCGCTGGCAAGATCTGCCAATTATTTTCCTCACCGGTCAAGTAGGGGTAGAGGCTAGACTTGAAGCTTTCCGCTCCGGTGGCGACGACTATCTACCAAAACCCGTGGTCAACGAGGAACTTCTCACCAGAGTGAAAGTGCGACTAGACAGAGCTCGCATGCTAAAAGATCGCTCAGACAAAGACATGACTACAGGCCTGCTTCTTCGCCGAGCATTCTCAGAACAATTGTCGGCGATCTTAGCGGAAGCACAAAGACTAAAAACCACATTTACGATCTGCCTACTTGACGTAGATCACTTTAAAAAAGTCAACGACAGCTACGGACACTTAGCTGGAGACAAGGTTTTAGCAGGTCTGGGCCAATTGCTATCGAGACGTTTTCGTGTCGATGATTTGCGCGGTCGCTGGGGTGGTGAAGAATTTATACTGGCCTTCAAACGAGAGACTCTTAGCACCATGCATTTGGCTGTTCATCGAGTCTTAGACGAGTTCACCAAGATGAAATTTACTGGTGACAAAGGTGAGGAGTTTAGTGTCAGCTTCTCTGGTGGCATTGCTGAGTATCCTAAGGACGGAGAATCAGTCTTTGAACTCGTACAAGTCTCAGACAGAAGGCTATATTTAGCAAAGAAACGCGGTCGCAACCAAATAGTCTTAGACGACGCCGAAGCCCCCGAAGAACCTGAAGAAAAACACGAATAAATTTGCTTCTAGTGCTCTAAAGTAAGTCGACTAATTTTTTCAGATGCTCGCAGAGATAATTGCGACAAGTCTTTGGTCTAATGCCGTAGACAGTGCATTCCTGTTTTTCTGATAAGAAGTTGCAAGCAAATTCAGGATCATTCATTTGCAGGCGCAAAGCTGGATAATGATTAGGATCTTGCCACGAGACTTTGTCCGGAAAGAGCTTTGAACCTTCTTTGTACTCAATAAATATATCGTCGAATTTATATTTCGCCTTATCTCTGGTATTGAGCCGTTTGAGAAATTCTTGGGCATCATCAATGGGACCAATGATGAAATCGCGGTCTGCCATTTTGCAGCAACCGGCTGCGTTGTCGCGCTTTCCAAAACAATTAGAGACGCAAGTGTAGTGAATTACTTCATCTCTAATTGCTTTGGCGTCTAAAGGCTCGCTCATTCTAAGACCTTTTTCTACAGTTACTGCCTTGTTGTACACTACTGCTGGCCGCGATGCAACTCCATAACCTTATAGATTTTGTCAAGATTTTCCTCAGTCGCTTCTTGCCTGCCATAGCTGCCCCTATAGGTCTCAAAGGCACCATTGGTTGGTATAGCCATCTCGCTAAAGAGTAGCCATTTAGAACCGGACTTTGGCATTTTGTCAGCACTGAACTTCCAACCTTTCTCTGGCTCACCATCTGATTTGTCATGAAACTCAAAACGAATTGGCATTGCTCTATTGAGCTTGGGGCCTTTCAATATTTTCTCGATTCTAAATTGAGCTATGGGCGGATGATAAAAAGTAATACCATCAGCGGAGTCGTAGCCCTGATAACTGCAAATACCAATGAACTCAGAATATTTGAAGGCGTTCTCGTAAGTCAGGGCCTTCTTAGACTTAGTGTAGATCTCCTTGTCCAGGTCTACGGGAGCTATCGGTTCGGGCTTACGTACCATTACTTCTTCAGCAGCTTTCTTCAGTTCTTCAGCGGTATGGGGCCGCGAAAATATCACCACCTTCTCAGCCTTAATTGTTAGTGCGCGCAATTTAGCAGGCAAGAAGCCAGCATCGGCATCTGCTGTTACCAGGGCCTTCTTCAATACCGGCACCGCTTCCTCTAGGCGGCCAGCAGAAGCCAGGCACTCGCCATATTCGGCAAGCAGATGAGCTTTTGCTGTCGGTTCGAACTGAAAAATTTCTTCTAAGGCGAAGGTTGCTTGCTGCCAATCATTGCTATGAACGGCAGCATTGTACAAGCCATAATTGAGATCACCGGCCTTACGGTCTAACCGAAGAGCACTCTTGTAGGCCGTCTTGGCTGCTGACCACTGACCTTGCTTAGCGGCGTTTACAGCCTCTCGGACCTGACGAGTGAGGGTAATAGAACCATAGGCACCAACATCGTCAGCACTGTCAATTGCATAAACCGAGCTGCCAGTGCCGAAAAGGAAGGAGGCTAAAAGCAAGGTAGAGAAAACAAAGGACCGCGCTAAGAACGAAGTCAAACTGCGAAAAAAAACGCAGTCAAAACTATCGGCTGGCAAGGATTTGCCAGACCTATATTTGCTATTCATAAACACCCCTGGTCGGAAAGTTCTACCTTCATTGTCCATGTATTGCCGCCCTTGTAAAGACAAAGGCCTGCAGTTCCCGCCAACCTGAGTGTTTTTGTTCACAAGTGAAAAGAGAGAAAGGCAATACCTCTCTCTCTTTGATCAATGCTAACACCTGATTTTATCTAGATTTATTCGTCTTCGTCATCATCGGCAGCACGTTTCTTCGGACCTGGAGACGATGATTTAGCCGGAGCATTTTGCTGCTGCAGCATCCGATTTTGCTGAATCTGCTGCATTTGTTTCACAGCCGATTCATAGGCACCCTTGTAGCGATCACCGCCAGGTAGCTGCATGGCAATACCAAGTGCTCTGGAAGCACCAGCGAAATCGTTGGCATTGTAGAGCATCTGACCAAGTTGACCTTGAAAATCAGCATTCCCAGGGTTGCTCTGGGCGGCCTTGCGATAGTGAATTAAAGCTGGACCTTTCTTACCGGCAGCCACCAATAGGCGAGCATAGTTAAAATGCAAGACCCCATCGTTTGGTTTCATAGCCAATAAAATGTTGTACTCACCCTCAGCTTCAGCATTGCGGCCGAGATCGGTATAACACTTGAGTAGACTCATGTGAATCATTTCTTTGCGCCCCATCGTCATACCCATCTGCGCATTAGCGCTCTGAATATTGACTGAGCATGCCAACGAGAGAAGCGCAAAAGCAAGAGCAAATCGTGATGTAACCTTAAACGTCATTTTTGAAAACCCCTTTCTTATGCTTGCTTACTGCTGTCCGCGGTGAAGTTCAATAATTTTGTAGATCTTATCGAGATTGGTATCAGTCGCCTCTAAGCGACCAAAGTTACCGTGATAGGTCTCAAAGGCACCATTGGTTGGAATCGCCATCTCAGTAAAGAGCAACCATTTAGAACCTTTTTTAGGCATCTTATCGTCCGAGAACTTCCAGTCTTTTGGTGGCTCATCACCGGTCTTGTCGTGAAACTCAAAGCGAACAGGCATTTCTCTGTTGAGCTTTGGTCCTTTCAAAATGGTATCGATATGAAAACGGGCAACGGGTGGGTGATAGAAGGTAACAATATCGGCTTTTGTGTAGCCTTCATAAGTACAGATGCCAATGAACTCGCAAGAACTGTAAGCATTCTCTAGGGTGAGAGCGAAGTCTGACTTATCACCCCGCACATCTTCACCGTGCACTAGTTCGCGTGTTGGCGGCTTGTATTTGGTTACTTCAGCTATCATGCGGTCTTTTTCTGCCTGCGTCAGCTCACGCTTGGGCACTTCTTTTACAGTTTCAGTTTTGACCATCAAAGCCCGCAGCTTATCGGGCATGTAGTTGGCGTCAGCATCTACAGTTAGCAATGCTTTCTTTAGCACCGGAATAGCTTCTTCAAGCCGGCCGGAAGAAGCCAAGCATTGACCGTATTCAGCTAACAAATGGGCTTTAGCGCTAGGATCTTCTTGAAAAATCGCTTCAAGAGCGACCGATACTTGTTGCCAATCACCAACGTGAGCAGCAGCATTGTACAGACCATAATAAAGATCGGTAGCTTTAGGATCTAGAGCAATCGCTCTTTGATAGGCCTGCATAGCTGTGGGCCATTGGTTCTGCTTAACGGCTCTAGCCGCTTCACGGGCCTGGCGCGTAACAGTGATTGAGCCAAACAAACCAACGTCATCTAAGTTATCGACGGCCAAGACAGGCGTAAACAAACCTGCACCCACCGCAGTCAACAACAGTGACAAACTGGAGGCCATCAGCGCCTTCTTTTTAAACATTGAGATCCTTTGCTTCATTTGCTTCTCGATCCTTGATTTAGAAACCATATAAATGGGTTATCAGACGAAGCTCTAGTTGACTGGTCTTTTCAATCACAAGCTTCCTACTAGCCAATTTTCCACATTCCATAGCTTTTATGCCACTTGACAGTGAAAAATTTGGCAGATTTTATTACATCCTCTAATAGAGCTACCAGAAAAACTCTCCAAATAGCCATTCAGACCATTTTAGCCACATCGCCAATTAAAATGCACAAAGAACATAGACCGATAATTAGAG
The DNA here is from genome assembly GCA_913063055.1 of uncultured bacterium. Classification (GTDB taxonomy): domain Bacteria; phylum Cyanobacteriota; class Vampirovibrionia; order Obscuribacterales; family Obscuribacteraceae. Next base: position 6,341 of record CAJXZK010000140.1, read on the forward strand.
CGAAATGTTTCCGATTGCAACCATTTCACCAGGAGCCGCCTCCTCCCCCTCCAAATCCGCCGCCACCGCCACCAGCAAAAGTACCGCTCGCACCAGAACCAGCACTACAGGAGGGCGCCACAGCCTGCAGACCGGTACTAATCGCTCCCAAGCCGGTGCTCATACAACGAACGAAATATCGTGGCCTGAAATCGCTGTTACTCTCAGAACTCTGATACCAAGTTGGTACCGCCACCCTATCAACAGCCAAGCCCTCAAACGCTTCAGCCCAACGGTCGGCAGCGTTTATGACCATGGCATAGGGAAGTAAGCGGGCAAAAATTGTCGGATCTTTATCGGCCAAAGCTCTGATGCTTTCTTTATCGACTTTCTCGACAAAGCGAGCGAATGCCAGTGACTGCCGCCGCAATTTCACACCAGAGAGAGTGCGAGCAGGCATTGCCCCAGCAAAGAAGAAAAACAAAATCGCCGAAAAAAATGCTCCTAGGATGGCTGGAACACCAATTAAATTGGAAGCAAATAGAAGAGAAAAGGCAGCCAACATTACTATTGTTGTTCCTATTTGCATGTAATGTCGCCTGACGTCCTCAGGACTTGCTCTAAACCAGCCATTCTCAGTCATGCTGGCATACAAAAGTTGACTGAAGTGGGAGAAGCGAACAGCACCGACCGCAGACAAATCAGATAGTTGAGTGACAAAGTCATAGTCAGACTCCTCATGCCATTTAAATAGTGATTGAAGCATTTCAATTTCAAATGGTTTCAAGTCTTTGCTAGCCATGTCAGCATCAGCATTGCGCTCAAATTGATAATCTTTTTTGGCGCCCCAGAATCCAGGTTTGTCCACTTCAACTATCTTGAAATAACCACGTACAGCCAGATCAACCACGATTGAAAGCACATCGCGGCTATCAACTCGTTCGTCAATAATTACACCCATCTCGGCAGGCGTTAGCTCCTTTGGCGGCTCCCAATCAAAAGCAATGGCAGAAATTGGTTCTTCGTCAGTGCCGAGGTAGCGCCATGTGGCATAGAGACCAAAGAATGTCAGACCTGGCAACAGCAAGAGTGGATACCAATCAATGAGTAACCAACCAATTTGTGTGGACAACGGCGGCGCTACCATAGCACCTGAGGGCAACCGCACAGCAACAGTCAGGCCCTGACCTGGGGCGATATCATTAGCCTGGAAATAGAGTTTCTGTCCCGCTTGCTCAAAAGCCACTCCCTCTGCTGATTGCGAATTGGGTGCTCCCAAGAAGGCTTTGGTTTTGACAGCGCTGGCATTGAAACCAGCCGGCAGATCAAGGCTGAACTTTACCGACCGGATCGGATATGGCCACTGATCGCCAGTGACGTTCCAGTAGATTTCAGGCTCTTTATCAAAGAAGTTGACCGCTCTGCGTAACTTATAGTTGATGACATAAGTATGAGTTCCGGCAAAAACTTTATTGGCAGATCCAATTTTGATGTTTATATCGTTGCCACGTGAGCTTTGTGAAAAAGCAAGGCTCTGATCATTTTCGTCTTTAACTGAATTGAGATGGAAATCAACTGTATAGGAGGCCCCAAAGCGTGAATACTTAACTGGCATTGTGCGAAAAATGCCATGCCTTGGTTCGCTAAAATTGACGCTGATTCTTTCAATGACATCAAGAGTAGAGTCTCGCTGCGCTGTCATCGCAACATTCATACTGGTAATTTCATCAGCCTGACAAGCTGGCACTGAGACCAAAGCTAGAGCGCTGCAGGCCCAGAGAAAAACTTTCAACCACAGCCTTGTCATTGATTCTACGTCCGCGACTGATACGGTAACTGATACTTGCGGTAACTAGTACTGGAAGAACTTGCTACCGGGCAATTATATACTGCGGTTTCTGCAGATAAACATGGAGACTAAAGCAGCCACAGAGGGCGCCGATTAGGGCTGCCCCCCACAAAGATATAGGCTGCCCATACAATCGGGCTCCAGAAACTCAGTCAAGATGTAACTGGGGCGCTTTAAATTTCCCGCCCCAAAACTGGACACAACTATCTTATATTGGATTCACTACCTATGACTGCAAGCATCGACAACCGGGCCATGCTGGGGGAATTGTTTTACAAAGCTGGCCTGATCAACATAGCCCAACTTTGCCAAGTTCTCTGTATAGCCCATAAAAACAGCCTGCCAGTCGGTCGAGTACTGACCATGGTCGGCCTGACCAAGCATAAGACAGTTGAAGCCGCCCTGACCTTGCAAAACTTAGTAAGACAAAACGTCATGTCCTCTGACATGGCCATTGAAGCCCTCTACTACGCAGGAACAAGCAACGCGACACTGGCAGCAATTCTGCAAGAACTTGGTTGGCAGGGCAACATCTACCGAGACGAAGAAAATTTAGGAACACTTCTCGTGGAAGCTGGCATTCTCACGCAGAAAAGTATAGAAGATTCTCGGGGCCTAGGCCGTCATATAGGCTTACCACTAGAACGGGTGCTAGTCTTGCAAGGGCTCGTCAGCACCAGCTTGCTCGGCACCGCCCTCAGTGCGCAATCGCTGATTCGCTCAGGGCGCGCCGATAGGAACCAAGCAATCAAGGCACTAAACTCAGCCAATAGCATCACAGTCAGTTCAAATTCAAACTGTGATATTGCCTTGATTACCTCTCGAGCGCCCTACATCCGCCTTGACGAATTGCTATTACTGGCCGGTCTGCTATCAGACAGCGACGTCAAGAAATTCACATCAAGAGACAGCAGTGATGTTCAGCGCACCCTAGGTGAGGAAATCGTCGAAAGTGGTATGTTCAGCTCTAACCTGATTGCCGCTGCCGTGCGTCTACAGACAATGATGGCCAAGCACCAGGTCACGCCAGACAGAGCGGCTCGCGCCCTCAAACTAGTGTTCAGCAAGAACCTATCTCTGACTAAGGCACTAAAAGAAATCTCCCGCGAAAGCGACCCCTACGACGGTAATATCACTCTCTATCACTTACTGCGTCTATCTGGCCTGGTCACCGCCTACGATATCAGGCGACTAGGGCACTTACCGGCTCATCCTGAAGGGGGCATGGGTTCCTTAGAAGAAAGGCTAATTAAAACAGGCATTGTTAACCGCTCAGCACTCGATGCCGCTAAGCGCTGCTTGCTCTTAACCCAAGAAGGTTTTCTCACAGCCGAACAAGCGATGATAGTCTTACACCACTGGTCATGGAGTGGTGAAGGGCTGACCCGCGTACTAGAAAAATTGCAATGGGCTGACGGCACCAGCCTGCCATCCCTCAAGGCACTGGCCTTCACCGGTTAAAACCAAGTAAATCGCTAACTAGTAAACTAGCTCACGACCCAGGCGAGAGCAAGTAGCTTGACTGTAATATTGGTTTTCTTGGGCGGCACAGAGAGCGCTTCTAGGGGCTCTTTCAGTGGGTCAAACTTATCAGCGAGGGCTTGGGCCTCAGCCTGAAACTGGCTGTTGAGAAGTTGCAACTTACTGTTCAAGGTCTCGAGATTATCTTCAGCTCGACCGACATCCTCTCTTTGCTTCGCCACTTTACTAATGCCACGCGCGGCGGTAGTTGCCCTACCGATAGTAGAAGAGCTAACAGCCTTACGCCCCATGAAGGCACCAAGAACAGTTGCACCAATTGAAATGGCCGAATTGAGCTCGTGCTGTCGAGCCTCAGCTTGCTCAACTTGCACTTTCTGCTCAGCCAAACGAATACGATCTTGCAAGCTATTGATGCGAGCATAGTATTTATCGCGCAATTTTGCCACCATTAAATCGCGCTGTTCAAAAGCCATTTGCTGTAAGCGAATGCGGAAATCCCGTTCGCTCTCATTAGGCTGACTGACAGCACCGGTAGCTGCACTGCGCCACAACTTACACGGAAGCCCCTCAACCAACCAGGCAGCAAACTCTTTGTTCCAAGTTTTATAGCTGCTTACTTGAGTAAGAGCAGCAGCTGGTTCCGCGAAAGTAAATGACGGATCGCCAATACTTTCTAACTTGGCCAAGTCAACCTTGATTGACTTGGCCTTTATCCACTCAGCTGGCACCACTGAATCATTGCAAGGCACTAAGAAGCACTTATTGACGGTGTAGTCTAGGCCAAGCTTACTATCGAGATAGCGTACAGTAGCGGCGGCAAGAAGAAATGGACGATAAACGCCTTGGGGCTTATCTGAAAAAGATGCCACATCCGCGGGGATAAATAGCTGGGCAATTTCAGGGGCAACCACTGGCTTCTTAGAAAAGCTCGCAGCGCCAGGCACACTTGCCTTGGTGGCAGTTACCTTAGTAGTATTCGCCAACGCAACAGAATCTTGACCAGGGCTTTTACTGACAGCCGCGAATGGTTGGTCCGGGTTGTCACTTTTAACACTACCTTGATTGCTCATTTTAACTTTGAGCGGGTCCATCAAGTCTTTGACCTGGCGGCGATTTAGAGGTCCGCGCAGGTAAGACATCGTGAACCTGGTTTTAAAAATAACTGGTGCATCTTCATGGACATTGTTCATGAGAAAGACTCTGTCACCAAGCCGACTGAGGGTCTCTGACAGGGAAGCACCAGAACTAGAACCAGAGCTAGAACTAGAACCAGAACTTGAACCAGAACTAGAACCAGCTTCCTGAGCCGCTGACTGTAATCCTTCTAACACACGCATCTTGTCGCGCTCGGTTTGCAGCCGACCAATAAACCAGGTGCCAGCATTAGACAAGCCTTTATAATCGATATCAACCGGGTTCTGGGTAGCAAGCACAATACCAAGACCAAAGGCCCGAGCCTGTTTCAGCAGCGTAAGCAAGGGGGTTTTGCAGGGCGGATTAGCCACTGGCGGGAAATAGCCGAAGATCTCATCCATGTATAGAACAGCTCGCAGACTAGTCGTACCTGACTGGCTGCGCATCCAAGTCAAAACTTGATTAAGTAGAAGGGTGACAAAGAACATCCGCTCGGTGTCCCCGAGGTGAGCAATTGAAAAAATAGAAACCCGGGGCTTGCCGCTCTTACTCCAAAGAAAACTATCTATATCTAATGGCTCGCCACTGAGCCAGGCATCGAAACCAGGGGCGGCAAGAATATTGTTAAGGCTAATCGACAAATCGAAGCGCTCTTTTGCCGGATAGAACGACTCTATGTCAAGAGCGCCCACCCTGGTCATGGGAGGTTTCTGAATCAACTGAATCAAATCGGTAAGATCAACGTCTTTTGAATTTTTCCAACAATCAGCAATAATCGTCGAGATAAGAATATGGTCACGGTTGCGTAGAGAATCTCCCGCATCGCCACTAACGCCAAGCAAGGCCAGTATACAAGTGGCAGCCGACTGTACTCTCTCCCTCAACAAATCACCATCGTCCATGGTTTCGTCGTCGGGCTTTTTCAGCGAATTCAAAATCGACACGGCCAGACCAGAGCTAGCGCCAGGCGTATAAATATTGAAGTCACAAGATTCTTTCAGGCGGGCAATTCGAGCGCCGTCTTGACCAGATTTCGCTAGACCTTCTTGCCATAACTGAGCTTGCTTCTGGGCGAACTCTTCAACACTAAGGCCCTGACGCCGGGCGTCGTCAAGATTTATCCAGGGAGCAAAATCTTTTCCGCTTAAGTCGGGAAAGGTTAACAAGAGATTAGCAATGTCACCCTTGGGATCAATGGCGATTATTGGTATGCCGTCAATGGCAGCTTCTTCTAGCAGGCCAAGACAAAGACCAGTTTTGCCGCTGCCAGTCATGCCGATGCAAACCGCATGGGTTACCAGGTCTTTCGATTCATATAAGACGGGCTCAGCCGTTAGCTCGCGACCACCTTCCAAATCATACTTATGACCGAGGTAGAACACTCCCAATTTTTCGAAATCAGACATGAGCTCTCCGTAATCGAATATCAATCAGATCTAAGTTTAACCCCCTAAAAACAAATTAGAGCCTGTCAACATGACATATGAGCAATCTTGGCGCTAAGGCTCTGAGCAGGCTATACTTAACCACCTTGATAGCAATTTAGACGTACAAGCAGCGGTGCAGGTTTAAGCAGTGAAAAATTCTTCTCAAGAGACCCCAAACAGAATCTCTGCTGCGGGCAGAGCCAATGCTCTAATGATTCTGATGGCAGCTCTGTTTATTGCACTTGCCTTCTGGTATCCGCACTTTTCAGTCGGTGGCCAGAACTATAACCAACCGCCTCAACCAATGGCGCCACCGCCAATAATCATCATGCCACCACCACAGCCCTTCCGTCCGCCAGTTGTGGTGCCAACTGACGTCACATCTCCCCAACTAATGAATGATCCAACATCGCTGGTGATTGACGCACCCACAGCCTTTGCTCTCAATGGCATTCAGTTGATTACTGACAGCCAATTTCCCAAAGGCGACATCGTCAATCAGACTTTCGACTGGATTACAGTGCTTGCCAGAGAAGGTGCGCAATTCACAAAACCAAATAATTACACTGCCGATCTTAAATCGGGAGACATTTTGGTATCGGTGAAGAGCCCATCTAAACTCGCTCTGGTCATAACTCCACTAGGTACCATTGCAATTGGTGCCAATGGCGATGTTATGGTCTGCTATAACAACGGCGTATTGCGGGTAATGAACTTTGACGGCGAAGGCAAGGCCATCAAAGTGCAACTCGATAAAGGACCATTCGCTGGTGACGCCGACCCCACTGTAGTTCTCGCCTGTGGTTATGAACTGATTGCCGGTCAAGAGAAGATGACCCGCTCCACTCTTCGCCCCAAAGATGGTATCGCTCGCCGCTATCAGAAAGTACTGGAAAACGGCCATCTAGCAGTCTCCGAGTTCTCGATTGAAAGTGCTATTAACAGCTGCGATATGCTCGTTGACCTGCAGCAAAAGACAACGGGAGTGAAAGAGCGCCGCATCCTCTCAGACATGTCAAAAATGGCCGCTGTGCTCAACTACAAAAATGGCTCCCAAGGCTATACAGCTGAGAAGTAAAATCTGTTAGCAAAATCGTCAGTCAATCTAGTAACACTGCTACTACTTGCCCTTCTTATTTTCGCCTGCTTTGGTAATACCCTAGGCGTCTATTTCAACTGCGACGATTTTTTGCACTTGCTCTATCTCTATAGACTATTCAATGGCGAGCCTGAGCTGTTTCTCTCTAACTTTACCGGCCCCTGGGTGGGGGAGCGCTCTCTCTACTTGTTCTTTAGACCACTAACCGAAGTCAGCCTCATAGTTGACTATTTTTTCAACCATGACAAAGCCTATGGCTACCACCTGAGCAATCTCATTTGGCATACCACAAATGCCTTCTTACTATTTCTCTTTAGCAAGGCGCTCTTAGAAAAGCTGACAATCGGCGAAGAGCGAGATCGCCTATTCATGGCCGCGTGCGCAGCGTCATTGTTTGCTGTATTTCCCACTCAAAGCGAAGCAGTTGCCTGGATTTTGGCTCGAGCCGATTTGGTAAGTACTTTCTTTTTGCTACTCAGTCTTTATTTTTTCGTTGCTAAACATGACAAAACAATTCTTTCACTGGTCGCCTTCCTGGCCTGCCTGCTCTCAAAAGAAACAGCCATCAGCCTACCTCTGATTATTTTTGCTCTTTCAATTACTCTTTCTCAAGCACAGACAGCAAAACAAAAAATTGTTCAAGCCAGCAAAGAGACGGCACCATATTTAGTGGTTTTTGCCTTCTATCTGGTTTGGCGCTATCTTGCTATCGGCAAGCTCGTTGGCGGTTATGTCGGGTCAATTGGCGAGCGCTTGTACGAAAATTTCTTCGCCCGCTGGGTATCCTCCGGTTCGCTCTGGCAACTCTTGCATCCATTCAATCAGGCAATTTTTGCCGAGAACCATATTCTTCGCCTAATTCTGCGCCTGCTCTATGCCCTGGCAGGAGTGCTCGTAATCATCGGCACAACAATCGATCAGAAACTGCCCAGCAAACAAAAGCCTATCTACTTTGCCCTAGCTTTTTTAGTTGCCACCATGCTACCCAATTTTCAGGTCTGGGGCCTCTCTAGTTCCATGTCTGGCAGTCGTATTGCCTATCTTCCCAGCGTAGGGCTTGCTCTTTTAATTGTCTTTAGTGTCTATTTACTCTCACCAAAATTACTGCCCCTAAAATCAGGACCGCTCCTAAAAACAACTAGCCAACTCGCTCTGGTTGCCCTGATGCTAACTTTTGCCTGCATTACTAATGGCAATAATATCGCCTGGCTCAATTCGGCCAAGATGATTCGAGAGCTAAAGAGCAGTGTTGAGAGCGAAGTGGCAAGACTTGCTGACGGCCAGAAGCTTGTTGTCTTCAACTTACCATCGCGGGTTGATGGGGCTTTTACTTTCACTATGCGCTCTATGCTCGCGGGACTATTCCAAGCAAATTCATTAGCTGATTCAAAAGCTAATTCAAAAGCTAATTCATTAGCTGACATAAGTGATCGGGTGGTGCCCCTCGACTATCACCCCAACTGGAGCATCTTCGTAAACCGCCACGATTTTGCATCAGTGACTGCGCAACCGCAGCTTTATAAATTAGCAGTCTATGACGCCGCTCTAGGCAAGTTAGTACCGACCGATTTATCCCAGGCAAATGAGCAGGCTACTCTTTCTGCTTCTACTGCTCTGCCGGCTCTTTCGCTGTCTCTTATACACATCTGACGCTGCCGACGAATAGAGAGGTGTAGATCTCGGTGGTCGCCGTATCATTAA
>CAJXZK010000141.1 GCA_913063055.1 uncultured bacterium
CTTCTGAATTGTTGACGTTCATGATGCCGCCAATCACAGCCGCAGTTTCTTCTTCGCCCTTGATTTTAAAGCGCAATACATCAATAGCCAGAGTGGTAACGATTGGCTCGTGACCAGGCAGAATGGTTAGCTCGCCATCATTGGCCACCGCAGTTACCTGATCGACTGCGCTGTTAAAGACAACTCTTTCGGGTGTAATGATTTTGAGATTCAGTGTAGCCATTTCATTATTTCTCTATCGGTGAAGTAACAAGTGATTATTTAGGCGCTTTTTTTGTCGCTGTTTTCTTGCTTATTGCAGACTTATTTAGCTTCTTCTGGCCGGCGCCGTGGGCGTGACCACCATGGGGAAGGATTTTATCAATCAAGCCGTATTCCAGGGCTTCTTTGGTTGATAGATAGTGATCCCGTTCAATATCTTTGGCAATTCTTGCTTTGTCTTGGCCCGAGCAGCGATGCAAAAGCTCAATTTGAGCTTCGCGGAAGCGCCGACCTTGACTGGCTTGAATCTCTAAATTGGTGATATCACCTTCTGCTTCCCACAAAGTCTGGTGGAACATGAGAGTGGAAAATTCGTAAGCTGACCGCTCTCCTGTTCCTGATGCCAGAATTTCGCAAGCACCAGAGAGCGCGTGCCCTAAACAAATCGTATTCACTGGTGCTTCGATGGAATGCATAACGGCAATGATGCCATCGGCGTTATAGCCGTTTCCACCGGCAGAGTTGATATACATATTGATTGGTTTTTTGGGATCGCGCTCATTAAACCGCAGCAGCTTCTTAATCGTTGGCAGCGCTATTTCGTTTTCCAGTCTTCCGAAGACAAAAATATTGCGTGCCGTAGACGCTGGAATTTGATCTGGAGCTGGAACTTGCTCCTTTTCTGTTTCCATTTTTGCGCCTGGTTTCAACGGTTTCGTTTCTGCTAGCGATTCCTGAGTGTGCTTCTTTTTCATTTAGTTAGCGGTTAGCCTTGCATTGTCTTAGCTTGTTCTTTGGCTTCTTCAATGCTGCCTACCATGTAGAAGGCGCCTTCTGGAAGATCGTCAACTTCGCCATCAAGAATCTGGCGGAAGCCTTCCACTGTGTCTTTGAGTTTTACGTATTTACCTTCGCGGCCTGTGAAGTTAGCAGCAACAGTGAACGGTTGGCTCATGAATCGTTGGATCTTTCTAGCGCGAGTAACTGCTTGTTTGTCGTCTGCTGAAAGTTCATCCATACCGAGAATGGCGATGATATCTTGCAAGTCTTTGTAGCGTTGCAATGTTTGCTGCACACCACGGGCGATGTCATAGTGCTCTTGGCCTACAACTTCTGGTTTAAGAGCAGTTGAAGTAGAAGCTAGTGGGTCAACGGCAGGATAGATTCCCAGTTCTGCGATTTGACGTGATAGCACTGTGGTGGCATCAAGGTGACCGAATGTAGTTGCTGGAGCTGGGTCGGTCAAGTCATCGGCTGGTACGTATACAGCTTGTACAGATGTAATCGAACCGTTCTTGGTTGAAGTAATACGTTCTTGCAATTGGCCCATTTCGTTGGCCAAGGTTGGCTGGTAGCCTACAGCAGAAGGCATACGGCCTAGTAGCGCTGATACTTCAGAACCGGCTTGGGTGAAGCGGAACATGTTGTCGACGAAGAGCAACACGTCTTGCTTGGATACGTCACGGAAGTATTCAGCAACTGTTAGAGCTGATAGAGCAACGCGCATTCTGGCGCCTGGTGGCTCATTCATTTGACCATACACTAGAGCAACACGGTCGATAACGCCCGAGTCTTTCATTTCATGCCAAAGGTCATTACCTTCGCGGGTGCGTTCGCCAACGCCACCGAATACTGAGTAGCCGCCGTGGTGTTGGGCGATGTTGTTGATAAGTTCCATGATGATAACGGTCTTGCCTACGCCGGCTCCACCGAACAAACCAATCTTTCCACCTTTTACATATGGAGCAAGAAGGTCAACGACTTTGATACCAGTTTCGAAAACAACGGTGTCAGTTTGTAGGTCAGTTAGGTCTGGGCAGGGTCTGTGAATGCCCCAGTGATCGTCAGCTTTGAGCTCTGGGCCTTCGTCTACAACTTCACCAAGAACGTTGATGATGCGACCGAGAGTGGCCTTACCTACTGGAACCGAAATTGGTTTACCGGTATCAGTGGCAACCATGCCTCTAGTCATGCCGTCGGTGGAACTCATCGATACGCTTCGAACGCGGTTATCACCTAGCAAAAGTTGCACTTCGCAGACAACCTTCAAATGCTCGCCGGCTGGGTTGACGCCCTCAATAACAATGGCGTTATAGATTTCAGGTAGATGTCCGCCAGGAAATTCGACGTCCACAACAGGTCCAATTACCTGTACGACCTGACCCTGGGTCTTCTCTAGTACTGTGCTCATTTGATCTCCGATTTGTACTGAAAGTTGCTGAAAGTTACTGTGCTAAAAATTCTGGCCTTAGGCGACTGTCAAGAGCATAAGGCTATCTCTCATCTGCGCATAAGAATAGATGCTACTGGCGACTTTTCCCAAGTCGTTTATGATAGTTTTCGTTCTTATTTTATTGTTTTGGCACAAAAGCTCATTACGCGCCGTTCATAAGAAGCGATCGAAGTTTATTGGAGAGAGTGTGAAAGATTCGGTTGCCAGGAGATTTTTACTAGATTTAGTTAGACTCTTTGGCTTCGTTCTTTTCGGCGCTCTGGGCTTTATGCTGGTTGAGCATTGGAATTTTCTTGACTCGCTCTTTATGACTGTAATCACCTTGACTACGGTCGGCTATGGCGAAACTCATCCACTTTCTACAGCGGGAAAGGTTTACACAATCGTACTTATTTTGATTGGCGCAGGCGTTGTGCTGTCAGTGATAAGCGATATGGTGGAAATATTTCTACGCTTCAATCTAGGAGCTCGGCGCATGCAGCACACGATTTCTAAATTAAAAAATCATCAAATTGTTTGCGGCTATGGCCGTACAGGCCAAGAGGTAATTAGTCACTTCAATCAAAACAAGATTGCCTTTGTCTTGATTGAGGTAGATCCAGAGCGCTCTAAGCTGGCTGCTGATGCCGGGCACTTGGTTCTTAACGGCGATGCTAGCTCTGATGAAGTTTTGATGCAGGCGCAAATACAAAGTGCTAGCGGCATAGTTTGTGCCCTTGATGACGACACTGCCAATACATTTATTGCTCTTTCGGCTAAAGGCTTAAACGAGAAAATCAAAATCGTTTCAAGGGCTGCTAACCCCGGTACAGAAGCCAAGATGCGGCGGGCCGGTGCCAGTATGGTGATCTCGCCCTATGTCATCTGCGGCAAGCGCATGGCTACTGCCGTTACTCACCCTCTGGTTACTCAGTTTTTGGACGTTGTCATGGCCACGCCTGAGTACGATTTGAGGATGGAACAAGTAAGGCTTGGTAAACCTTCTAAATTGATTGGCCAGGCCTTGAAAGATGCAAACATTAAGCAGACTTCTGGTGCCATGATCCTGGCTGTGAATCAAAATGGTAAGCTGATATCTAATCCATCTCCCGACCTGATCTTCCAGGACGGCGATGATTTAATCGCTCTAGGCACTGAGCAGCAACTAAATAAATTGGTAGAGCTCTCCGGTATTCGAATCTAAAGAGGTAAATAAAGTGGCCGAAGCCCCCAATCAGGAAGAACAAGAAATTGCAATTATCACTTTAGAGAGTGAAGACGGCCATTCCTATGATTGCGAGATGCTCGATCGTTTCGTTTTCGAAGACAACGAGTATGCACTTCTTCTGAAAATTGCTGAAGAAGGCGCCGATGAAGAATTAGAAGAGGAAGATCAAACTCTTGTGATCATGCGCTTCTTCCACCGCGGCAACGACTTCGTTTTCCAAACAATTGATTCAGACGAAGAGTTTGAAAAAGTAAGAGCGTTTGTTGAAGAGAAAGTTGAATCTGAACGCGCTGCTATGGAAGCCGGTCAGTAACTTTTACTGCATTTCGCCAGTGATATTTGCTAGAGAAGATCTAGAAGCTTTCTAGATCTTCTCTTTGTTATTGTTTTGGTGCCATGCCAATCATTAGAGGTGTAGAGCTGGGCTCGGCCTTGTGACCTTGGGGATGGCTAATAATTTCTTTGGCAATGGCATCAACAACTACTTCTAGTGGTGCTCTGCTGTGAAATTGGCGCTCTGTCATGGCCGCATTAGACCACATGCCGTCTTCACCAAATCCGGTGGCATAAATTTTGATGTAGCGTGCCCCTTTGTGAATCGTGAAAAGCACCGATTGCTTCTCGAAGGCCGCCCAAGAATTGAGGTGCAGTGCTTCCAATATTTGTGAGCCTGGCTCTAGGTCACCTTCTGGTGTGGCTACAACTGCCATCTCTCGATTGAGAGCTTTGTATATCTGGCTTTTCCATTCGTCGACTTGATGCAAATCATAAATCAACAGCGGTTCGCCTTCGACAAATACTCCGGCTTCTGTCTCTGCCACCGTGGGCAGTAGCACGCATTTGTTGGCGCCCGCCGGCCCGTAGAGATAGACTTTTATCATGTTCATTTAACTAAGTCCTCGCTTGCGTGTACGGCTAGGTCTGCTTTCGCTTCAGATTTTGCTTCTGGTTTCCCTTCTGGTTTCCCTTCTGGTTTCATAGTTGGGAAGGCAATAACGTCGCGTATTGAAGCTGAGTCGGTCAGTAGCATGACCAGACGATCGATGCCGATACCAATACCCATTGTCGGTGGCATGCCATATTCCATGGCCATAATAAAATCGAGATCAAGCGGCATGGCTTCTACGTCGCCAGCGGCTTTCTTGCGGCCTTGTTCTTCCAGTCGACTTCTTTGATCGTGTGGATCGGTTAGCTCTGAATAACCATTGGCTAGTTCGCGACCAAAGACAAATAATTCAAAGCGCTCCACTTCACCAGCATTTTCTCTGTGGGCCTTGGTCAGTGGCGAAATCTCAACAGGGTAATCAATGATGAAGGTTGGTTGCATCAACGTATGTTCAACTTTGTCTTCGAACATGGCATTGATTACACTGCCGCGAGTGTCTTGCTTATCTAGTCTGACCCCTAGTTTGATAGCAGCTGCCTTCGCTTCTTCAAAATCTTTCAAGGTAGAAACATCGAGTCCGGTGGCTTCTTTGATAGCGTCGTTCATACGCAGGCGACGGAAAGGTTTGCTGAAAGAAATTTGCTCACCTTGATAGCTGAAATCAGCTGTGTGTAAGACGTTTTCAGCAATGTGTCGCAGCATTGACTCGGTGAACGTCATCAGTTCGTTATAGTCGCCGTAAGCACAGTACATTTCCATCATTGTAAATTCAGGGTTGTGTCTTGTGCTCATGCCCTCATTACGGAAAATGCGGCCGATTTCATAGACTCTTTCCATGCCGCCAATGATCATTCTTTTAAGGTGAAGCTCAGTGGCTATGCGCAAGTAGAGGTCGATTCCAAGGGTATTGTGATGGGTGATGAAGGGGCGAGCGTCCGCGCCCCCGGCTTCTACTTGCAAAGTTGGGGTCTCTACTTCCAAGTAGCCGTGGCTGTCTAGAAAATTACGCATGTGGCGAATGGTGAGGGAGCGTTTGCGCAGGTTCTCGCGCACCGCAGGGTTCATGATCATGTCGACATAGCGGTGGCGATAGCGCGCTTCGACGTCGGTAAAACCTTCCCAGCTGTCAGGTAGTGGCAAAAGTGATTTCGACAAAATTTGCCAGTCGGTTACTTTGACCGAGAGTTCGCCGGTGGATGTGCGGCGAATGGTACCGGTGGCGCCAATATAATCGCCTTTGTCAAGGAGCTTGAGGCGGGCTTGTTTCTCTTCTCCGAGAAATTCTTTATGGCAGAAAAGTTGAATCTTGCCGGAGTCATCGAAGACGTCGATAAACATCCAGGTATTGCGGCTATTCATGATTCTGCCGCAAATATGCACGACATCTTCGGTTTCAACGCCGACGGCCAAATCTTTGTAATTTTCCTGCAATTCTGCGGCTTTGTGGCTGCGCTCAAACTTATAGGGATAGGGGTTGATGCCCTGTTCTTTCAGGGCGCTCAGTTTCTTCAAGCGATCGGTTTTAAGTTTGCTCGCTGCTTCTGCGGCGGCGGCGGCTTTCTTGGCTTGTGCTGCCAGAGCTTTGGGTGACTCGTTATTGCCCGACATCTTGATTTCGTATCCCCGAGAAACTACATATATACATCAGCTCACTATTCTAGTATTAAGTCGGCCGAGCACTGCTTCAATAGTGGCGAATAGCGCAAATTTGTTACCGAAACTGGCATCATCAGCGAGCTTGGGCAGTGTTATAATTAGGCCTTGTCAAATTTATAGCCGAGTGCTGGAGTGACCGATTAGTTGGTAACTTTCTAGCGCCTAACTCGGGTAGTTTTCAGTCTTATGTTTATGTCTAAGGATTCTGTTTTCGCTAAGAGGTAGTTCGTGGTGGTTGATTCAACAGGCAATGCGGGCGGTTCTGGTAATAGTGGTCAGCGAATAGTCTCGGTCGAGTTGCGCGACGAGATGAAAAAGTCGTTCATCGACTATGCCATGTCAGTTATTGTCAGTCGCGCTATTCCTGATGTTAGAGACGGTCTTAAGCCCGTTCACCGCCGCATTATTTTCGGCATGCACGAACTAAATCTAGCGCCCAATGAAAAGTTCAAGAAGTCGGCCCGTGTGGTCGGCGACGTTATGGGTAAATATCACCCTCACGGCGACTCTTCTATCTATGAAGCTCTGGTACGGATGGCTCAGCCTTCGGCCAGTAGATATGTTTTGGTTAATGGTCACGGAAACTTTGGTGACCTCGATAACCCACCGGCTGCCATGCGCTATACCGAGTGCAAATTGGCTCCTCTTGCCATGGAAACTCTGGAAGATATCGATGCTGAAACTGTCGATATGCGACCAAACTTCGACGAATCGTTGAAAGAGCCGTCGGTGTTGCCATCTCGTGTGCCAATTCTGCTGCTCAATGGTTCTTCGGGTATTGCCGTGGGTATGGCCACCAACATTCCCCCTCACAATTTAACTGAAGTTGTAAACGGTACTATCGCTAAGATTGATAATCCAGAGCTAACCTCCCGCGAATTGATGGAGTGGATCAAAGGTCCAGATTTCCCAGGCGGTGGTTCAATTCTTGGCACTGATGGAATCGTTGAGGCTTTCACCACCGGTCGCGGCTCTATACCTACCCGAGGCACTGCCACTATCGAGCAAATTCCAGGCTCCGGTGGCCGGCAGTCGAAAATGGGCATTGTCATCACAGCGCTTCCTTATATGGTTGGCCCGGAAGCTTTCACTAAGCGCGTGGCTGAACTTGTGCGCGATGAGAAATTAACCGGCATTTCAGATGTTAACGATGAAACTGACAGATCTGGTATGCGTGTTGTTATCGAACTGAAGCGTGATGCAAACGCTCAAGTTGTGCTCAACAATGTCTATAAATATACGCAACTGCAAGGCTCCTTCCCTGTAAATACACTGGCTTTGGTGAAGGGCAAACCGGTCACTCTAGAGTTAGCTGCGATGATTCAAGAGTTCATCGAGCACCGCGTTGATGTGATCACCAGGCGCACCCGCTACTTCTTGCGCAAAGCTGAAGATCGCGCTCACATCCTCGAAGGCTTACTCAAAGCAATCAACAACATCGATGAAGTCATTCGTCTGATTCGTAAGTCTGATTCAACCGAGAATGCCCGCGGTGAGTTGATGTCGAAGTTCGCTTTGACAGAGTTGCAGGCCAATGCCATTCTCGAAATGCAACTGCGCCGCCTGACAGGATTGGAACAAGCCAAAGTTGAAAAAGAGCAGGCTGAAACCCTGGCAAAAATTGCTGACTACAGAGATATTCTTGCCAATCGCAAACGTATTGATGAAATCATCAAGCAAGAGTTAAGCGAGATTCGCGATAACTACAAAGATGCTAATGGTCAAAAAGATGCTCGTCGCACAGTGATTGAAGGTGGTGGCTCCGATAGTGAACTGTCAGCTAAAGACCTGACACCAAACGAGCCAATGGCTGTCTTCATCACAAAGCAAGACTACATCAAGCGTATCTCCCTCGATAGTTTCCGCAGACAGCGCCGCAATACTCGCGGTGTTACTGGGGTTAAGACTCGCGATGAAGATGATTTGCAGCACTTCTTTGCTGCCAATATGCACGATAGATTATTGGTCTTCACTAACCGTGGTCAAATCTTCCCACTAGAAGTGATGGATCTTCCAGAAGGTGGACGTACGGCTCGTGGTTTGGCACTAGTCAACCTTCTGCAGTTGCGCCCTGAAGAGACAGTCACCACAGTTATTCCTGTTTCGAGCTTCGATCCTGATAGCTATTTGATCATGCTCACCCATCAGGCTTATATCAAGAAAGTGCAAATGTCTGAATTTGCTAACATCAGAAAAACAGGCATTATTGCTATCACCCTTAACGAGGGTGATGAACTTGGTTGGGTACGACCATCGGCTGGCAAGAGCGATATCATCATCGGTACCGGTGATGGTATGTGCATTCGCTATAGCGAAGAAGAACTTAGACCTTTGGGTCGCTCCGCTCGCGGCGTGCGCGCAATCACCTTGCGTGAAGGCGATCGTATTGTTGGCTTCGATGCTCTTGAAACCTTCGATGATACTTACTTGTTGGTTGTCACCAATGACGGCTTCGGTAAGCGCATCAGATTAGAAGAATTCAGACAGCAAGGTCGTGGCGGTATCGGCTTGATCGGTACCAAGTTCAAAAATGCTAGCTCAAGACTGGCAAGCTTACGCGTTGTAAGACCTGGCGATGAAATGATTATAGCCACCGCCAATGGTGTAGTGGTTCGCCAGCAGGCTGATGCCATCAGTATTCAAGGTCGCATGGCCACAGGCGTTAAGATGCAGCAAGTGGGCGAAGACGATATGGTTGTCTCAGTCACACCAGTGGTGGCGGCAATTGAATCTAATAATGATGCCAACAATGACGCTGGCAATGATGCTAGTGATGAAGAGGGTGAAGACGACGGCAAAGCCGAAGCCAAGCCAGAAACAAAATAGTTCAAGGTTTAACACCTAGAAAAACAGTTCAAAAAGGAAAAGCTCAGAGTTATCTCTGAGCTTTTCCTTTTTGAACTGTTTTTGTCTTTGCCTGAAAAATCAGGAAAGAAAATCAAGACATTGATCGACTGATTGACCTGTCTGTTTGCATTTGGACAAGCACCAATTGATAGACATTTGTCGAGCTAAAGCCAGGGTTCCCTCTGACTTGGCACGACCACTGAAGCACTTGCCTAGAAGTCGCTCAAGTTCTTGTTGGTAGTCTTTAAGATTGGTAGGCAGGCTTAAGACGAAATTGCCGTCTTCTGCCACAGACAAGAGTTCTTCTATGCCGTTTGAGGAGGCAGGAGAGAAACTTGGATTGAAGCGAGTTTGAAGTGTGTTCATAGTGTCACCTGGTCTTTACAATGGTTGGCGCAGTGAATCGCCATCGAGGTAAATCTTTCGGGGGGCTTTCCCTTAGAGTTACCTAAACTATATGCTAGTTATCATAACGTTACGACATGTTTTTTTACAAGTCGTAGAACCCGCAATATTGTGGCTTTCTTTTCGCCTGCAGTGGGAGTTCCCCCTGAAAACTAGTCAAAAGAAGTCATATCCCCTAGTGCCATAGGGGAAAGCCATATTTTCCTGGTTAATCCGTCACAATCGATTTTGTAAATGCTGTTTACAAAACTATGCAATTTTTCCTCGCTTTTCCATTTTGCCGAAAGCTAAGCCAGGTTTGGCTTGAACTGACTGCCGTTGCGATTAATTCCGCTTGACAATGGGTATGTAGATAATTCATCAAAGAGTACGGAGCAGTGTCTATGCGGAAAGAGAAGCAAACACCAACAGAAGACCTTAAGGCCGAAGCCAAGAGCGAGGCGGATCTTGAAATTCTGCAGGTGCGACGGGTCGTCGCGGGCAATCCAAATACCCCCAGGCAAGTTCTAGCCAGGCTTGCTGAGGACAAATCTGCAAGCATCCGCCGTGCCGTGGCTGAGAATCCACGAACACCAGTCGAGCTTCTTAAAAAACTAGTTTTTGATAGTGATTGCGAAGTGCGTTTAGCCGTTGCCGAGAATGCTAATACTCCTTCTGAAACTCTGGCTCTTTTAGCTTGTGACAACAGTGCTGACGTGCGCTACGGTGTGGCTGAGAGCCCGCATATGCCTGAGCAGATATTGATTGATCTGGCCCACGACGAAAATCCATATATAAGATGCCGCGCCCTCAAAACTCTGCAAATGTTGGCACCTGATTTACAAGCCCG
This sequence comes from uncultured bacterium, assembly GCA_913063055.1. Taxonomy (GTDB): domain Bacteria; phylum Cyanobacteriota; class Vampirovibrionia; order Obscuribacterales; family Obscuribacteraceae. The sequence goes on from CAJXZK010000141.1 coordinate 10,265, forward strand.
GCTAAAGCTGTTGCTAGCTCCACCAGAGCGGCTCTTAGGAACTTGATTGCTTCTCCTGCAGCTTCCCCTACTAGATCCCCCGACAAAGAAGAAAGACCGGCCAACTGACCGGTCTTTCTTCTTTAGATGATCTTCAATACGATAAAGGTCGTTAGCGAGAAGGTTCTTCTTCTCTCAATACATAACCTTCGCCTCTAACAGTCTGAATTAGACGTTTAGAAGTGGCGTCTTCTAGTTTTGAACGCAAGTAGCGAATATATACTTCAATCACGTTAGATTCGCCGATAAAGTCGTAACCCCAGACTTTGTCGAAGATGAACTCGCGGGAGAGAACTTGTTCGGGATACTGCATAAACAATCTTAGTAGATCGAACTCTTTAGCTCTTAGATCAAGTTGGCGCTCGCCTCTCTTTACGACACGATTGAGCTGGTCCATCCAGAGATCGGCGTAAGTAAGAATGCCTTCTGCAGGCTTTCTGCGCATTACTGCTCTAATTCTGGCTAGAAGCTCTTCGGTGGCAAAAGGCTTAGTCAAATAGTCATCAGCGCCGCTATCTAGGCCGCTAACGCGGTCTTGTACGCCATCTTTGGCGGTAAGCATAATCACTGGAACTTTCGACATGGCACGTAGGCGCTTGCAAACTTCAATGCCATCGAGACCAGGCAACATCACGTCCAAAAGAACCAGTTCAGGCTGGTCTTTCTTGAAAAGATCAAGACCTTGATTGCCATCGTGAGCCACGGAAACTTGATAACCTTCATAGCCGAGCTCAAGTTCGATGAGACGCGCGATATTTACGTCGTCTTCAATGATCAGGATTTTCAAAGGACATACCTCGCATTCATTCGTCACGGTTAATATTAACCCTTGTTCAATATGTCATGGTCTAATGTTTTTGTCCAACTTTTTAGATTCGTTACATGCAACGTTCAAAGTCAAGCAGGGTCTGACATAGACAGCACGAAGCCAACTCTTTATCCCTTTGATTCTCAAGCGCTGACACAACTGGCGGTTGGTTCGTCTGTATTTATTGCCTTTGTTCTGGCAATTACAGATGTCATTCCTCTTATACCGAATGCCACCTCAGTTATCGGTATCGTTTTGCGCGTGGTGGGAGATTGGATAATTGTTGCTGTCATATGGTTCTTGGCTTTTTTGGCAATTACACAATCGCTCAAATTTATCAGTCGTGGCGTCTGGGTAAGCGATAAAGGCATCAAACTCTCGCGCTTCGACCGGGTGGTGCCCTGGACATCTATGCGAGCTGTGGCCATAGAACCCAATTTTTTCTTTACTAAGTTATTTGGTCTTAAACACACCGCCAGGCGTCTCACCATTCTTTTCCATTTTGAAATTAAGAACAAAATTCTTTCCAGTTTGCTTTTCCCTAACTACATTCCATCTTTTTTCTTTAGTAAAGAAACTTTTGATCTATTAGTGCGTGATGTCTTTGAAAAAAGTGGTGCTCTTCCGGCCAAAGTATTACCAGACAATTTGCCTTATGAATATGCAGTGGTAGCAGCGGCTGGCACTGATGGCTCCTTTGAAGTAGATGGCTGGAGGCCATTGCGAAAAACCTATAGCTGGCTAAATAAGCAGAAAATTCTTGTTACTGGTGTGATTCTGCTTAGTCTTGTTGTCTTCCTTGGTCGCCGAGCGATGGTTTACTATTGCTTCAATAGTGCTGGTAAAGCAGCTTCTGAGGCCCGTTTTGAAGTGGCTCGTGATTATTATCAGTGGTCTGTCAAATTAGAGCCCATGTTTGCCGCTGGTTGGAATGGCTTGGGACAGGCCGAATTTAGATTAGCTGAACAACGCAAGGCAGATTTTAGTACTGCGGTACGAGATTGGCGGCGAGCGATTTTTCTCAAGTTAGACTATGTCGAGCCAAGACTAAATATTGTTCGTGTCTGCCTCTATCGCCGCGACTATGCCGAAGCCAGCCGATTGCTAGAGCATGCTCTTAAATTGGCACCATATGACGGCCTGGCTTTGCTGGAAAAAGCTGAGTTGGATTTGGCCTTGGGTCACTATAGTCAGGCGCAAAAAGACGCCAGGCTGTTGTTAAGTCAGGGCGTGCATAGTAATCAAAATCCAGAATATATTTTCAAAGCTCGATGTCTTCTTGCTCAGGCGAAGTTGGCGCAGGGTGATGCCCGTTCTGCCGAGAAGGAAATTGAACAATACTCTTCTGATCCTCAGTCTTTTACAAAAGGCGAGGATGTTACTTATTTGCTGATGACTCGAGCACAAATTCTATTGGCCTTAGGTCAATTAGATGCGGCTGAGAATCATATTCGCTTGGCTGTTCGGCGCCAACCGTACAATCAAGAGGTATTGCTGCAGGCTGCTTTGATTAGTCTCGCTCGCCATCAATTGGCTGATTGCAAGTTTTTCTTAGAAAGGGCCAGAACTGTGAATTCGGCGCAGGCAGCCAACTCTAATACAAATCCCTGGCTTGCTACTATTGCTAGTCGATTAGCAGCGGCGCAAGAGTCCGCAAACTCAATGCACCATTAGTAGTGTTGCTTGTTTCTTTTTCTTTTTTTCTTCTCAGCGGGCCAAGGCCTGTAGATTGCGTAAGAAGGTTGTCCACTGGCCCTGGTCTTGGGCCGGGATCTCCTCGGCGAAAGCCTTAGCCGTAGCCGCCCTCGCTTGTTCAAGATAGATTTGATTCAAGCGTTGGCCCGCTTCTGATTGCTGAAATTGTCTCGCTCTCTCTTCCAGCAAACCTAGAGCTGCAGTGTATTCGGCTTGGCTGCTGGCATTGCCCAACGCTTCTCTGACCTGACTAATTGGCTCTAGCGCACGAAGATCTGCACCCATTTTCGTTTGCGCTTCTTGCACATCTTCGATGTTGTAGCCAAGCCGGTTGAGCAAAGACTCTTTGTTTTCTATGTTGCTGAAACGCTCATCACTGGCTAGGCTTGTCAGGTCGTGAGCGGGATTAAGTTCGTCTGCCCTAGCTTGGTTATCTAGATAGGTTCTCCCGGGTAAGAACATGCTCAAGCCACCTTGCTGGTCGTAGCCGCCGGCTTTCTCACCATGGTAGCCGGCCACCAATCTGCTTTGGCTTGCCTGCAGAGCTTCGGTTGCGCTTCTGATTCGGCCCTGGGGGTCACTGAGGGAGCCATTTTCAATGGCATTTATTATATTGCTGGCAAAGGTTTTGCTGTCGCGTAGCTCGGCTCTCGGTGTCCCTGAAATCCTCACTCCGCCAGCTTGTGAGGCTAGTGGCGCATCTCCAATGGCAGTAAGAATAGCCTGTCTATTCGACTCACTTGCGAAGGCCTGAGTTAAAGCTGCACCAAGGCTATTGAGGTGTTGATTGAACTGGCCAATTTCTGCCGCATTATAGTGCGAGAGTGTGTCGGTGCCAGCTACAGTGCGATCAATCTCTCGTGGCGCAGCGGCACCACCGTTCGCTCCCTGGGCCGCTAGATCAATTATCTTTTGCCCCAGTTCATGACCGTTCATGGCCGGATTGCTTAGGACTGCACCAACTATTGCTCTTACATTTTGGGCGTCTATGTCTTCTCCGCCAGCGGTTTCCATCTCTGGTGAGGCGATTATATTGTCTGCCCGGGAGGACACTGCTGCCAACACGGCCGCATTGCCCATCGAGCAGGCATCAAAGTCAACTAAATCAAGTTTGTCTCGACCGCTATTGGCTAACCCGTTTTTGATGGCAGCATCCATTTCTTCCAGAGAGGCGCGGCCGGTATCACCGGAAACTCCATGGGGGCCGCCGCCGTGGCCTTGAGCAAAAAGAGCGAGATGTTCGGAAGGAGCTTGGCGGCCAGCGATTTTGAGTAGCGCTTCTGTATCAGCTGCAACACCTTGAGATGGGCGAGTCGGTAATTCCTGAATTTGACCGTCGTGGATGAGATAAGTGTGAATCAGCATGCCGCTAGCGCCTGAGTTTTTGCCCGAGGCGCTCAAGGAGGCGCGAGCTTGGCCATCAGTTACCTGGCTGTTGCTTTTTGCTGCCGCTGGGTTTGTTTCGCTAGATTCTGGTCTTTGAGCATTTTGCACCACCAGGGTGACTGGTTTGCCCACGGTTGTTGCCGCCAACTCTAATAGTTCGGCTGTTTTATTACGGGCGCCGGCGTATACCCTTGCGTCGCTATTGTTGTCACCGGATGGTTGGTGATCTTGAGTGGTCGTAAGGTTGAAGGCCAAGGTCCATCGGGCTTGGGGCAAGACTGTATCGGCTGTGATTGGTTTGGGCTGTTCGACCAGGGCTTCTGTTCTTTCGCTCTGGTTGCTTATATTGCTGGTATAGGGGTTGGTCAGTTCGATTGAGCCGGTTTGTTCTCGTGGTTTTGTTGGTACTTCGCAGGTGCTTTTGCCGCTGGCCAGGCAGTCGAAATATTGACTGCGCAAATTGGCAGCAAGATCTTGAGGCCCATCAGAAGTCTCTGATGTTCTTTTGCTTTCCCTTCCGTTCTCTCCGCTGGCCATACTGTCACCTTGGTTTTAATTATTAATCCCACCCAGATATATGTTTTTAACACTGCTTTCTGGACACAAGTTAGCCAGAGCGATGGATTTTCTTCTCTTCGGGTAAACTCTTCTCTAAGTGCGGACAGCATTTTGGAGCAACTGTGGCCCTGATTCTTGAACC
>CAJXZK010000142.1 GCA_913063055.1 uncultured bacterium
CAGGCTTTGCCAGCAGCAGACAGGCAAGTCCAAAGTTGCCAATATACGACTGGCGCAATCAGCTAGCAGAACTGAAAAATCTTCAAGTCTTGGTTTTACAAAAACCAGAGTGGAAGCGTGAACAGATAGTAGAGTTTTTGCAGCTCGTGCCTGCTGCCCGCCACAATCCATGGGCACGAGAGTTCGGCTACAATCCCCGCCAGCTCAACAAGCAGTTGTAAGTAGCTACAACCAGCTGCGATCAAAAGTTAGTAGCAATAGGTAATTGTTACGAGCTATCCGCAGTCTGTAGCTCTCAAAAAATTTGGAGATAAGGGGATTCGAACCCCTGGCCTCACGGGTGCGATCCGTGCGCTCTACCAACTGAGCTATATCCCCATCTTGGTTGCAGCATTCTACGACCAGATCAATTATAGCGAGATTTAGAAAAAGAGCCCCACTTGTCAATCGCAAATAAAGGCCTAGTCCTACTTTCCGGTGATATGCTCAAAGCTTTGACAATGCCTAAAAAGAGCAATAAAGCTAAAGTCATTGTTAAATGGCGCCAATCTAGAATGATCGGTTAGTATAAAGGACTCTTATCTTATGACAGGTGAGCAATGAACGTCTCTTCCAAAATTACTCAAAAGCTAGCCGCTCTGCTAATTTTGACTGCGGGCGTCTACATGTCTTCCGAATTCGCCGATGGCAAATTCGTACGGGCTGCGTCCGAAAATAGCACTGCAGCAAAAGTCGGCAAAGCCGCACCAGATTTCACATTGACTGATACCAATGGCAAGAAACAAACCCTATCGTCTTATAAGGGTAAGTTGGTTGTGCTTGAGTGGCTCAATCATGGCTGCCCCTTCGTCAAGAAGCACTACAGCTCTGGCAACATGCAAGCTTTGCAAAAAGAGTACACCGCTAAAGATGTAATCTGGTTGTCGATTGTAAGTTCGGCTGAAGGTAAACAGGGCTTCCAAAGCAATGCCGAGCATAATGCTGCGATGAAAGCAGCCGGTGCTGCACCAACCGCGATACTGATCGATAGTGACGGCACTGTTGGCCACCTCTATGGTGCCAAGACCACACCGCACATGTTTGTAATCGATAAGAAAGGCCAACTAGCTTACGCTGGCGCTATCGACGACAAAACTAGTACTGACGCTGAAGAAGTCAAAACTGCCAAGAACTATGTTCGCGCCGCCCTTGATTCCCTGCTTAAAAACCAAACACCTAAAGTTGCTTCGACTCAGTCATACGGCTGCTCCGTTAAATACGCTCAGTAGAGTCTGACTGCCAAGAATGAAACAAACAAACTTTGAACCCAGCAAGATAATAAGCTGGGCCTTCATTGTTTGCTTTTGTCTGGCAAATTTGTACTTTGGCTTTATGAGCGGCCAGACGGCCCTGAGCGATCCCGACACCTGTTGGCTGGTGGCCTTAGGTCAGCACATCTATCAACACGCTAGCCTTCCAGCTGTAGATCCCTTTTCATGGACATTGACTTCTGAGCTTGCCGATAAACAGCCCTATATTGCCTACCAGTGGCTCAGTGCTCTGATATTTACGGCAATCAATAAAGTAGGCGGGGCCGCTGCTCTTCTCTACTTTACAGCTATAACAATTGTTATTAGCTTCATCATGGTGCCACTTGCCGCAGCCAACGTTTTGCGCATTTCCCCACTGCTTGTGGCTTTAGCAGCCAGTCTAGCCATTAGTGCTGGCAGCTTTCACTTTCCTTGCCGTCCGGAAATATTTTCATACTTGTTCCTCGCTCTACTGATTGCCACGGTGGTCAAACTCAGTGAAAGCAAAGGCAGCCTGCCATTCTTCGCCTACGGTTCTAGCGCTGCATTGTTTTTTGCCCTCTGGGCCAATCTTCACACCGGTTTTGTTCTTGGCTTGATGGTACTGGCGGTTACATCCTTACTAATTCCACGGGTGCCACTTTTGGCAAGCTTTCTCGGTGGCTTAATTGGTAGTTTGCTCACCCCTTATGGTGTAAACCTCTGGCAATATTTGCCCCATCTCTTTTTTTCCCAGGCAAATGAGTACAACCAAGAGTTATTTCCTCTTACAACTTATGAGCTGCTTTCCTTCGACTTCCTCGCCTTTGACATCATAGGTTTGGCTCTTTTAGCCGGTCTTGTCACTGACATAGTGATTCAAATCAAGCACAAGCTAAAACATCAACACTTTTCGCAAGCAACGTTCAACCACTTGCCCTGGCTAATACTTTCTCTAGCAGGCTTTTTTGCAGCATTGCAAAGCCGACGCCTGGTGCCCTTCGCCGCCATACTAGCCATGGGCTTTGTCTACCAATTCTTAGTCACACACAGACCAGCTCTTGCTCAATGGAACCTGCCGACAATTAAAACTCGCTACTATTTACTGCCACTAGCTCTGGCTATTTTGGGCGTAAACACTGCCATTTCGCTCTTTCACGCCACTTTGCCCAGTAGTACTTTTGGCTTTGTCGTGCCCGAAGAAGCACTCAAACTAATAAATAAAACAAGACCTGCTGGTCGTCTACTCAATGATCCCCAGTATGGTGACGTTATGGTATTGAGCGACGGAGACAAGGCGAAAGTGTTCATTGACACACGCTTTGATGTCTACGGCGATAAAATCACACTAGATTTCTGGCAAATGGCAAATTGTCGCGGCCCCTGGCAAAAACTATTAGAGCAATATCAAATTAGCTGGGTATTTTTTCCTTCAAGGGCACCAATAGTTTCCAGATTAACTCGCGACGGGGCCTGGCAAACCCTTTTCAAAGACGATAACGCTGTAATTTTGATCAAGCGCTAAAAGCAAAGCTAAAGGCCTAATGAATAACTTAGAGAAACTAGAAAGTGCAAAAGCGGAGGAAGGCCCAGGCAAGCGCTTTCAATGGCTCTTTTACTCGCTTATCTACGGTCTCTCTCTGGCGTTAATTTATAGCGAAAAAATTGTACATGGTTTTATTTTTGCCGCTGAAGATGGGCGCGTGCAAAACTATCCGGCCTTTGCCTCGGCGGGATTCTTCTGGACACCACTTTTACTGACAGGCTTTCCGGTGCTGGCGGATCCCCAGACCTGTCTTTTCTATCCAATTTGTTTTATCTCAAAGTTCTTGATTCCAGGCTATCAAGGCTGGAATCTCTATTTGCTCAGCGCTTATTTTCTCAGTGCCTTGTTTGCAGCACTATTTGCCTACCGCCTGACAAAATCGAACCTAGCGGCATTGTTGGCCGGGTTTATCTATGGCTTTGGTGGCTACCAAATTTCAGAATTACGACACGTACAGATAATACAAACAGCTGCCTGGCTGCCGCTTTTGCTCTACTTCGTCGAAGCTCTGCGCCATAGAACAAAATGGGCAACCCTACAAATATCGTTAATGGCAGCGACTAGTGCCCTGACTATTCTCGCTGGTCATCCCCAGACGGCCTCTTATATATTTGTCGCGACCGTGGCTTATGCAGCGTTTGCTGGCTCTAGTAAAAGAGATTCAGGAGAAGAAGAAAAAGTTACTGGCAAAGGAGCCAATCTCAAAAACTCCCTGATTGTTGCCGCTCTCAGCAGTGCGGCAATTCTGTTTGGTGCCTGCATCGCTGCAGTGCAGCTATTGCCCTCGTATGAACTATCGCAACAAAGTGTGCGAACAACATTCGGCTACAAAGACTTTTTAGTTGGCGAACTTGAACCAATGCAGATACTTGGTTTCATCATGCCGTACCTACTTGGTGGTAAGTTCGGCAGCCTTGAAGGTTTGCCATTTTCAGAGCAAGGTCCACCACCGGGGCTGCTCTTCTTTGGTTTCGCCCCGATAATACTGGCGCTATACGCCATTGTTCGCCTCAGAACCCAGGCAGTGGTAACCTATCTATTTGCCACCATAGTACTGTCGTTTCTCTTTGCTCTAGGTGCCCATACTCCTCTGGCACAGCTCTTTCACGCCATTCCGATTTTGGGTTCTTTTCGTGGACTCTATCGAGTATTGCTCCTTCCTGCTTTTGCTATCAGTATTCTTAGTGCTCTGGCCATCGCCCAAATTGAAACAAAAGAAGTGGCGCCCCGAACAACACTAAAAGAAGAAGTACTAACGAACTTTCAAAAACTAGGTAAGTGGAAGCACGTTCTACTCTGTTTATACGTGCTCGTAGGGGCGCTTGTACCGACATTTTTATTCGGCACTCTGCCCTTGATGTTATACAAATCAAGGCCTGAGCAGTCTTGGCGTAAACTACTCCTGGTGCTAAGCACCTGTTCAGTAATTCTTATCTATGCCATTAATTCACAGTGGTACAGAGAATCACCAAAGATTTCACAGTTCAATCCGCCCGCCGGTTGCGAACAACTGAAAGAGAAGCTCAAAGAACACAACCAACGCATTTTTACATTGAGGGGGCTAGCAGCTGATCTTGGCGAATATCCGCCAAACCTGAGCCGACTCTGGGGAGTGGACAATGCATCTGGCTACGAGCCTCTCATGCCGAGGCGCTATATGAAGCTTTTAGGCATTGCAGAAGGCGGCTTTCTACAGCCGCCCTGGCGCATTAAAGCCCAAGACCGCTCCTTTGATATTTGCGCGGTGCGCTATTTATTGGCGCCAGCCGATGCCTTTGGTGGGCGAGCCTTTGTTGAAGGAGCCTGGAAATTCTGGAAGCTAAGCAGTCAAGAAAACGGTGTCCTCTGCTACGAAAATACTCGCGCTCGACCACGCTTTTATATCGTGCCGGAACATAGAGAAGTAAGCGATAAAGAAGCTTTTGTCGCGATCAAAACCAGCGCACTTAAAGACGGTGAATTATTCGATCCCGAATCGATGGTTCTAATTGAAAGCGAAAGCGCAAGTAAAATTTCACCAAGTCAGCCAGTAGCATCGGTAGAAACTAGAGGCAATCCTGATTCCATCAGCACCATTGCCATAGACAAACTAAGCGATGAGCAGATTGAGCTTTCCACAGAATCAGATTTCAACGGCTATCTCGTGGTGGCAGATCAGTACTATCCGGGTTGGCATGCTTCGCTAGATGGACTAGATATGCCAATTCTCAGAGCCAACTACATACAGCGGGCAATTGCACTACCAGCAGGAAAACATAAAGTAGTTTTCTCATACAAACCAGAGTCATATCGCCTTGGCTTACTGATTAGCTCAATCGCTCTTGGTCTTTTGGCTCTGACTGCTCTTATTGGCGTAGTCATTGGCAGGAACAAGAGCTAATTGCGACGGAGCTTGGGGCGAACCATTCTGTCTCCGTTAGGTTGAGCAGCAGGTTTCTAGTGCCTCAAAGCAGTTCCAAAAATGTCCGATTTTCGGCTGAAAATCGGACATTTTAAAAATCGGAAATTCGTCAAAACTTCTGCGACTCAGAAATCTAGTTCTGACCCATAGAAGGATCTACAGGAACTGAATAGTCAACGCCAGCTAAGCCAAAACCAAAGAGCTTGAGAAACTCAGAGCGGTAGCTTTCGTAATCAGAAATTTGCTTGAGATTTTCAGTAGTCACTTGTGGCCAGAGGGCATCTACTTTCGCCTGCACATCGGCTTCCATTTCTTTGTCGTCAATTCTGATGCGGCCGGCGGCGTCTAGATTTGGTTTAGCACCGTTGTAGAGATTGGCAGCAAAGAGTCGATAGATTTGTTCAATACATCCTTCGTGTGTATTCTTCTCTTTCATTACTTTGTAGAGTAGTGAAATATAGAGGGGCACCACCGGAATGGCTGAACTTGCTTGAGTCACCAATGCTTTATTGATTGAGACATAGGCCTTACCACCGCTGGCAGCAAGATCTTCATTGAGCTTCTTAGCAGTGGTCTCGACATCGAGCTTAGCAACGCCAATTGAACCATCGCGGTAAATCGGCCAAGTTACTTCTGGTCCAATATAAGAGTAGGCAACGGTGATGGCTCCATCAGCCAATACATTGGCTTGACGCAAAGCATCAATCCACATTTGCCAGTCTTCACCGCCCATTACTTCTTTAGTGTCAGCAATTTCTTTTTCATTGGCTGGCTCAATACTGATTTCTTTTACTAACTCTTTGTCTGTATCGAGAGTCTTAGCAGTGAATGTATGTCCAATTGGTTTTAGTACTGATTTGAAGAGCGTTTGGCTCTTTGGATGCATACGCTGAGGCGAAGCCAAACTGTAAACAACCATGTCGACTTGGCCGAGATCTCTCTTGATTACCTCAATGGTCTGGGCCTTGATGTCGTCAGAAAATGCATCACCATTAATACTGTGACTATAAAGACCGGCTTCTTTAGCTTTGCTGTCAAAAGCCAGGCTGTTGTACCAACCAGCAGTAGCAGTCTTGCCATTGGCTGGCGGTTTTTCGAAGTAGACGCCTACTGTGGCGGCGCCGCCGCCATAAGCAGCACTGATGCGGGAGGCCAGTCCGTAACCGGTAGAGGCACCGATGACAAGTACCTTTTTAGGAGCATCCTTGATTGGCCCCTGCTTCTTCACGTAGTCAATTTGCTCTTGCACATGGGCAGCACAACCCACAGGATGGGCGGTTATGCAAATAAAACCACGGATGCGCGGCTCAATCACCACAAGATTCTCTGTAGATGTCATGCTCACCTTACTATTCTCCATATTGCAAGAAGCAGATCTTCGCCTGTGGCCGTGCTTGCTGTCAACTGTAACTAGCAGCAACATTGAGGGAGTGAGAATGTTTAAAGTGCTAAAGTATTACCGTTAGTCTAATTTTGAACCAACGAGGTGCACAACATGCATCTAGACGTGGTCCTTTTGTCGCGCCTACAATTTGCGCTGACTTTGATGTTCCACTACATCTTTCCGCCATTGACCATTGGTCTTGGCTTACTGATGGTGATTGTAGAATGGCTCTGGCTGAAGAGCAAAGACCCCTTCTATAAATCGATGGCACTCTTTTGGACGAAACTCTTCGCTATCAACTTTGCCATGGGCGTAGCCACTGGGCTAGTGATGGAATTTCAGTTCGGTACCAACTGGGCAATTTATTCCCGTTTTGTCGGTGACATATTTGGCTCAGCCCTGGCTTCAGAAGCTATTTTTGCCTTCTTTCTTGAATCTGGCTTCTTAGCTGTTTTAGTTTTTGGTTGGGATAGAGTTAGTCCCAAAATGCATTTCTTTTCTACCTGCATGGTGGCGCTAGGCTCGCTTTTCTCATCGGTCTGGATCACAATCGCCAACTCCTGGCAGCAAACTCCAGCCGGTTATCACATAGTTAAGTCGGCCAATGGCTTCTGGCGAGCCGAAGTAACCGACTTCTGGGCCATGTGTTTCAATCCATCAATGGTGCACCGCATGCTGCACGTTTGGCTGGGTTGTTTTATTCTCGGTGCATTCTTCGCCCTCAGCATTGGCGCCTTCTACATACTGAAGAAACAACACACCGCCTTCGCCAAGAAAACAATCGAAATATCACTGGTGTATGCCGCCGTAAGCAGCCTTGCCATGCTCGGCTCGGGTCACTTCCAAGCCGACGCGGTGGCCGACAACCAGCCAGCTAAACTAGCAGCCTTCGAAGGTCACTATGAAACCGGCAGCGGTGGCACACCACTTTATGCTTTTGGTTGGCCCGATGACAAAGAAAAAAAAGTGAAATTTGGCCTGGCCATACCTGGCATGCTGAGCATGCTAGTACATGGCAATTTTACTCAACCAGTCACTGGCCTCGATAAATTCCCCAAAGAAGACAGGCCGCCAGTCTTTATACCGTTTCAAACCTATCATTTGATGATTGCACTGGGCATGGCCTTCATTGGCCTCTCTCTGCTAGGTCTAGTGCTACTGAAATTCAATCTTCTCTTTCAACAACGCTGGCTCATGTGGCTTTATGTCTTTGGGGTATTAGGCGCTTACACAGCCAATGAAGCAGGCTGGATAGCGGCCGAAGTAGGCAGACAACCCTGGGTAGTTTATGGCCTGCTGAGAACCAAAGACGGTGTCTCGCACTCAGTGACAGCAGAGCAAGTACTAGGCTCTATGATCATGTTCGGCATACTCTATAGCTTTCTCTTTGTGGTTTGGGTGATGGTGATGAACACCCGCATTCAAGCTGGACCGCCAGTGGTTGCTGACATAGTTAAGGAAGACGAAAAGCTTGCCCCCGTGGCAAAAAAAGGTGTAGGTCAGTTCATGGCCGCAATTGGCAATCTATTGCAACGGGGGCCAGCTTCTCTGTCGGAGACCTGGCGCGGACCAGCCCCAACTGAAGAAAGCAAGAACGTAGAAAGTAAGAACGTAGAAAGTAAGAACCTAGAATTTAAGAAAGAAGAGGACAAACCATAATGGATTACTCTTTAAATTTCATTTGGTTTATTCTGCTTGGCATTTTGCTTACCGGCTATGGCATTCTTGATGGCTTCGACCTCGGCGTCGGCATCCTGCACCCCATTGCCAAAACCGACGAAGAGCGCCGCTTAATCATCAACTCCATAGGTCCACTATGGGACGGCAACGAAGTCTGGTTAGTCACTTTTGCTGGTGCTCTTTTTGCCGCTTTTCCCGACGTATACGCTCTGGCTTTTTCAAGCTTCTATACAAATTTGATGATCATTCTCTGTGCCCTAATCTTTAGGGCTGTCTCGATTGAATTTCGCAGCAAACACCCAGCTAAGTTCTGGCGTCAATTCTGGGATGCTTGCTTCTTTCTCTCCAGCCTTAGCGCGTCTTTCTTATTTGGCTACATTGTCGGCCAGCTCTTTTTGGGCTTGCCCATCGACGGCCAGCTTGAACTGCACAAAGAAAAAATGTCAGTGCTTGAGTTTTATCCAGTTATTACAGGACTCTTAGCCGTTGCCACCTGCGCCATGCATGGTTCCATTTTTCTCTATCTTAAAACCGAGGGCGAATTGCAAGAGCGCATTCACAACTACATTTGGCATACCTATGGCATCTTTGTCATGGTTTATATGCTCACCACAATTTTCACTCTCACTCAAATACCTTCCGCCACAAGCAACCTCAAGCATTACCCCTGGCTATGGTCTGTGGTGCTAGTCAACATTTTGGCCATCGGCAACATTCCCCGCACTATTTTTCTCAAGCAACCGGGCTATGCCTTTCTTTCGTCCATTGCCACAATAGGCGCTCTGGCGGCCCTATTCGGGATAGCCATTTTCCCCAATCTAATTGTCTCCAGCATAGACCCGAATCTTAGCCTCAGTATTTACAATTCGGCATCGTCCCAAGGCACACTTAAAACCATGTTATTTATAGCCGTACTCGGCCTACCGTTCGTCTTTAGCTACACGGTAATTGTCTATTGGGTCTTTCACGGCAAGGTAGCCCTTGGTAAATTTAGCTATTAGGCTTTGCTATTGTCTGCAATTTTTCACGGCTTTTTCACACGGCCCATCTTATCTTCAATGAAGACGGCGGGCGGCCGATTAAAAGGCAAAGTGAGAAAGCAGATGGAACAAGCGCATTTAGTAGACGACCTAGACCAAGCAATTGCAGAAGAGCTTAAGCTTAGCTTCCAAAAGCTAAGACGGGCAGCTTCCTTCGATAAAGAACTAAAAAAGATAATTGAGGCTACTTTCCAGAACTATCAAAAGGCCTTGCCCAAGTCATAGCATGGCGCGGCCAGAAAGTTTTCATTTCATTCCCACCAGAACTGCCAAAGGTCACAGTCGCTAATTTCACTTGCCAAACGACCAATGGAGCCCAAGGATTGCAAGACGCTATCAGGGCAATAGCGAAAATGCTCAATCGCCAATCTTGTGGCCGCAGTGGCGTTAACTGGTTTGGCCACATAAAAATAAAGAGAGTCGGGCCCAAGGCCTAATATTTTTGGTTTCGCTGCATATCTCTCCGCCCACCTTCGCATTAAAGCCAAATGAACATGAGCCGGCGGCATGTCATTAACGCCGCCCATATGAAAAAACGCTGGTACAAGGTCGGTTTCAGGCACTGGTACTAACATTAGATACTGCACGCTATCGATTAATTGCTGCGCCCGCGTAGCAGCAATTTGCTGTTGTCGCAAACTGCTCTCAGGCTCAGGCCGGGCCTCTATTGCCGCATCCTGACGCACTTCCAACCAAGCCTCAATATCAACTTCGCCGGCAGCTCCTTGGTAGTCTCTAACTGTGGGCACTCTATGGCTGGCGCGAAGTTGAGCCAATACTGGCACTAGCTCAATTTTCTCAAGCTGATCTAGCTTCAGTGCTGCTTTCTCAAAGGCATCAGTAGAAAGAGTACAGTCGCTACCAGCGAGAAAACGCATCACCGAAGCATAGCCTAGCCCGCTAGCCGCCTTTTGTCCTTGCTCTTGGTCGTCACTTTTGTCATCGCTGGAATTAACTGGAGCTTCAGTGGGGGCAGTAAGCGAATCCGGTCTATGAATACCCTGGAGAGCCTGGAGTAGCTTTTGCCGTAAAACACCTTCTCTAGCTTCAGACACATCGGTAGCTTCAGTCACTTCCAAAATTTCAGCGGCAGCAGGGCCAACTGACAGAGAACGCATTGAAAAACTATCAGTGGGCGCAAAAATGTTATCGCTGTCGGCACGGCAATCTAACAATGGGTCTTGCCAAAAGTCTTGCGAGAAATCTTGATAGAACTCCTGGGCCTGGTCTAGGCTGGCGCTGAGATACTGTAGACGCTCTAGCTCATCAACAAACACTGCCGAATAACCCAGGTTAGCCAGTAACTCATTGAGCCTGAGCCACTGATAAACCTTCATATCCTTAAATTTGCGCAAGACGAAAAGACCATTGAAACTGCCTATTTGCAGCGGTCTAAGATCATCAAAGCCGATCTGTGCCGCTCCAATCACCTGCTTCAGGGTGCCCAGATCTACCACAGACTGCACCAACTTCACCTCACCCATAAAATAAGAGCCTTGCCTAATCGTAGATATGCCGCACGGTGATGCGGCAGTACCGCAAAAAAACATTAGAAGCGCAAGAATCAAAGTTCTTTGGGCAAATACTTATTACCGGCCTTTGCTGCGCCTTAAGTAAGTCACGCTCTAAGGCAAAAGAGGTTTAATCGTGAAAAACTCTACTGTATTACTTGTCGACGACAATGCTGACCTGCGCAAGCTGGTGTCGAAGACACTGACTTGCCTTGGTAATTGGCAGGTCGAGACCGCCGAATCTGGGCTAGCGGCGCTGCAATTTCTTGAGAATCATCGACCGGATCTCATATTGATGGATGTCTCCATGCCTCAAATGGATGGCGTCGCCACCATTAATGAAATCAACAAACGGCAGCAGTGGCGCAGCATTCCCATTATCTTGATTACAGCCCGAGTACAAATTCATGAGATGAATCAATACCGCCATCTACCAATTGCCGGTGTCATTTCCAAACCCTTTGATCCGATGAAACTTCCAAGCCAAATCCAGCGTTTGTTAGAGCAATGGTCACCAACAGGCGAAAATTTGCGAGTAGCCATAAGTGATTGATAATTCTCAGCCCCTAGACTTTCTTGAAAACGCTCCCATCGCTCTGCTACAAACCGATAGTAGCGGCAACATACTGAGGGCCAATCAAGCCGCTCGAGAATTATTACAGACAAAGATAGTTAACAACGAACAAACTCTGAAGCAACTTTTTTCTAGCCCAGAACTTGGCGAAGAAGCTCTACTACAGCTAAAGAATGCTGGCATTCTCAAAGAATTTGCCGCAGTATTTAAGACCGCTGATGGTAAATTGCGGCACATAGTAATCGATGCCAATATCTCCTTGAATAAGCAAACCGGTGCAGAAGAATATAGTTTCTTCATGCGCGACATCACGGCCAGCTGGCTGAAGCAAAGCCAGGCCAATGCTCAGTTTGAGATTACCAAAGTGCTAGTGGGCGCAACGGCTATAGTCGATGCCCTGGGACAAATCTGCACCACTCTTTGTACTTTACTGTCATTTGAAATTGGCATAGTCTGGCGCATCGATGAACGGGCCAATCGCATGTCGCGGCTAGTTCACAAGGTTGTTAGCGAAACAGATAAACATGATTATCTAATTGCTCGCTCTGTCAACGTTCCACTTTCGTTGTCAACCGGATTTCCAGCCACAATTTGGTTCAACGGCAAAGGTAAAGTCTATACAGACATCGAACAATATGACACCTGCTTTAGTGAACCAGCATCTCGCATTACCAAAACCTATCCTGCAGTCGTAGCCTTTCCTATCTGTATCGGCAACCGTATTTGGGGGGTGATTAGCCTTCTATCAACCCGCGCCACACCAATTAGCAATGAACTTGTAACGACTCTTGAGTCGATCGGCTATCAAATTGGTAACTTTGTCGATCGCATTGAAGCCAACGAGGCCTACCTTAAGAGCCAAGAGCGCTATTACGTTGCCATCACAGGCTCAAACGATGGCATTTGGGACTGGGATCTAGTCACGAACGAAGTATTTTATTCGCCTCGCTACAAATCTCAATTAGGATTTGAAGAGAATGAATTAGCCAATCACTTTGACACGTTCCGCTTACTCTGCCATCCCGACGACTATCAAGAAGTAATGGATAAAGTACAGCGCCACATTGACACGAAACAGCCTTACGAAGCAGAAATGCGCTGTCGCACCAAGAACGGTGACTATAAATGGATATGTGCCCGCGGCCAAGCAATTTGGAATGCCCAAGGCCGAGCCATCAGAATGGCGGGCTCGCATCGGGACATTACAGAACTAAAAGCAGCAGAGAAAACAAGACGAGAGTATGAACAACGATTACTCGACAGTGAATCGATGTTTAGGCAACTGGCCGAAAATATTCGCGAAGTCTTCTGGATTATCTCGGCCCGCACAGATGAATTTATTTACGCCAGCCCGGCCTTTGAAGAACTTTGGCTAGAGGGCTGCGATCAACTCTACAAGAATAAAGAAGTATTCTTCAACCCCATCATTGAAGACGACCGAGTGCGCGTAAGAAAAGCACTGCAAGGGCTAATGCTTGGCACTGACGGCCAATATGGCCAGGGCTTCGACCTCGAATTTCGTATCGAAACAGAAGACAAAGAAATTCGCTGGATCTGGTCTCGAGTGTTTCCAGTCTTAGACAAATCAGGAGCATGCGATCGACTTTACGGTATCGCCCATGATATCACAGAGAAAAAGGAAGTAGAGCGTCGAGTCAGTGAATTCTATTCCACGGTCTCGCACGAATTGCGCACACCGCTGACTTCCATAAGAGCCGCCCTAGGATTAATCGAAGGTGGAATGACCGGCGAAATTAGCAGCGAGACCATGGAGTATGTCAGCATCGCCCGAGACAACAGTGACCGCTTAATTCGCTTGATCAACGACATTCTCGATATACGTAGGCTAGAAGCCAACAAATTAGAAATGAAAATCGAGACTGTTGCTCCCAGTCAGTTATTAGAAAGCACCATTGATTCGCTTAGAGCCTTTGCCGAGGAACGAGGTGTAACTGTCAGCTTTAACTTAGAATCGCAAGACCGCGATATCATCGGCGACCGTGATCGGCTGATGCAGGTACTTACCAACCTAATTTCCAACGCTTTGAAATATACTCCACGAGGCGGAACCGTTCACGTCAGCAGTACTAACAACGGCCCCAATGTCAAAATCAATGTAACCGATCAAGGGCCAGGTATTGCCGAAGAACACATGCAGGGACTATTCGGGCTCTTCCAACAACTAAGCTGTGTTGAAAACGAATTCAACACTGGCTCAGGCTTGGGTCTAGCTATTTCAAAAGCGCTGATAGAAAAGCTGGGCGGAAATATTGGAGCGGAAAGCAGACTCGGCGAAGGTGCTACTTTTTGGTTTGAGTTGCCCGCCCTCGAAAGCATCGAGGAGCAAGGCGCTAACAGCACGCAAACTAACTGCGCCCCAGAAGAAGATAGAGAGGAAGAACCGGCCCTGGTGCTGCTGATGGAAGACAGCGACTCAATTGCGCTAATTCTCAAGACACTAATTACCCGCACTGGTTATGATTGCGTCCGCGCTGCCAACATCGCCGAAGCTCAAACTCTAGCTGAGAATAAGCGTCCAGATTTACTCTTTGCCGATATAAACCTACCTGATGGCAACGGCCTCGACTTTGTCAATTGGATGCATGAAAAATTCGCAGCACAATCAATACCAGTCATCGTACTTAGCGGTGCAGAAGCCAATATTGGTCGCGTGCATCATCCAGAACTGGTGGACTGGATAAAAAAACCATTTGAAACTGAGGAGATTTTACGGCTAACGAAACTTCGCGCAAAAAAACTTCCTCGACGACTAGACACCGCCAAAACTACAAGTACTAGCTAAACAGAACTAGAACTAAAACTAATATCCCCAACGCATCAAGCAAGCACCCGCACTCAGCCCTGCGCCCATGGCCGCAAACAAGACGAGATCGCCTTTTTTCAAGCGCCCCTGGTCTAAAGCTGTACCGATTGCTAGAGGCAAGGTACCAGCGGTGGTATTACCGTATTCGTCAATATTTACTATGACTTTGTCCATTGACATACCAAGGCGATCTACGGCCGCTTTGATAATGCGCAGATTGGCCTGGTGCGGGATGAAAAGATCTATATCAGCTCCGGTCAAGCCATTGCGAGCGAGCAAACGAGCGCAAAGCTCTGGCATACGCTTTGAAGCGAACTTGAAGACCACTGGTCCGTCTTGTTTGACAAAGTGCATTTTGTCGGCAACAGTCTGAGCAGAAGCTGGGAACTGGCTGCCTCCGCCAGGCATGCAAAGATAGTCACCGCCCGAACCATCAACTTCGTGCAAGAAATCGATGAAATAGCCGTCTTCTTTCGAGGGAGATGGCTGTATCAATGCAGCACCGCCACCATCTCCGAAGATGATACAAGTTTGCCTGTCGGTATAGTCAATGATTGATGACCTGTCTCTTATACACATCTGACGCTGCCGACGAATAGAGAGGTGTAGATCTCGGTGGTCGCCGTATCATT
>CAJXZK010000143.1 GCA_913063055.1 uncultured bacterium
CCACCGGGCTTACTCTCGCCAATGACTTGCGTAGGCGCGGTGTTAACTTCCGCATTATCGACAAGGCTAATGCTGCCACCACAATTTCAAAAGCCATTGTGGTGCACGCTCGTAATTTAGAAATGTTTGAAAACATGTCTCTGGTTGAGCCTTTCCTGGCTAGCGGTATGCCCATTCGCGGCAGCAACATCTACAGTCAAAACAAACGCATTGTTCATCTCAACACTGATGAAATTGAGTCGTTCTACAAATTTATTTTGGCTATTCCCCAGAGTAAAACCGAAGAGATTCTGGCTGATAATCTGACTGGTAAGGGGGTAAATATTGAGCGCAGCAAAGAGTTAGTCGGCCTTACCCAGAATGCTGAAGAGGTAGTAGCAACTATCAAATGTGAAGGTCAGAGCGAGCCTGAGGTGGTTAAATGCCGCTATCTAGTTGGCTGTGACGGTGCCCATAGTGCTGCACGTCATGGCCTTGGATTGACTTTTGAAGGGGTTGCTTATGAGGAAGTGTTTGGTGCCGCTGACGTAGCTGTTGACACCGGCAGTCAGATATCGATGCTCGAAGATGAGGCCTATATTTACTTTTCTGAAAGCGGCCTGGTCACCTTCTTTCCCTTTGGTGGGGGCCGCTACAGGCTAATTTTCGATATGATGCCTGATTCTAATGTTGATGCCGCTAATGAGCTCAAGTTTGAAGAAGTAGTTGAGCTAGTTAAGACTCGCCTAAATCAACAACTCGATAGTCCTGAACAAAAGCCTCTGACAATTTCGGATCCCCATTGGATGAGTTGGTTCAAAATCAACCGACGCTGCGTCACTTCTTACCGCCAGGGCCGAGTATTTCTCGCTGGTGACGCCGCTCATATCCACAGCCCTGTGGGTGGAGTTGGTATGAACACCGGCATGCAAGACGCTATTAACTTATCGTGGAAATTGCACCTGGCTTTAAATGACCTGGCCGCTGATAGTGAGCGCTTGCTTGATACTTATCACGAAGAGCGTCATACCGTTGGTCAGGCCGTTTTGAAAGGTACTGATATGGCCACCAAAGCTGTTACTCTGCGTAACCCTTTGGCTAAAAATGTGCGCGATCGGATGATGTCGTTTTTGTCAGCGCAAGAAGTGGTGCAGCAGCGCATACTTAGAGCTGGCAGTTTAACTGGTATCAGCTATCGTCAAAGTTCGCTTTCTGCCGAGGCTCATCGCCCCCTTGAGCGAGCCCTCAAAGCTGTGGACAGCGGAATTTTGCGCTTTACTGGCCATGGCGAAGTGGGCGAACGTCCTGGTTTTAAGTCGTGGATGGAGTTTACCCGTGGGCCAGTAGCTGGTGATCGAGTTGTTGATGGGCCATGTCAGACCCTCAACGGCAAGAGTACCAGGCTAGCTCTGCAAATGGCTTCCACTAAGTTTCAGTTATTGCTCTTTGATGGCTTTGTTAATTCAGAACCGGGCTACTTGCAGTTCAATGAGATTGAGGAGGCAATTGAACAGCACTACAAAGACCTAATCGACGTTCATGTTATTGTGCCCGCTCTAGCAAAAACGCCGAAAATGCCCAAGTTTAAGTCTCTATTGCTTGATGCTGAGCGTGAATTGCACAATGTCTATGGTGCCAGTTCGGAGTGTCTCTATTTAATTCGTCCTGATGGCTACATTGCTTTTCGCAGTCAGCCAGCCAGTTGGGATGAGCTATCCCACTACCTGACTGGGCTGCTTAAGGGGAACTGACGAGCAGACAAATTAGCCAAAAAAAGCGGAGAGACCAATTGATCTCTCCGCTTTCGATTTAGTTTTTAGAACTTAAGCTTTGGCTGGTTGCTTGAGAGCATCTGCTACTTGCTTAGCTACTTCTGCCGGGGTCATAGCCACTCTTACGCCATTAGCTTTGAAAGCTTCTAGCTTAGATTCGGCTGTGCCCTTGCCACCAGAAATGATGGCGCCAGCGTGGCCCATGCGTTTTCCAGGAGGGGCAGTTTGTCCAGCAATGAAACCAATTACTGGTTTCTTGATTGACTTCTTGATGAAGGCAGCGGCTTCTTCTTCAGCGTTGCCGCCGATTTCACCGATCATAACAATCACTTCAGTTGCTGGATCGTTTTCAAACATGGTGAGACATTCTTGATAGTCAACACCTTTAATAGGGTCGCCACCTGTGCCTACGCAAGTTGATTGACCCAGGCCGCTTTCGGTTAGAGCGAGAGCGATTTCATAGGTTAGAGTGCCGCTCTTGCTCACCATGCCTACTGGTCCTGATTTGAAAATCGAGCCAGGAAGAATGCCGATTAGTGATTGACCTGGGGTGATGATACCAGGGCAGTTTGGACCAATTAGCTTGGCGCCTTTAGCTTTCACTTGAGCAACCAATTTGGCTGTATCTAGTGGTGGAATGCCTTCGGTAATCAGAACCAAGAGGCTAATCCCGGCATCAAGGGCTTCGCAACCGGCATCAAGAGCCAAGTAAGGTGGCACAAAGATTACTGAGCAAGTTGCTTCTGTAGCTTCAACTGCTTGTTTGACAGTGTCGAATACAGGGGCGCCGTGCATTTTCTCGCCGCCCTTACCAGGTGTTACGCCGCCAACAATGTTGGTGCCGTACTCGATCATGCGCTTGGTGTGGGCTGCGCCCATTTTGCCAGTTATGCCCTGGACGATTACTTTTGTATGTTTGTCGACAAGAATCACTTTAGAATCTCCTTTTAGGCTTTGCCGGCGGCAACTGGTTTTTTGGAACTACCTGTTTTGGCGCGGCTAACCGCTTCCTTAACTGCTTCTTCCAAATCTGGATAAAGCTTGAGACCCGATTGAGCCAGCATTTTTTCGGCGATGTCTTGGTTGTTGCCCCGCAGTCTTACGACCATGGCGCGCTCTGGATACTTTTTCATGAACTCAACGAGGGCACCGGCAACTTCGTCGCAGGCTGTGATGCCGCCCAAGATGTTGAGCAGAATGACATCAACATTGGGGTTGTCGTTAACGAGTTCTAGTGCTGCTAGTGTTTTCTTTTGGTCAGAGCCGCCGCCAGCATCTAAGAAGTTGCCAGGTTGGCCGCCAAAGGCTTTGACCATGTCCATGGTGGCCATGGTTAGTCCAGCGCCGTTGCAGAGGATACCGATGTTTCCATCTAATTCAACCAGGTTTAAACCGGTCATCTTGGCATTGCGCTCTCTTACAGAGAGGTCGCAGAGGTGAGCTTCTTCCCAGCCTCTGAATTGAGGTTGTCTATCAACAGCATCGTCGTTGATGATGATTTTGCCATCGAGTGCAACTACATCGTCGCCTTCGGTAATCACAAGTGGGTTGATTTCAGCTAGGTCTAGGTCTTTGCTTTCAAATATTTTGTAGAGCTTGTTGGCAATGTCAGCTACTTTGTTGAGCACAGCACCCTTCAAGCCGAGCTTTTGGGCGAGGTTGCGGCCAACGAAAGGCTGATATGGATGAGGAATTGGCTCGGTCAAAACGTTTGACGAAGATTCGATTTCAATGCCGCCTTCAGCTGAGGCGATGAAAATTGGGCAGCCACGGTCGCGGTCTAGGGTGACCGCGAGATAGAGCTCGCGGGCGATAGACATCTTGGGCTCAACCAATAAACTTTCTGTTTTTGAATCTTTGATTGAAAGCTTGAGCATGTCCTTGGCAAGTGCCATGCCGTCTTTCAAGTCTTTGGCAAATTTGATGCCGCCGGCTTTACCGCGGCCGCCTGCCAAGACCTGGCATTTTAGGGTTAGGGGATAACCGAAATGGATTTTGGCCAATTCTTCTGGCTTAGTGATGCGCTGAGAAGGCGGTACATTGATGCCCCCTTCGGCAAAAATTCGCTTGGCTTCGTATTCGTAGAGATTCAAGATCGTGTCCTCTTATTGGCAGTCTATAAATGTAAGACACTGCTGACAAAAACCCTTAGAACTTTATGATTCTTAAGCCTTCCGCCCGTCGATTTGGCTGCTCAGTATACTGATGGCCCTTACATCCTAACGATGACGGACGATAGTTGCCGCTTGGCATGGGAAAATCAAAAGAGAAACGATAATGCGTATTGGAATTTTGACTGGTGGCGGGGATTGCCCTGGCTTGAACGCCGTAATTAGAGCGGTGGTTAGAACAAGTGTCAAAGAGTATTCATCTGAAGTAGTTGGTTTCTTAGAAGGTTGGCGTGGCCCCATCGAGAATATGGTGATGCCACTGACTATGCAATCTACCGGTGGCTTGATTCACCGTGGTGGAACTATCCTGCGCACATCTCGTACTAATCCTTTTAAGCTTGACCGCGGCCCTGAGCGCATTGCTGAAAATATCGTCAAGAACCGACTAGATGCTCTCATTGCCGTGGGCGACATTGATACTTGTAGTGTGGCTAACCGCCTGCACCAAGAGCACAATCTAAAAGTTGTTTGTGTGCCTAAGACTATCGACAATGACATAAATGCCACTGACTTCACCTTTGGCTTTGATACTGCCATTAACATTGTTACTGAGGCCATAGATCGCTTGCATACAACCGCCGAGTCGCATAACCGTGTGCTTGTCTGCGAAGTGATGGGTCGCAAAGCTGGCTGGATTGCTTGTTATGGCGGTATTGCTGGTGGTGCTGATTTTATTCTGGTGCCAGAGAAGCCAATCAAGGCACAAGAAGTAGTTCAAGCAATCAAGACCAGGCATTCTCGGGGCAGAGATTACTCTATTGTGGTAGTGGCTGAGGGGGCACGCTTTGAGTCGCCTGACGGTGCGACTGAGGCTGGTGAACTGAGCGCTGAGCCTACCCATGATTCCCCTTCCGATAGTTCGAGTATCGGCAATCAATTGGCGCGATTAATCGAAGCTGAAACCGGTTTTGAGACTCGGGCCACTATTCTTGGCCACATTCAGCGTGGTGGGGCCCCTACAGCCTTCGATAGAGTTCTGGCCACCCGCTTTGGCGTTAAAGCTACCCAGCTTGTGCACGAACAAAAGTTTGGACGCATGGTAGCACTGTCAGGTTCAAAGTTGCACGATGTCGCCATTGAGGAAGCCACAAGCAGCTTGAAGACTCTCGATATGGAGCTTTATCGCGTGGCTGAAGTTTTCTTTGGATAGTTTCGATACTGCCGACCAGCACTTCATGCGCCGGGCCCTGGAACTGGCGCAGGAAGCAGAAGGCTTTACTGCTCCAAACCCGATGGTTGGAGCGGTGGTGGTCAGCCCCGATGGTCGCATAGTGGGAGAAGGTTATCACCACGCTCCGGGTCTGCCCCACGCTGAAGTTGAGGCTCTCAATCAAGCGGGAAACCAGAGTGTTGGGGCGACGCTCTATGTCAACTTAGAGCCTTGCTGTCATTTTGGCCGCACGCCACCTTGCTCAAAAAAAATCATAGAACACAAGCTTAGCCGAGTTGTGGTAGGCATTGCTGATCCTAATCCAAAGGTTGCTGGCGGCGGTTTGAAAGAGCTTAGTGAGGCTGGCATTGACCTGACCGTTGGTGTGTTAGAAAGTGAATGTGGTTACTTAAATCGTGGTTTTTTCAAAGCCATCAAAGAAAATCTGCCCTGGCTCTCGCTCAAGATGGCACTAACTCTTGATGGCCGCATTGCCGATCGCACTGCTGCTAGTCGCTATGTTACTGGTGCCACTGCTAGAAAGTTTGTTATGGCTTTGCGTGCTGCCTATGATGCTGTTTTGATTGGTGCTAATACGGCCAGGCTGGATGACCCGCAGTTAGATGTCCGGCTGGGAGAAGGCGCAGATAATGTCCAGAGAAATCCTGTTAGAGCCGTTCTTGACCCCAATTGCACAATAAAGCCTGATGCTCGTATTTTTGCTGCTCAAGGAAAAACCATAATTTTTTGCCGAGAGGAGCTGCTGGTCAAACAGAGTGACTATCCTTCATCTTGCAGTCTTGTCTCTTTGTCTGAGTCGCCGGAGGGTACTGGTAGGCTTGATATTGGAGCGGCCCTGCAATACTTGCTTGAGCAGGGCTGTCAGAAAGTGTTATGCGAAGGCGGCGGTCAATTGGCTGGCAGTCTCATTGATGCTGGCTTAGTTGATGAGCTTTACTGGTTCGTTGCGCCTAAGATGCTAGTAGATAAAGAGGCATTGCCAGTGGTGGCTTCAGCTAATGCAAGATTGATGGCTGACAGTATTGAGTGGCAAATTACTGGTGCTAATTTTCTGGGTGACGACCTTCTTATCAGTGCCTTGAATCCAAGGCACAGTGGCTATACACAGATATAGTGCCTGATTACTCCGAGAGTCAGCGGGATATTAGCAGAGTGATATATCTGGCAAGTGAACGGGACGGAGAGAAAATCACTTCTGATGGAGTAGCTTGGGAGACACTATCTATAGTTGCGCATGCCGTATCGCATAAAGTTGATAAATCCAACTTAGTCGGAGCTATCTGGACTCAAGCCAGTACAAATCCAATCTGGAGAATCGGGCTCATTTGAGTAGTAGAGATCGTGCATTTCCTCTAATTCCTCTCGGGCGCCAGAAAGCATAACCCTCTTACCGTCAGCTGAGCTGTAGTAAAGTTCCAGCTTGCCGTGCTCTTCTCTAATTCGTCCTATACTCTGATCGCTGAATGTGAAGAGGAAGCGCCATATTGTGCTACTGATAGAATTTCTTACAACAATCTTGACCAGGTCTTGGTCTTCAGGCGAGAGCTTGCTATACCATGCCGCTACAGCGGTTTGTTTCTGAGTATATTCAGTTTCCCGAACTTTGGCTGGGGTATTGAAGATATCCATTGCCAGGTCATAAGCATTCTCTCTTAAGGCCCCTTTTATTACCTCTTCAACAAATTCTTCTTTGTCCATTTTTTAAGGGCCCCTAGATATTCAGTACAAGCCAGCATTGGCGGTAACCAGGACTATTAAGCGATTTGCAGTCGTTTAACTTTTGGCTGCTTCCGCTGCTCTGCCTTCGAAAGCTCATAGTTGGTTTGCAAGGTCATCCAGAATCTGGCCGTGCTGACACCGGCACGCTCAAGCCTCACTGCCAAGTCTGGGCTGATACCAGCCCGACCGTTAACAACACGGGATAAAGTGGTGCGTGACACACCCAGTCGTTGTGCAGCATCTGTAATTTCTATCCCGAGTGGCAGCAGCACGTCTTCACGAAGTAGCTCGCCGGGGTGGGGGTGATTCTTCATCGCAATAACCTCTTCAATGATAGTCCTGATAATCAACCAGCTCCACATCGTTTCCGATAAAACGGAAGGTGACGCGCCAGCTCCCATTCACCCAGACAGACCAGTGCCCTTTCAGTTCCACTTTGAGTGGGTGGAGTTTGTAGCCCGGCTGATTCAGATCTGCGGGCGAAGTCGCCGCATCTAGTGCCGCTAGAATACGGCGTAGCTTAGGCGCATGAGCGGCTTTTATGCCACGGGTTGAGTTTGTCCGGTACAAGGTTTCAAGCCCCTTGTGGCGAAAGCTGACGATCATGAAACTAGTGTAGCGCGTAGCGATACGCTGTGCACTAATTTCGCATCCCGAGTCCAAACATTCTTTTTTAGAGCCCTGGAAAGCTAACTGCTATAAGTCAATCAGTAGTTTTCGAGTACGAAACAACTGCTGTCACGGGTGCTCTGATGTATGAGCCTTCTTAGCCCCGCCCGAGAGACTTGCTAAATGAAAATGACCAATAGGCTATTGACTGAAAAGACCTTTTCAGTCAAACTTATAATTGTTAGCTCTTCTAGCTTCTGAAAAGCTCTTTAATTCGTGTTTTTGGGGAAAAGGTGGGCTGGCGCTGCCATGATGTTGAAAATGACCAATAGCACTAAACCTAAACTCGGACCTATATCCATAGGCTCCCCAAACCCGGGCAATTGCTATTTCACGCTGCCTCCGTCTTTGCGCTGGCTTGATTCCGATCATTTTGACGAAGGAGCTGAGCGGGTCAGAGCAATGCCTGTGAAAACTCGGTTCAGTCGTTGGTTTCCTTTTGCTTTTCTCCATGCCGGTTTATTTGCCGTCTTTTTTGTCGGTTGGTCGCCGATTGCCGTGGCCACAGCCATAGCCCTCTATTGGCTGAGAATGTTTGCCGTAACGGCATTTCTTCACCGCTATTTCGCCCACCGTACCTTTAAAACTAGTCGCACGGCGCAATTCATCTTCGCTTTGATGGCCTGCTCGGCTGTTCAGCGCGGTCCATTGTGGTGGGCCGCTCACCACCGTGCTCACCACAAGCTTTCAGATAAAGATGGAGATTTGCATTCGCCATCGGTCAGTGGTTTCATTTGGTCCCATATTGGTTGGATAACAGCTGATCGCAACATGCCGACTGACTATGAAAAAATTCCAGATCTGGCCCGTTATCCCGAGCTTGTTTTACTGAATCGCTTCGATTGGTTCGTGCCTGTGCTATTGGGGTTCAGTCTATTGTTCTTTGGGCATTGCCTGCAGTTGTTCTATCCTCAATTGGGCACAAACCCATTGCAGATGCTGGTTTGGGGCTTCTTTGTCAGCACTGTGCTGCTCTTTCACGGTACGGCCTCAATCAATTCCCTCACCCATATGTTCGGCTCACAGCGCTATGAGACCGGTGACCAGAGCCGCAATAACTTCTTTCTCGCTCTAATTACCATGGGTGAGGGCTGGCACAACAATCATCATTATTTCCCTGGGGCTGCCAGGCAAGGCTTTTACTGGTGGGAGGTCGACTTTAGTTTTTACTTGCTTAAGCTCCTGGCCGCTCTTGGTATCATTTGGCAGCTTAGGCCCGTCCCTGCGGAAGCTTATAGCTATTCTCCTGGTAAGAAGGCGACGACATGAAAAAACTTGCCATCATCGGGGCTGGAATTGCTGGATTGGGTTGTGCTCACAAGCTAAGCCGCCAATATGACCTGACTATTTTTGAGAGTAACTCTTATCTTGGTGGTCATACCAATACTATTGATGTGGTTGGCAGTGGTGATGTGGTTTGCAGCAGCAAGGTTGCCTTTGATACTGGCTTTATGGTTTATAACCATATTACGTATCCAAACTTGACGGCTTTATTTAGCGAACTCAATGTTCCCACTAAGAAGACCGACATGTCTTTCTCTGTGCAGTATTTGCCCGATAAAATTGAATGGAATGGGGCTGGTTTAGATAGAATTTTTGCTCAAAGACGAAATCTAATTAGTCCGCGCTTTTGGCGTATGTTGCTAAAGCTTGATTGGTTCAATAAAAATGCCTTGCGCCACATGGAAAATGCCGATTTATCCACCGATGTATCCAGGCTTTCAGTGCGCGACTATGTTAGTCACTTTAAACTGGGCGATGATTTTTTACATTGGTATTTGATACCGATGGCTTCGGCGGTTTGGTCCACGCCACCAGATAAAGTGCAAGATTTTCCTATTGCCACTTTAATTCGCTTCTTCCATAACCATGGTTTTCTTGGCCTAGACACTCATTTTCAATGGTATACAGTCGATGGCGGTGCCAGAGAGTACGTTAAGCGCTTGCTAGCAGCTCTTTCACCTACCACTAAGTATTCGTCTGGAGTAAAACGAGTCGAGCGTCTTGCTCATGGCGCTCGGGTACATACAGAGAGCGGTTTTAGCGATTTTGATAAGGTGATATTTGCCTGTCACGCAGATCAGGCTCTCGCCCTTATTAGTGAGCCAACGGCTTTAGAGGCTCGCCTCTTAACCCCGTTTAAGTACCAGGACAACTCGGTGACGGTGCACACCGATCGCCGGGTAATGCCAGCAGAGCCAAAGGCTTGGGCATCATGGAACTATCGCATCGCTGAGCACTCTAATACACATTATTGGATGAATAATCTGCAAGGCTTAAAATGCCAGGAAGATTATTTTGTATCTTTAAACAGCGAAGGCTTGATCGACCCGGGTAAAATTGTGCGTCAGCTTGAGTATACACACCCACTTTTTGATCTAGCTACCTTTGAGGCTCAGCCTCAGCTGCCGCAACTCAATTCGGTCAGCCCTAAGCAAGCTTTGTATTTCTGCGGCAGCTACTTCCGTTATGGTTTCCACGAAGATGCCCTGACCTCAGCCTATGATTTGAGTGCCATTCTCTCGACTTTGGCTGTGGATAGCTTAGCTGGAGCTGCTCAATCGATATGACTGATTTAGCAATAACGTCTAGACTATTTGAGTGCTCAGTGGCCCATCAGCGCTTGCTGCCCAGCGGTCACAGGTTTAAGCATGGCGTTTTTATGCTTTATCTAGAATTGGGCGAACTGAGCTGTTTAGCTCAGAATTCGCGTCTTTTCAATCATAATAGTTTTAATTTGTTCAGCTTCTATGATAGCGATCATCTATTCGGCACAGAGCCTGTTGGTGCCGATAGCTCCTTGCTTACGCGCTTGGGCCGCTTAGTCGCCGACCATGGCATCTCTGAGCCTATGGGAAAGGCCTATTTGCTCACCTATCCGCGGGTGCTCGGTTATGTTTTTAATCCGGTGTCATTTTATTTTGTTTTCGATCGCCAAGATCAACCCTTAGCTTGCATAGCTGAAGTCGGCAATACTTTCGGTGAGATGAAAGTCTACTTCATGGATGTTACTAAAATGAGCTCTGCATCTGTTTTTGATGCCTCTTTCACCAAACACTTTTATGTTTCGCCCTTTGGCCAGTTGCAGGATAAATTCCATTTTGTTTTGCCACTTCCCAATCAAGCGTTGAAACTTAGTGTTGATACTGTCGATGGTGAAGATCCAAGCAAGAAGATATTAGTTACTAGCGTTAGTGGTGCCGCTCTGCCGTTGACTGATAGGCAACTGCTGCGCCTTTTCTTTCGCTATCCACTAGTAACGTTGCGTGTCATTTCGCTAATTCACTGGCATGCCCTCTTGCTCTGGCTGAAGAAGATACCGTTTTTCTATAAAGAGCAATGGCCCGAATTGCAGACTAACAGCGCTAAGAGAGTTAATCATGAAAGGTAACAAGATGGCTAATTTAAAGCTTGAAGTTGAGAATAAAAAAACAGCTCCTGTAACCTCTCTGACGGTAGCGCAGAAGTTTTGGCGCAAGATAGTATTGGCAGCACTTGGTGCCATGACTGAAGGTCGACTAAAGTTGACTTTGCCTGAGGGGCAGGTCATTTGCTTTGGTCAGTCGCAGCCGGCTGACGCTAGTATTAGTGCTGAAATTGATGTCCGGTCAGAAGCTTTCTTTCGCCGCCTGGTAGTTTATGGTCATATTGGTTTGTCTGAAGCTTATATGGACGGGCAATGGCAGACCAATGACGTGGCCAGTGTGATTGCCTGGGCTCTTCTCAATATCAGTCAATGCCCATTGCTAGAGGGCAATGGTAAGAAATTTCAGATAGTCAATTTGCTTGGCATTGGCAATCAGCTGTTGCATTTGTTGCGCCATAACAATGAATCAAATAGCCGTAAAAATATTGCTTATCACTATGATTTGAGCAATGACTTTTTCAAGTTGTTCCTGGATGAGTCTATGACTTATTCCAGTGCCTATTTCAAAGACTGGTCGATTAGTTTAAGAGAAGCACAAGCGGCTAAGTATGAGAATCTTTGTCGCAAACTGGCCTTAAAAGAGGGCGACCGTGTACTGGAGATTGGCTGTGGTTGGGGTGGTTTTGCTCAGTATGCCGCTACTAACTATGGTTGTCACATTACTGGCGTGACTATCTCGCAAGAGCAATATGATTATGCCGTGGCACGTATCCAAAAGGCTGGTCTTAGACATAAAGTTGAGCTGCGTATGCAAGACTATCGAAAGATTACGGGTCAGTTCGACAAGATCGTATCGATAGAAATGATTGAGGCCGTCGGTCATGAGTATCTTGATATTTTCTTCCAGCAATGTGACCGACTGCTAGCTAAAGACGGCCTATTGGCCCTGCAAATGATTACTTGTCCCGATAGTCGCTATGACTTATTGCGGGAGAACACTGACTTCATTCAAAAGCATATTTTCCCTGGTTCTTTGCTTCTCTCCCATCGCCGCGTCAGTGAAGCAATGAAGCGCTGTCAGAGCGATCTCTTTGTGCACGATCTTGAAGATATGGGCAACCACTATGCCAAGACCCTTGGGCTCTGGCAAGAACGTTTTGAGGCTCAGCTGCCAGCGGTAGAAGCTCTTGGCTTTGACCAAATTTTTGTGCGTAAATGGCGCTATTATTTGTCTTACTGTTTTGCTGCTTTTGCTATGCGCAACATAACAGTGGTGCAGACGATTTATACCAGGCCGAATAATCTCAATTTGAGTCGGTCTGAGCTGCTAAATCGCTTTGCCTAGCTAATCTAGGAAAAACAAAATGACTGCTGATATTGATCAATCTATTGAACTCGCTGTTAGTAAACTCAAGGCTGGCTTACTGGTAGCCTTCCCCACCGAGACTGTCTATGGTCTTGGTGCTGATGCCTCTAGTGCTGCTGCTCTTGAGCGCCTCTATGCTGTCAAAGGAAGGCCCACTTCGCATCCTGTCATTGTTCATATTGCCAGTGTCGAGCAGTTGACCGACTGGGCGAAGGACATCCCACCCCAGGCTTACCAACTGGCTGAACGTTTTTGGCCAGGGCCCATGACCTTGATTTTGCCGAAGGCCGATCATGTGCTCAGTCAAGTTACTGGTGGGCAAGATTCAGTTGGCATTCGCATCCCTTCACACCCAGTGGCTCTTAAATTACTAAAGGCATTCGCTGGTGGCTTGGCGGCACCATCGGCTAATCGCTTTGGTCGTCTCTCGCCTACATCGGCTCAAGCCGTGGAGGCCGAATTTGCTGACTCGCCCGACTCGTCTGATGAAGTGGCCCTGGTGCTTGATGGTGGCCCCTGCGATGTGGGTATTGAGTCTACTATTATTTCACTGCTCAACTCTCAAGCAAAAATTTTACGCCCAGGCATGATCGATGCTGCTTCGGTGGCTGAAGTTCTTGGTGCTGAAGCCTTTAGCTCGAGGTCTTCTGCTTCAGCTTCTGCTGGCGAAACTCGAGTTCCCGGTGCGCTTCCCAGTCATTATGCTCCCCAGACCAAGTTGACAGTCGCTTCCTCCGAGCAGCTGATTGAGCTAGTGTTGGAGCTTAATGCCATGGAAAGAAGCGCTGCTGTTTTTGCCTTTGATTCTACTGTGGCTAAGTTGAGGTCCAATCTTTCTGGCCTGGCTTTTGATTCTTTAGTGGTCGCTCCAGAGCAAGTCGATCAATATGCTCGGTCTCTTTATGAGCAGTTGCGTCGTTTCGATAAGCTCAAACTCGATCGCATTTTTGTAGAAGCTGTTCCTAATGCTAGCGCCTGGGACGGTGTCAGAGACCGCTTAGAGCGAGCCAGCGCCGAAGCCAGTACCTAAGGAGAAATAGTGCCAGAGCCCCATATTTATTTGATGATTGCTGCCTTTCTCACTACCACTTTAATGATGTTTGTCATTTGGCTGGTCAGCGAGCGCATCGGTAATGCTGGGATTGTTGATGTAGCTTGGGGTTTCGGCTTTGCTGTCGTGGCACTTGTAGATACGGCCTTGGCCTACATGCATGGTTGGGGTAATTTCAGTCGTAGTGCCTTGATACTTACTATGGTGGCATTCTGGAGTCTCCGTCTGGGCTTTTTCTTGGCTTTTAGGTTTAAGAGAATGTGGCCAGAAGAAGATGGACGCTACAAGAAATATCGTCAAGATTGGGGAGATAGAGCCAGTTTGGGATTGTTTCTTGCTTTCGAGATGCAGGCCGTTTTACTAGCCTCCCTCACTTTGCCTTTTGCTCTGGCGCTGACCAATGCCAATCAGCAAATTAGCGGCTTTGAGATTGCTGGTTTTGTCATTTGGCTAGTTGCCTTTGTTTGCGAAACAATTTCAGATCAGCAGCTGGAGGGCTTCAAGAGTAGAAGACGAGAATCTGGCCATGCCAATCAAGTTAGTGAAGTAAGTCAAGTAAATCAAGTAAATCAAGTGTGTCAAGTCGGTTTCTGGAACTATTCCAGACATCCTAACTACTTTTTTGAGTGGCTGGTTTGGTTGGCTTTCTTTTGCTTCTCATTGGGCTCACCCGGTGGTATCTATACAATTTACTGCCCGCTGCTTATGCTGCTTTTCTTGACCAAAGTAACTGGTGTGAAGGCCACAGAAGAGCAAGCTGTTCGCAGTAAGGGGCAGGCCTATATTGATTATCAGCGCACTACTAGTGCCTTTGTACCCTGGTTTAAGCGCTCGTAAGTAAGAACAGAACGAAGAGGAAAATCATGTCGACTCCAGATTTAGCTCAGCAAAATACTGACACTACAGGCAGTTCCATTTCTAATCTTGATTCTGAGTTTACCCCCTTGCGTAAGCCGCAGTCAGAAGCGCTTATCTATGAAATTTTGGCGACAAATATGGTGCCTGATTTTCTCATTAGAGCTGGTATCAGGCATATGCTTAAGACCAAGTTGAAAGAAGAGAGTTATGCTTCGTATGAATTGCAGCAAGCTCATGTACTTGAGATGGTCAAAGAGTTATCGAATGCTCCTATTGCCATTGAAACTGCCGCGGCAAACGAACAGCATTATCAAGTTCCCACAGAGTTCTTCAAGCTTTGTTTGGGCAAGCGCCTTAAGTATAGCTGTGCTTATTATGAACCGGGCTACAGTCTTGATCAGGCAGAAGAGGCAATGCTGCAGTTGACAGTGCAGCGAGCAGAAATTAGTAACGGCGATCGTGTGCTTGAGCTTGGATGTGGTTGGGGGTCCCTAACTCTCTATATGGCCGAGCGTTTTCCTAAGTCCAAAATCACAGCAGT
>CAJXZK010000144.1 GCA_913063055.1 uncultured bacterium
GAGCACTGGAAGCAGAGCAGGAACAATCATTTTCTTGATTGCTGCACCGGTGACGATACTGACGCATTTTGCGTAGTCTGGTTTGGCTGTTCCTTCCATAATGCCTGGAATTTCACGGAATTGACGTCTAACTTCTTCAACCACCATCCCGCCGGCAGCTCCAACAGCTTCCATGGCAAGGGCGGCAAATAGGAAAGGAATCAAACCGCCGATGAACAAGCCAGCAAGTACATATGGGCTGGACAGGTCAAAGGTGATTGCGGTGCCACCTTTTTCCAGAATCTTCATGTTCAATTCTTGGGTGTATGAGCTGAACAAGACAATGGCAGCTAGTCCGGCTGAGCCGATGGCATAGCCTTTGGTGACGGCTTTGGTGGTGTTGCCCACGGCGTCTAGTGGATCGGTGACTTCGCGTACTTCTTTAGGCATTTCTGCCATTTCAGCAATACCACCAGCGTTATCGGTGATTGGACCATAAGAGTCGATGGCAACGATAATTCCAGCCATTGAGAGCATAGCCATCGCAGCTAGTGCTACGCCGTATACACCGGCAAGAGCAAAGGCGACGAGGATACCAACAACGATAGAAAGCACTGGCCAGGCTGTAGCTTTCATCGATACTGCCAAGCCAGCGATGATGTTGGTGGCGTGACCGGTTTCCGAGGCCTTGGCGATATAGCGAACAGGTCCGTAAGAAGTTGATGTGTAGTATTCGGTGATATAGACCAGCAAACCGGTTACCACAAGACCAACCATAGAAGCGAAGAAGAAGTTGATGGCAGGAATTGGAGCTCCAGCAATCGTCAGTCCTTGCATCATCTTGTCTGTGACAAAGTAGAAGGCTACTCCAGCAAGAGCGCCAGCGACGATCAAGCCTTTGTAGAGGGCGCCCATGATATTTGTGCTCTTTCCGAGCTTAACGCACATGCAACCGATAATTGAAGTAACGATCGAAACAGCACCCAAGACTAGTGGATACTCAATTACATATGGAGCAGTCCCGGCGACGATTTGTTCTTTGAAGAGTTCATGGGCTAGTAGCATGGTTGCTACGGCTGTTACTGCATAGGTCTCAAACAAGTCGGCCGCCATACCAGCGCAGTCACCGACGTTGTCGCCAACGTTGTCAGCAATTACGGCGGGGTTTCTTGGGTCGTCTTCTGGAATTCCAGCTTCGACTTTACCCACAAGGTCAGCACCGACGTCGGCGGCTTTGGTGTAGATACCACCACCCAGTCGGGCGAATACTGAGATCAGAGAAGCTCCGAATCCCAGACCTACAAGAGCGTTTACGTCGTGAGTTGCGCCATAGAAGAGTGAGACACCGAGCAGACCTAGGCCAACTACGAGCAGGCCGGTAACCGAGCCACCTTTGAAGGCGACGGCTAGCGCTGTTTCTAAGCCATTTCTAGCAGCTTCAGCAGTGCGAACGTTGGCGCGTACCGATACGTACATGCCGACAAATCCTGAGATGGATGACAGCACTGCTCCAACGAGGAAGCCTGCAGCCGATGGCCAACCCAAACCAAATCCAATCACGAAGAAAAGTACGGCACCAACACCTGCGATGGCGGTGTACTGTTTGTTCATGTAGGCTCCAGCGCCTTCCTGAATGGCGGCTGCAATTGATTGCATACGCTCATTTCCAGGGCTCATGTCGAGCACGCTTTTCCCAGCCCAAGCACCATAAAGAACTGCAAGTAAGCCGCATCCGACGGCAACTTGTAGAGGCAGATCACCCATTTTTTACTCCCTAGTTACGCTGTTTGAATGTCAGTCAGATTTGGCAAATTCAGCAATGAATTACCAGCAACGACCTTCCATTCCAATCCGAGTTTTGCTACGAAACGAAAGTTCATTCGCAATCGCGCACCCATCTCGA
Organism: uncultured bacterium; assembly: GCA_913063055.1. Taxonomy (GTDB): domain Bacteria; phylum Cyanobacteriota; class Vampirovibrionia; order Obscuribacterales; family Obscuribacteraceae. The sequence continues at coordinate 1,883 of CAJXZK010000144.1, forward strand.
TCGATGAAGATGCGATAGATTTGTCGGCAATAATCGCCTGGGGCAGAAATATTCCCGTTCTCCACGACTGCTTAGAGTAGCAGGAAGGGCATAGTCCCTACCCCAAATACTATTTAATTTACTGAACAATTACCTTAGTTGCCAATTGGATATATATGGCTGCAAGTAGGTCATTTCAGTCTCTGTGTTAGAATTTTCGGTGGATCTCTTTATAACTGGTAAATCTCGTGAGATCTTGCGCCAAGGCTTTTACTGCTGCAACTTCTGAAAATTTGTGGCCAGGGTCCGCTTAGGCCCGAGAAATCAAGGAATCAATGAGCCCTAGGCCTTTCCAAAATGCAATTTTTGCTTCAGCCTATGCTTTATTAGCGTCGACTGTCGTACTTTCTGGCTTTGCCTATCCTATAAGCGCATTGGCTCAGAGCTACGCTGACCGTGGACCGGGTGTTGCCGTTACCCAGGCTTCTGAGAGTTCGCTGACAACTGCCGGTGGCGAAGTCATTCTTAGGATCGCATCCTCGGTAGTGGCCGGAAGGCCACAGTTCAGGTATTTACCTGGTAGCAATGGCGACACGGTTTTGACGGCAGATTTTGAAGGCTTGAGCTGGAATGCACCGGCCAAAGTGATTAGACTGAATTCACCTGAGAAGGGTCTAAGTAATTCTGCCTTCACCGGTATTAAAGAGATTCGTATCGCCCAGTTTCAAGCAAGCCCCAGTGTTTTGAGAGTTTCATTTGTTGCTCGCGATCCAGCAGTACTTAAGAAGGTAGCAATCGGCGCCGCGCCAGGTCTTTTGAAGCTGTCATGGAAAGCCGTAGGTAGCGCTGTAGCAAGCGCAACCGCTGGCAATGCCACGGGGCCAACAAGTCGAACTGCTGCAGGCAGTGGTCTTGCGGCCAGCAAAAGGAATTCAACAGCGCCTATTAAGGCCCCATCATTGCGTCTGACTTCAACTTCCCAGATGCCACCTCTGGCTTCGACTAAAGCCGAGGGAGCAGCTAGAGAAGAATCCGCTAGTGAAGTTGCAGCTAACGAATCTGCAGCTAAAGAACCTGTTAACGGTTCATCTAAGGAAGGTAAGGGCGGTTGGTTCGCGCGCTTGCGGGCGAAAACTAAAGACTACTTCAGTGCCTCGCCTGAGCAGTTGGCGGAAGAAGAAAGCACTCAGTCATCTAAGCCCACTGCGCAATCAGCTAAACAGTCGCCCAAGCCGCATACCAAGCACAGTGAAGACGATCAGCCGGTCAGCGCACCGCTAGCTCCTTCTATAGCTCAGACTTCGCCAGCTGCGGCTAAAATTGCCCGCATGCCTGCTTTGGCTCCCACCCTTGGTGCTCGAGAACCGATTACAAGCGCCTTCCCCACGGTAAAGCAAAGCCCGCTTAAAGAATCGGGTTATCGCGAATCTGGATATAGAGAATCTGGCTCACGAGAATCTGCTTACCGAGATTCCGGATCTAGGCTGACAGGCTCTAGGGATAGTGAGAGGGGCACCACTAATGGTGCCGTTACAGCTAGTGCCGTTACAAGTAGTGCCGCTACCGGTATCGGCGGCACTGGCGATCGTGCTACTGAAGAGAGTGCTGTAGACAAGCCAGAAGTGCCTCTGGGGCCACCACCATTAATTACGCTAGAAACGGCTGACCCTCAGGGGTCTGGCGCTAAACTAGAAATTTTCAGAGTGGAGCGGCCTGACGGTAAACAGCTCAATTTCAAATCATTCCGCCTGCACAATCCAGAGCGCTATGTTGTCGATATGCCTGAATATCGTGAGTTAGCTAATTCGGTTTTGCCTGATGTTTCTTCTTCACCACTGGTTTCATCTATGCGAGTAGGCCTGCCTGGAGAATCAGAAGGAGCTGGTCGGTTGGTGTTGCAACTAACTGATGATACCGTCTCAATTGATGAGTCTTTCAATGCTGGCTCGAGCTATATGACTGTAACCCTGGCTAAGGGTTTGACTGGTAACGCTGGTATTGCCCGCAGCGGTAATCTAGCTTCTCCCCTTGCTGCAACAAATGGTCCGATCCTAGTGCCGCGAGCCCCGACTGAGACAGTGGTGGTGCTAGATGCTGGGCACGGGGGAAATGACCCTGGTGCGGTTCGTGGGGATGTGCAAGAGAAAGAAATAACTCTGCAAATCATCGCTAAGCTCAAGAAAGTTCTCGAAAGTAAGGGGGCCCGTATTGTGCTTACGCGCTCTGACGACACATTTGTTTCGCTGGAAGATCGGGTGAAAATTACTAATACAGTGTCACCCAATTTGTTTCTGTCTGTACATATTAATTCGCTTGAAAGTACCTCGAACATATATGGCATAGAAACGTATTTTCAAACTGACCAAAGTCGACCCCTGGCAGACCGAGTTCATTCCTCTCTGGTAAGCGGTCTTGGGGCTCCCGACCGCTCTGTAAGAAAAGCTCGCTTTTACGTCATTAACCACACCCCGATTCCGGCAATACTGGCAGAAGTCGGCTACATTACAAATAAGGCCGAAAGAGACAGGTTAATCTCCTCTGATTACCAGCAAAAGGTTGCTAGCGCGCTGGCTCGGGGTGTTATGCTCTACTTACAAGACATAAAATCGCAGAATAGCTTCGCTAATAATTCCTCCAGTTCAGTAAGCTCTTCTAGTGATGGTCAAAAGCCTTCCAAAGTAGCAACAGGTAGTTGGAAGCCAACTAAATAGACGATAATTACTGACAGAGAAGTTGACAGCGAAATTGACTAAGAAAGTTACTGAAGACCATTTATACAAGCGCACAACCAAGCGAGTCGGGCTTTTTGATTCTGGGGTTGGTGGTCTTTCTGTCTTGCGCCACTTAGTTTCTGTCACTCAGGGCGAAGGCCTTGAGTTTGTCTATCTTGGTGATGCTGCTCGCTGTCCTTACGGCAATCGAGCTAAGGGTGAGATTGCTACTTTTGTCGATGAAATTGTTAGCTGGCTAACTTCATTCCAGCTCGATTCAATTGTTATGGCCTGTAATACTAGCGCTGCTGTGGCCAAAGATGTTGCAGTGCAGGCAGCCTCGCGCCAGCCTGGCCTGAAAGTCTATGATTTGATCGAGCCTACTGCTGAATGGCTGGTGGCCAATCCACCTAAGGCAATTGGCGTGATGTCTACCATTAATACGGCCAATAGTAAGGCGTTCTCTAAGGCTCTAGTAAGCCGAGGCTACGAGGGTTCTGTGCAGGAGCTTGGCTGTCCTAAACTCGTGCCCCTTATTGAAAGTGGACGTTTGGGTGAAGCCGACTGTGAAGCTGCCCTTACTCTGGCTTTGACTGAGTATTTGCAAGTACTAGCCGGGGTTGATGCCTTGGTACTTGGTTGCACCCACTACCCTTTTGTTGCCGATCGCATTCAAAGTCTTGTTTCCCTTGAACTTAAAGAACTATTCCCTAATGGGCTAAAGCTGATTGATCCAGCTCATGCTCTGGCTTATCAGTTGTTGGGTCATGATGCCGCACCACTGGCAGTGTCGACTAGTGAGTCAAGCAATGACTATTGCACAGAAGCATTTCGCTTCTTCACCACTGGCAATACCTCTGACTTTGCTCAGGCAGCCGCCCTCTGTTTAGGTGCAGAAATCGGCAACCTTAAGCAGCTTGATATTGCCGAGCTAGAAGCGGCTCCACAGCAAAACTTCCCCGTTGCCAATGTATCTATTGATGTCGCTACTTCTGGCTCTTTTGCTTAATAAGTTTTTAGAGGCCAATAATGTCTGAGCAGCTGCACTTGGCGCCGCCACCGATCTGGCAAAGCCTTGCTGAGGTTGAGTCTGCGGCTAGAGCGTGCCTTCAGTGTGGGCTTTGTCAAACACGTAAAAATGTTGTCTTTTCTAGCGGGAATCCTCAGGCTAAGCTCATGATTATCGCCGAGGCACCTGGGCGAAACGAGGATGAGCTGGGGGTTCCGTTCGTCGGAAGGTCAGGGAAATTGTTCGATAAAATTCTTGAAGCTGGTCGAATTGATCGCGAAAAAGAGATATACCTTTGCAATGTCGTAAAGTGTCGTCCACCTAACAATCGACTACCGCTAAAAGAAGAAATTCAAGCCTGTCAAAAGTACCTCAATGCCCAGCTAGAGCTAGTTCGCCCTGCTTTGATTTTGTTAGCAGGAGCGACGGCGGTTGAAGCAGTTTTGCATGTTAAGGATCCTATAAGCCGCATTCGCGGTACATGGTTTGATTGGCAGTTCGGTGCTAAAGTTATGCCTGTCTTTCACCCTACTTATTTGTTGCGCAATGATTCAAAAGAAGTGGGCTCACCGAAGTGGCTGATGTGGAAAGACATTCAAGAAGTTCGTAGGCAACTAGATCTTTTGAATTGATTCTATCTATGTAGGTTTTGTTTACTTGATTTTTAGTTTGCTTATTTTGATTGGTGCGTAAACTTAGATTCTCAGGAATCATGGGGGCTCAGATATGGCAGTAAAGGCCGATTCATTCTACGCTGATCTTCTTACCGCTCAAATTGCAGATGCTGTTACCAACGACTTTGGTAAAGCAATCTTGAAACTTCCCAATCAAGGTCGTGGTCATGTTCATGACGACGTTGATGTATATTTCTCCGCTATAGCGATGGAGCAGGTTAATGCTATCTCTGATAAGCATGGCATTACCGACGCCGCTGCTCTGCACGAAATTTTCCAATTGACCAGACATAACCTAATTCAAGGCTTCCGTATTGGACAGAACCTTAGAGGCAATTTTAAGCCTAACTAAGCCTACCCTAAGCCGACCAAATGCTCTTCCGGTCTTTCACTCGCCAGATGTAACCATCAAGTAAGTAATGGGTTGACTGCGGTAATGCCAGAAAAGGCACAAGCAGTGCCAGTATTGCCGTGTCATGGATAGTGGGTAAGGCTGAAAACCAGGCGAATATATTGAGATGCTCGCGCCAGATTAGACCGTCCCAGAGGCCTTCTTCTAAGTAGGCTAGCAGGGCGAGGAAGGCAAAATATAAGACTACATGACTGAGGAGAGCATGCCGGATCTTTGACCAGCTTTTTGTACTCGTTTGTCTTGGAGCTGTGGAGTTGTTGCCAGCTAAGTTCTCACTTTCTCGGTAATCGTCAATTTCTCGGTAATTTTCACTACTTGGTTCGTGGTGATAAAGCCATACCAGCGCCATGTAAGGAATTCCATGGCTGACCACATTGGTTATGGTAAAAGCCATGTCTGAATTGAAGGTGATGATACCAGTCCACCAGCTTAGAGCAGTGCCTGCGATTAAGAGATTGCGGGGAAGATTGAAAAAGCCAGTTTTTTTCAGTAGAACAATTTCTTTGAGAAGATAGCTTGCCAGCACGAGTACATAGACTACAAAGAAAATGTTGGCGAAGAATCTAGGGTCCAAGGATTGCGGCAGGCTCTCGATAAAGTCGCCAGCCACAAACCAACTAAAATTGCGCGGCATATTTGTGTGCCAATAAATAATTGGATAGAGAGTGGCCATATATACAGCACTGCTATCGAGCCATTTGAATTTCTTCATTGGCTCAGGGTCATTGCGCGAGTAGAGAACAACAAATCCAAACTGTTGGCGAATGAAATGAAAGACGGCTAAATAGGCCAGTGCCCGCCAGAAATAAATACCATCAAGGGAGTAGAGCAGGCTGCCGGCAATCCAGGCAATAGCAGGCAGAGCCAGCAGAAGTGTGCGGTTCTTAGCAAAGGCTTGGGGTGATAAGTAGGTGCGGAAAAGCGAGGCGTAAACGTGGGCAACATCAACCAAGAGGACAAAGCAGACCCAGACCCAGAGTGGAACGTTTTGACTGGCGGCCATTTGTTGCCGAGCTAGAATAACAAAAGCTGTGGAGACGAATGCGGGGGAAAGTATCCATAGGCAGTCCCAGCCTGGCGAGGAAAGCCATGCCTGCTTGCCGTTCTTGTTCTGCGCGAGGTTGAGGTTCTGGTTCATATTTAGGTTCTGGTTCTGGTTCATGTTTGTTTCGCCAGAATGATTTTGGCTGCTTCAACTCCGTGGTACTGAGCTTCTTCAAAGTTGGAAATACCAGACATGTCTGAATGGGCAAAGAATATATTGCCCCTCGGTTCGTTCATCTTTTGCCGCGATTCTCCCCACATTTCTCCCACGGATGGTCTGACCATGCCGTGCCCCCAGGGCCAGAGATCGATTGAAATAATTTCGTTGGCGATGCCAGGATGCATTTTCTCTAGGTCTTCCACAATCGTTTTTGACCATTGCTCAGGGCTGGCCTTGAAGAGCGCTTGCCTGGCGGCCTTTGGCTCCTGCTGTGATAAAGGGAAGTAATAAGTGATTACCGTTGGTTTGTGCCGGGTGGTAATTTCTTGATGATTGGCCACTACATAACCAAGCGATGGGCTGTAATAGCTGACATTATCCCAGGCTGGCAAGACGCCTTGACCATCGGGAATATTCTTTAGACTGATGTTCGCTACTATCCAGGGTGCATAAGTTGGTGCATAAGTTGGTGCCTGAGCAGCTGCAAGGGCATTCCTCTGACTATTTTCAGGTGCCAAATTGGCGCTAGCGGTAGCTTGTCCGCTACTTCCTGCCAATAGTTTATTAGCAATGAAGCGGGGCGTAGCAAGAATGACAAATTCAGATGTAGTTGACGCAAACTGATTGTTCTCATGATTGAGATAGGTAGTAACGAGTTTGCCGTCTACTTCTTTTATATTGGTGACAAGGGCATTTAGTTGAATGTTCTTGCTCAAGGGCATCTTCAATTGCTCCACAAGAAAGCCGTTGCCTTGTGGCCAGGTAAGCACGGCGTTCGGCTCCGAATTGGCGGCGGTGCCGCGGCGTCCGGCGAAATAGTGAATACCAGCCCAGGCGGAGACAAATGCAGCCGTTGAACCGTAGTCGTCTCGGCAGCAATAGTCCACGTACCAGAGCAGTGGTTTGGTCGCGAAGTTGTTGTTCTTCAACCACTGTGCCATTGAAATTTTATCGAGCTCGGTGAATTGCTTATCACGGGAGCTTAAGGCAATCGGGATAGCGAAAGCTGGCTGCCCGTCGCTGCCTTGGGCCTGGCGGAAAGCAATCATTTTCTCGAAGAAGCGACTGATGTCATCCTCTTCTTGCTTTTGGAGCCCGCGCTTTGGTACCAGTCCGTCATGAAAGGCCCCGTCTTTGAATAAACGGTCTTGTGGTTGATGACAGAGCATCAGTTCGTCGTATATGGCTTCACCGCTAGCAGCATAGCCCTGAATAATTTTTAGCTCTTCGAACAGTTGCCTGACATAGAGTGATTCTTTGTTTGGAATTGGAACATAGTGCGCCCCCCAGGGATAAGCACTAATTTGATTCTTCCCTGAGCGCGAATTACCGCCTACAACTGGTTCTAAATCAAGTATGACGAAATCGCTCAGGCCTTCTTTTTTAAGCCACCAGGCTGCCGATAAGCCTGCTATACCGCCACCAATAATGGTGACAGTGGTCGTCTTCGTTTCTTTAACTGGGCCAGTTGGGAGATCGCCTCGCAGCATGTGACCGACTTTTTGTGATGGTCCCAATAGGCGACAAGTAAACTTAGGAGCAAAATAGTTTGATTGGCGAAAGAGATCAAGAACATTTGAGGATAACTTCAACTGCGCTAACAGTTTTGCAGCGACGGCAGATAGGCCCAGGGCGGCCAGAGTCTTGAGGAATCTTGATCGACTAATGGGCGTCGACATATTCACTCCACTCTGATTCAAAAAGGTGAACTAGTGATTGGTTGTTGAGTTTGTTGACTGAAGTCACTGTCGGTAGCATATCTGGAGCAAAGCAGAGCATTTGCCTCACGGTATCGCTATTGACGTACCGTAAACCAGCGGGATAGCTAGCTTGTGCGGCTGCTTTAAACGGTGTTAGTGAACCAATAACATAGCCCCAATCGCCAAATGCTGGCACGTAGGCATGGTATGGAGTGGTATTGAAGCCAACAGAGGCGAGGGTTTTGTCGACGCACCAAAAAGAGTTCTTGGCGTAAAAAGGTGATGTGCTTTGCACCACCACCATGCCTGCAGGCTTCATTACTTTTTTAAGGGCACGGTAGAAAGTGTCGCTGTATAGTTTGCCTAATGAATAGTTACTGGGATCGGGAAAGTCAATTACCGCCATGTCGAATCTTTGCGGCGTGCTTCTTAGCCAAACAAAGGCGTCGTCGATTATAACTTTCACTTTGCTGTTATTGAGCGAGTTTTGATTCAACCGAGTCAAAACCTCTTGGCTCTTAAATAGGTCGGTCATTGCCTTATCTAAGTCAACCAGAGTAATCGAGCGTACTGATGGATATTTGAGAATTTCGCGCACTGCTAAGCCGTCGCCACCGCCGAGTACCAGTACGTCTTGCGGTTGGGTCAAGCTGGCCATAGCTGGGTGAATCAAGGCTTCGTGATAGCGGTACTCGTCGCGCGAGCTAAACTGTAAATTGCCGTTGAGAAACAAGCGCAAATCTTTGCTATTGCCTGTGAGCACAATTCGTTGGTAGGGGGTAGTGGTTGAATAAATGACAGGATCTTGATAGGTGGCTGCTTCGGCTATGCCCATCAACTTGTCTGAAAAAGCAAAGCCAGATACTAGTACTACAATCAGAATGAAGGCCGTTGATCTTAGTGAATTGCGCCAGGGAAGCTCGTCTTTGAATAGGTGAATGGTCCAGAGTGCCACACCTAAATTAAATAGGCCAAAGAGAAAAGAGGTGCGCATTAGGCCGAGATAGGGCACTAGCAGCAGTGGAAAGAGCAGGGAGGCTAGCAAAGCGCCGACATAGTCAAAGGTAAATATCTGCGATACCAGATCTTTAAAGTCGAGCCTCTGCTGTAGAATGCGCATTAATAGAGGTATTTCAAGGCCGACTAAAATACCGATAATGGCCACAAGGCTGTAAAGCAAAATGCGAAAATTATCGATATGATTGAACATCAGAAAGAGCAATGTGGCCGAGGCGCCGCCTATCAGGCCAATTAGCAGCTCTACTTGTACAAAGGTTAGAGCAATGTTTTTCTCAATGTATTTAGAGAGAAAAGACCCGACACCCATCGAGAATAGATAGACGCCGATTACTGTTGAGAATTGGGTGATTGAGTCGCCTAGCAGGTAGCTCGCTATAGTTCCGGCAATCAGTTCATAGACTAAACCGCAGGTCGAGATGACAAAGACGGTTATTAGCAGAGCGTATGTCAAGTTGACTACCCGTGAATCGCTGCGGCAATGATATTGCCAACTGCGATCATCATAGCCGCGAGAGTAATTGCTAGAGGTAGATTTTTCTCGACGACAATGTCTTTCCACATGTCGCCGGGGGTGAGCATGTCAAATACTTTGGTTGATAAACACAGAATGACAATGCCAAGGCCTGAATACACCACTGCTGCCAGTACATATTTGGCTGTTAATACTTGTTCCACTTACTACTCCTCTTTTATTTGTGCCGAATTTACTTGTGATAATGACTGCCTGGGCCGGTTGGTCTTGCGCCGGTAATGGCCCAAGGATCGATAACTTTCCAGCTTTTCATGCCGGCATAGACAAATAATGCGCAGAGAAGAACCCCTGTTACTAAATAAAAGCGCACCATACTTTTCTTTAAAGCCTCGCAATTGATCTTTTAATTCGTTGAATTTGAATCATTAATAGCTCTCTGAATAACTTTCAGGGTCGGGGTAGGGGCTAAAGTCACTATTGGACCAGCGTGCTGACTCTACGCTGGTCATTGCCGCAAAGGCATAAATGGGCATCACACAAAGCCCTAGCAGGGTCCACCAATAATTTTCGTAGATTGGATAACCACGGCCAACAGTAATTGAAAATTGTTGATCTCTTGTTTGAATAAAGTCACCACTTTCGGTATCAATATTGAGATAGTACTTGCCTGGCGGAACAGCGGAGACTCCCAGCTGGGCGGTGTTACTTCCTTCTGACCAGTAACCGTCACTGTCTGTGCCAGAATAGAACTCTACTGACTTTTCAAAGGGGAAGGTCGTGCCATCGGTATCGTTCACTAACTCGCCTGCCACATAGAACCAGCTGTTGCTCACTGGTGCACTGAGGTTTATTACAGCGTTGGTTTGCTCATCACCCATGGAGAATACCGGAGTAGTAATGTCTGCTTTCTTGCGATTGGGTGAAAATATTCCATCGTACTGAAGCACGGTTTGCTGTGGAGCTTTAGCTGTAAAATAGAACTGAGCGCACGTGATAAAAACGACGAAAATAGCACAGAGCGTGCCAATTTGAGTGCAGGCTTGCACCTCTGTTGGTGGCTTTGTAGCGGGCACACCACTTTGATAGGGGAATTTATCAGCGCCGTCAAAAGCTTTATGGATTTCTTTGGCATCCATATATTCAGCTAAACTCCAGACGATTTCATTGCCGTCTTTTTCCGCTGAAAGCATTTGCGGAGGAGCAATATAATCGGCTGTTAGATTGGAAGTGCCGACGGTAACGCGCCAATAAAATTCGCCCAAAACATACTTAACTGCAGCGGTGCCGTAGTTGTAGATCTGATAGCTCTTGCCGTCTAGTTTGGCTTGCTGACCTTTGGCCGGATATTGCGTAATGCTTTTTACATCTGGTTTGCGCTTGATTGTGCGGACAAAGTTCCAGTGGCCTTTGTCTTCTACTAGCCAGCGGTAGCCATAATAAGGATTGAACAATAAATATTCGGACCAGAAATAGTGACTAGCTGTGTCTTCGCGCACCAGAAAGCCAATCACTTCCCAGGTCTTGCCTTTGAGCTTGCCCCGTGCTCCAAGTGGAATACACGGTTTGAAGAAAGAGGTTTTGCCCACATAGGTGGAGAGAATACGATAGGCTTCACTAGTGACATCAATTGTCGAATTGCAACTATTGCAGACAACTGACATAGTGGCCCCAGGATACTTTACCGTTACCGATGCCCCGCAGGCTGTGCAGGCAAACATCTTGGCCGTTGGTTTTGGCGGCTTTGGCTCTTTAATTGGCCTATTGTCATTGCTGGCCTCATTATTACTAGCATCGTCTTTACTAGCATCATCTTTACCAGCTTCATCTTTACCAGCCATCGATGCGCCTCAAATTTTTGAATTGCAGATCGTCGAAGTCGACGTATGCGCCAAGAAAAACTCGATTTTCTTTTTCGGCAATTTCTATCGTTGCCATTTCGTCTTCAAAGCCTGATAAGTCAATGCTTTCAGACTTGCGGCCTTGCAGTGCGTTAAAGGGCAGTTCTCCTTCGCTATACAGGCAACTGACTTTGCGAACGTCGTCTACTTCGTAAATGCCATACTTGCCAAAATCTACTGCTTTGCCCGGATGAAGTTTGCCAATGGGCGGCACCATATCGAAGCAGGGGAAGCACACTGCGTAAAAGCCTTGTGCTTCCGCCAGCCAACCGACTTTTTCATCGGCAAAGTAGGTAAACCATTCGTTCCAAAAGCCGTCGTCATAGCCCACTTTCATGCGACCAACTACTTCGAATTTTTGGCCTTTAAACATGCCAGTGGTGCCAAGTTGAATTGGTGTTAGATCATCTTGAAGCTCGGCCACTTGGCCAATCTTCTCTAGATCCATACCCTGGCGCACAAGGCTCGCCTTGCAGAAAGAACAGACTGCAAAAACCGATACTTTTGACTGAAAGTTTACGTTTGCCCCACAGGAAGGACAACTCAGCGTAAGCATTTAGGAAATACTCTTAAGTAGCTCTGCCTTCTTAGCGTCAAATTCTTCTTGGGTCAAAACGCCTTTTGTCACTAGACCATGCAGCTTTTCAAGCTTGGCGTAGACGTCTTCTTCAGTAGCGCCTGAACCCAGAGCTTGTCCTGTACCAAGGGCTTGGGCCATGGTTTGACCAATCACGGCTCCCATTCCCAGGCCCACTCCTGCGCCAGCTAAACCACCAGGGTTATTAGCTGCAGCTGAAATGCTATCAGCAGCTTGGAAATTGGCATACTTTTTCAAGTCGCCGACAAGATTCATTTGTGATTGCTTATCGAGATATTCCTGTAGCTCTTCTGGCAAGGTGACGCTCTGTACCAAGAAGGTATTGAGCTTGAGGCCATATTGCAAGAATGGCAAATCGAGTTCTGACTTAAGCTGTTCTGAAAACTTGTGTTGATTGGCTGCCATGTCGAGGAAAGCCGTATCAGCTTGGCCCAATTTAGTCGCTATGTGAGTCAATATCATGGAACGCAATTGGCCATCTAATTCGCTGGTTGTATAAACCTGGCGAGTGCCACTGATTTTTTGGTGGAATGTATTTGGTTCTTCGATTTGATAAGAGAAAGTACCAAAGGCCCGCAGTCTAATTACACCGAACTCTTTATCGCGAATAGCAATGGGAGTTTGGGTGCCCCAACGCTGGTCAATTTGCTCGCGAGTGGAGAAGAAGTATACTTCTGATTTGAAAGGCGATTTAAAGCCTTTGTCCCAGTTCATCAGAGTGGTGAGAATGGGCAAATTTTGGGTGTTGAGAGTGTAGCGGCCGGGACCAAAGTGGTCTGCCACGTTTCCTTCGTTGACAAATAGTGCCATTTGCGAATCGCGAACAGTTAGCTGGGCACCGCTTTGAATTTCTTTGTCGAGAGTAGGAAAGCGATAGGCAAGCACGCCGTCACTTTCTTCTGTCCATTCAATAACTTCGATAAATTGCTTTTTGAAAATGTCTAACATTGAATCCTGCCTAGTTTAGAAAGGAAAGGAAATACAGAAAGGAAATATAGAACGGGATGCCTGGTTTATCGCTGGTGCTTTGGTTAGCTCTATTTATCATCGACTGCAGCTATGTTACACGGTCAGATGC
>CAJXZK010000145.1 GCA_913063055.1 uncultured bacterium
CCGGAGTGACCAGTGACGAATAAGCGGCAGCCATGGCTCGTCCTGCAGCGTTTAGAATCGGCACAGAATTAGCAATATCTTCGCTCAAGCCACTGTTGGCAATACTGGGGTCACCATTTTCGTAAACGTCATAACCGCTGATTGTGAATATGCGGTCCCCTTCCCGAGCAAGAAGGCCCTTTTGCGCCAGGTCGGCAACAATGGCTTGCATCACCGGCCGAGTGAGAGTATTGAAAGTCTTTTTGCGCATGGTTTCAATGCTGACACCAAAGCGAGAATTATCTTCATTGGCCATCAGAGTCTGCAACAAGGCCAATATCTTCAAACCAATTTGCTCTCTGGTTGAGACCGCCATGAGCAAGTCGGCAATCGAAACTAGAGAACCATCAGCAAGAGCAGAAACTGAAGCTTCCTTCAGGTTTTCCATTGGCATAAACCAGGTCATCTGCGAGAGCTTGACGGCCTTGAGCGGATGCGCCGCCACAGCCAAAACGAAAGCTCTCTTTTCGCTTTCCGCAGTAGCTTCAATCAAAGCAGCGCTAATATCATGCACCAATTGGCGCGTCAGCCAACGAGGACGATCGACCAGCAAGATAGCACCACCAGCGATGCCATCATCGCCGTAGCGAATAACATAACGATTACCAGGCTGAGCGACGATTGGATCTTCAAGAAAAATCTGACCAAACTGTTTTGTCGCAGCAGCTCCGGCTTGAACAGTCTCCAGCCAACGCAAAGTGCCTTTGGCTTCGGCCGTTCCATGATAGAGCTTTATAGGCTGAGGAGATAGGACCAAATCAAGGCCACCCAGGTCCACAACTTCTACAATCAAATTGTGCACAACTGTTCTATCGCTACCAGCAATGCACTGACCGCGGGCAATCACTCCACCGTCTTTCACGGCTAAATTGACAGCCAGTCTCTGTCCTGCTGTAGCTTTGTCAATCGCTTTGCCAAAGCTCTCCATGCCGCGCACACGAGCTTTTACTCCACCTGGTTCAACCACAATGTGTTCGCCAGTGCTGAGTTCGCCCTCTACCAGAGTGCCAGTTACAACCAAACCAAAGCCAGACTTGGTGAACGCTCTATCCACTGGCATATACAAAGAACGGGCGATGGCAGCAGCAGAAAGTAATTTAGCCTCTGCTTCTAGTTTAGCTTGAGCCTCAACCTGCAGCATTGTTTCAGCGTCCTGGTTGTTTGGAATATGATTGGCACCAAGATTGATGGTTTGTTGTGAAGCAGAATCGGTCTTAGCTGAATCGGCAGCTTTTGAATCTGAACTAGCAGAATCTGCAATTCCAGAATCAGCGATACCAGAATCTGTAATACCAGACTCATTCAAATGCTCATAAAGACCAGCTTTCAGCTCATCAATGCCTTTTCCCGTTTGGGTAGAAACCGGATAAATGGCAAGCAAATCGACGCCGTATTGCGCCAGTAACTCTTTTACTTTACTACTAGCAGCAGCAATTTCTTTCTCACCAACCAAGTCTATTTTTGTGAGCGCAACAATGAAAGAGCGCACTCCAAGCAAACTCAAAATCTTCACGTGCTGCACAGTTTGTGGCATGGGGCCTTCATCGGCAGCAACAACAAAGAGTGCAGTTTCGATTCCACCCACACCGGCCAGCATATTTTTCAAAAACTTACCGTGACCAGGAACATCGATAAAGCCAAGGACAAACTTGACATTCTCTTTGTTAGGCTCAAAATCCAAATGAGCGAAACCAAGATCGGTGGTCATCTGCCGCTCTTGTTCTTCTTTTAATCGATCAGGATTGATACCAGTTAAAGCTTTAATCAGCGAAGTCTTACCATGGTCGACATGACCAGCGGTGGCGATAGTGCAATATGAGGTCGTAATTACTGGTGACATGCTATTTCCAAAAAGAACCGTGATTTTTTTAGTCGATCATTTCAGGCGCTGGCCAGAAGTAGGAGAGGCCAAAGGTATCGACAAAAGATACGCAACAGATATCTTACCTTCACTGTGCGAGCATTTTATTATCCTTCTTTAGCTCATGGTAAGACTTTGCTAAACGGAAAATAGAACAAAGCGCTGTAAAATCGTCACTCGGCAGCAGCCATTACACTCTGGAGATTACGTGCTTCATCAATTTCTCGACCCAATCCTACAAATGATCAAGAACGGTGTTGAAGCCGGTGGCTACTGGGCCGTCATCATTATGATGGCCATTGAATCGGCCAATATTCCCCTTCCAAGTGAAGCAATCATGCCGACTGCTGGCCTTCTGGTTCAAGAAGGCAAGATGAACATTCACTTGGCAGCTCTAGCCGGGGCAATCGGCTGCGTGGTTGGCTCGGTTCCTTCATATTTTCTCGGCATGTGGGGTGGTCGACCTTTCTTAACGAAATACGGTCGTTACTTCTTGTTGCGCGAAAAAGACATGGAGCTAGCTGACAAGTGGGTGACCAAATACGGTGACATCACTTTCTTCATCTGCCGCATGCTGCCTGTTGTCAGAACCTTTATTTCCTTCCCAGCTGGTGTGCTTAAAGCGCCACTGCTCAAGTTTCTCGTCTTCACATTTGTAGGTTCGCTGGTCTGGTGCTACTTCCTCACCTGGGTGGGCATCAAGTTCGGCGACAACATGGAAACATTCCGCGACATCTGGCACAAATTTGACCTGGCCATCGTGCTGGTCTGCGCCGGCGGCTTCGGCTGGTATCTATACAGACATCTCAAGCACGACTAGCACGAATAGCACTAATAGAACGACTAGCAAGAATAGAACGAATAAAGCTAACTCTACTTCTTGTACTGCCGGCGCCGTGTGTCTTGGCGTATTTCCAGTAATTCATTCAAAAGCTTCTGGCGATCAGGGCCATCCCAACGCTTGAGCCAGTCTTGAATGGCTTGCTGAATCATGCCGCTCTTATCAGGCGAATGAGCACCGTACAAGCGCTTCAGCTCTAGCCAAATCGACTGCAATGCTGCCAGTTGGTCAGCTGGCAACTTGATTGTGTAGGCCACATAGTTGCCCTTGCCCTGGCTTGCCAATATGGCGTCAGACAAAGAACTTTCAGAATTTGCCGCAGTAGCAGCCTCGGCGTCGGCCTTCAGCTCAAGAAATCCGGGAATAATTTCACGCGGTCCTTGATCCTCACTGGTTTCGCCAGACAAATCAGATTCGTCAGCGTCTTCACTACTAGAGGTGGCAGAGATATCATGCCGAACAGATTCGGCACTCTGATTATGGGTTGGTTTTGGTGAACGCTTGTCTTCCAAGATCTCGAACATTCCCTTTGGCTAATGCTTGCAATTTGGCCAATGCTTGCAATTGGAGTAACGCTTGCAATTCAACCAATGCTTGCAACATTGTACATGTAACCAATTGGAATGTTTAGAATGGGAAGATTACTAGTGGCCAGTTGATTGTTTCAGCGTTAGGCTGTTTGATAGAGTGTGTATTGCGGCAGAACAGATGATTCAAGACATTATCCGAGCACTAATTCAAAAGATCATGACCGACAAAATCTTGATGGCGCTGATTGCCATTGGGATTATTGGCATTTTCTTCACTGGCGTCAATCACACTGAAAAGCCTGAATCTGTTCAATCGCGGCGCCTCGGGGGCCTTCCTACCAGCCCGAGCGGCCAAGGCGGGCCAGCTGGACAAGCTCAACAAGGCGAAGACGGGGATGGCCAGGGCCAACAAGCAGGCAATCATTCGGGAAGTCAACAAGCCGGTCAAGGCCAAGCACAGGGTGGACAAGCCCAGGGGCAGGCCGGTGGCGCTCAGGCAACGGGAGCACAAGCCGGTTCACAAGCGCAAGCTGGACAAGCACAAACAGGACAGGCAAACGGCGGACAAGCAGCAGGAGAGGGCCTGACACCGCAATTGGCCTCTGACTTTGTGCGCTGGTGGATCTCCAAGTCGATGGACTACCGCATGGATACAGCCGCTGCCAGTCATAAAGAAGCAGTGGGTTGGATGCTGCCCGATGCCGCCAGTGCTTTCGAACAGCTCTATTGGGGCGATCACATCAAGCAAGGAATCTCCTCTGGCCAGATTGTGGGCTCATTCCAGCCAGTATCAATTATGCCTTTAGCGACAAACCCTGACGGTACAGTGGTTGTAACTGTAGTCGGCACTCTGGTTATCCAACAGAGTGGCCAACAGCCAGCTGCACAGCAAATCACTATGGACTTTCTCGTGAAGAAAAGTGGCGATGGCTGCCGTATAGCGGCATTCTTCAACCGCGCCGTTGCTCCGGTAGCGGCCCGCTAGTAAACAAGTACAGAAAAGAGATTGGCGTAGAAAATTGAAAGTTCAAAAGAACTAACAAAAAACTTGCGCAAAGATTCGACGCAAAAGGCAGCCTTACCTTTGACCGGCAAATCTCGTGTGGTATATTGATCCAGCGCTTATTTCAGATCAGCGCTAATTCAGGCCAGCGCAGTCTTTCGCGCCAGTCTGCCGAGGTAGCTCAGTTGGTAGAGCAAAGGACTGAAAATCCTTGTGTCCGCAGTTCAATTCTGCGTCTCGGCACCATTTTTCAATCAAATAACAGTAGAGGATGATCATGGTCAAGTGGTTGAACCTTGTCATCTCTTTGCAAATTCTGCTTTTGCCGAGCCTTGTTGTCTCATGCAATCCGGCCCTGGCACAGCACCAGGCAGCGAAGCAGAACAACGACTTCATCGTCAAACCATATTTGCAGTTAGGTCTAGAAGAAAAGAGCGATGCCAGCGCAGCGACAGTTGTTTGGTTTACAAGTAATGACACCCACAAATGGTCGGTTCTTGTCCAAGCAGCTCACTCCAATGAAAAAGCCGGGAAAGCCGGAAAAGCCGCAATAGATGCAAAAGACGCAAAAGATGCCAAAGCTACAAAAGCTACAAAACCTACACTTGAAGACGAACGCCCTGCAGATAGCATCCTTGAGCGACTAGTCGCTCTGCCAGGATTTTCCTCGCCAATCAAAAAGTACACTGCACGCCTGAAAAAGCTGACACCAGGTGAGCCCTTCAGCTACAAAATCAAGCGCGATGACGCCCTTGTGTTTAGCGCCACTGCAACAGCGAGAAAGACAGCAGCACAGCCTTTCAAAGTAGCCATCTTTGGCGACTGTGGCGAAAACTCAAACGGACAAAAAGAAATTGCCGCCGAAGTATTCAAAGCGAAACCAGATTTCGTCTTGATACCAGGAGATATCGTCTATCGCCACGGTCTCTACTCTCAGTATTTGACTAATTTCTTTCCTATCTACAATAACGACCAGCCTGTGCCAATGATGCGCTCTATCTTCTCAGTCGGTGTGCTCGGCAACCACGACATCGCCCTAGACGGCAATGCCACTAATTTTGATAAGCACAATGACGCCATGGCTTATTTCCTCTTTTGGGATCAACCTCTCAATGGCTTTGGCACCAAATATGGTGAGAAAAATACTCCACCAATCGCTGGGGCTGAAAACAAACAGATACTGTTTAAAAAGTCGGTCGGGGATGCCTATCCACAAATGGCCAATTTCGCTTTCGATTACGGCAACGCCCACTGGACAGTCTTAGACGGCAACTATTACATGGACTGGAGCGACGAGAAAACTCGCAAGTGGCTAATTGAAGATCTCAAGAAAGCTCAATCTGCCACCTGGCGTTTCGTCACTTTTCACCAACCAGCTTTCAGCATTGACTTGCCCCACGGCAACGAGCAGCGCATGAGAATGATCTCTGATATTCTCAGCAAATACAAAGTAGACATGGTCTTCGCTGGCCATGCCCATTGCTACGAAAGAAGCTACCCTCTTGTATTTTCGCCCAAAGCTGAGCGCCGATTCAGCATGGCTGCCGATGGCACTGTCGATGGTGCTTTCACTTTTGATCGCAACTTTGACGGCATCACAAAAACCAAGCCCCAGGGCATTATTCATATCGTCACAGGGGCCGGTGGCGCCAAGCTCTACCCCCAAGGTTCGCCGTCTGAATACATACTCAAGTACGACTCCTCTGACTATTCATACACCAGTATGGAAGTTGTCGACAAGACAGTATCGATCAAGCAAATAAATACCAAAGGCAAAGTGATCGACCAATTCACCGTGACCAAATAAGCAAAAATGACAGCAGCAGATCACAACCACTCAATAGCCGGAAGCTGGATGGGTCACTACTATTACCTTGGCCAACAAAGTGGCAGTGCTTTTGAAGTGGTCTTTGTTGAAATTGGTAGTCGCGTCGAAGGCAGTGTTCTCGACAACTGCAAGCTCGGTGAAGCATTAGTGTCAGGCACATTCACCTACCCTAATCTACAATTCATAAAAACCTACATTGGTGTGCGCATTGACCCGGTGGAATATCGCGGCACCATGAACGAAGATGGCACAGTAATATCTGGCAACTGGTACATTCGACCACGCAGCAAAGGCTCGGGAGCGACCATGGGCACCTGGATAGCCACTAGGGGAGACGGCGGAGAAGAGTTTACTTTCGATATCGACCAAACCAAAGACGAAATTAATGACGAAGTAAAAAAGGAATTAGAAGTTCCAACGCAGCCAGCTCTGCGCTGAAACCAAGTAGAATCAACATACACAAGAGGGATAATCAATGACCGCAGTTGCGCATTACGCCATAATCATACTTTCAACATTCGTACTAGTTGGTGGCGTCATCGGCTTCAAGAAAGCTGGCAGCAAAGCTTCACTAATAGCAGGGGCAATTAGCGCTGTGCTCTTAGACGCCTGTTTCGCCATTGGTTTCGTCAATATGCAAGCGGGCTTTATTGCCGCTCTAGTTGTCACTGGTCTTCTCGATGCCTTCTTCTTGAAGCGCTTCATGAAAAGTATGAAGTTCATGCCATCAGGAATGATCTTGCTTCTTTGCGTTATCACCCAAGGCCTAATCGTTGCGGCTCTAGTGACGAAGTAAAGCCAAATCAATGAACCCAGAAGAAGCAATAGAAATAGAACAGGCAAAAATAGATCAGCTCCTCGATGATGCCCTAGAAGGCATTGAAGCGGCTCGCAGTCAGCGCGCCGATAACATCGAAGAGGCCCACGCTAATAAAGACCTAGCCGCTGTCGCACAGCTCGTGGCCGATGAAGTGGCTGCCGAAAAAGAGCTAGAAAAGACCATGCAACTCTTTTCGGATCAGGCCAGTCACTGGACGAGCCGTCGCTCAGCTGCGAAAAAGAAATCGGCTCTGGCCGATGTGGAAAATTGCTCCAGCATCATTCAAGCCTATATCGCAGCCAAGAATAAGTGCTTGGAATCATTGCAAGAGTCAGAGACCCACCAGGCTCTGTTGATCTATCTTGAACTGAAAGTTTCGCAAGCGACAAAAGCTGAGATAGAAGCCCATCTCGATGACTGGTCGAGACGGGCAGAGGCTGCACGCAAAAGTCGCAACAGCGATCTTGAAGACTATGCCCTTGAAAGCAAACGCATTTGCCAGAAGGCCTTAGACTCTCTAGAAAAATAGTTGCATATACAACTATTTTGAAAATACTTGAGTACTCAAGTATTTTCGAAAATAGAAAGCACGGCTTTGTCACTTTCGCGAAATAGCCAAACCGCGCTTAATGAGCTACTTAATAAACTTGCACTGTTGTTCAGCCATGTAGCGCATATGGTCGCACACGTCTTCGCATTCTTTCTCAGCTATTGCGCGCACTGAATCGTGATAATCCCAAACCATTGTGCCGTCATGTTTGATCAGTCGACCGCACGCTGGATATCCCACAATTTCACCGGCCTCAAGACGCCGATTCCACTCAGCTCGATAAGCTCTGATCTCTTTCTCAGCCTTAGACATAATCTCTCGCTTCTTCTCTTCAGCCGCACTCTCAGCGTCTGACTGAATAGGAGCACCACCAAGAGCAGCAACCATAGTTGAACCTGAACCGGTAGAAGAACTACTAGAGCCCGAAGCGGAAGCTACGCCTGTAGCCGCAGAGGCTGTTCCAAGCTTTGCTAATACAGCCTGACAATATTTGGCAGTGGTTGGATCAGGATTGCCATTCAAACAACTTTGATATTCAACTTTTGCTTTAGCTACCTGACCAGATGAAAGCAATACATTACCGAGATAGTAATGACCTAGAGCAAACTTTGGATAGGCCGAAACAACTCTCTCGAAACTAACTTTGGCGCTGCGGTAATCTTTGGCATTGTATGACTTACAGCCATCTTCAAAGTCACTAGCAAAGGCAGGAGCGGCAGACAGCAAAAGAATTGACAGTGCTGCTAAACCAGCGCCTGCCATAGCATTTTTGATAGCCTTGTCGCAGTCGCAAGCTCTAAGAGACTTGAGAGCTTTGAATACAGAAGTTTGTTGGTAAACCACGAGTTTCTATCCCATCTTTACTGCTAAAAGCCAACGGTACGGCTAGAAGCCAAATCTCAGCCCAGATGTATCATGGTGACGAGTCAACAATCTGTTGTCAACCGTGAATCCACGGCAAACAGTCTAAAATACATAAAGTTCTACTTAGCCTATGGCATCCCTCGAACACTTAGCTTCTCAAGGCAATTTGAGACTATTCCGGCAAAGAGATACGCAGCAATGAACAAAAGGCTAATTGGGCTAACATCTATTACTTTACTACTGGCCCAAACGGCAAGTAGCTATGTGCTGCCTGGCACGGTCTGGGCCCAATCTCAGCCCCAAAAGAGCGCTCTCCCAAAGACCGCAACACAAGATACCGCGCAAGCACTGAGCCAGGGCGAAAAACTCAGCAAACAATACAAATACAAAGAAGCTGAGCCCTTCTTTACCGAAGCTCTCAGAAGTAATCCCAAAAGCGTAAGCGCCATGCTTGGTTTGAGCAAAGTCTATCGCCACCAGGGCAAACCCAGCCAAAGCTATTCTCTAGTCAACGCCGCCATCAGCCTTGAGCCTAACAATGCCCTCTGTTATATCGAGAGCGCCAAACTCTTTCATACCTTGCATCGCTATCCCAAGGCTATTCTGGCTTGCAAAAAAGCCGTGCAGCTAGACCCCGCTAACGCAGAAGCCTACTATTACCTGGGCTGGTGCCAAGACCTAATGGACGACAAAGAGGCGACAAAGAACCTACGCAAAGCCGTGCAGCTCGACCCGAAAAACCAGGGTGCCTGGAGGATACTGGCTTTTGCCCTCTGGCAGCAGAATCGCCGCGAGGAGGCAAAACAATGCCTGCAGGCCGCTATTAAGCTGTCTCCGACAACTGTGCAGTATCAAACGGAATTAGCCGATTTTCTGTTCGAAGAGAATAAGCTCAAAGAAGCCGCCGCTATCTACAACGACATCAAGAAGCTTGCCCCCAAGAGCCCCGTGCCCTACATTGGCTTAGCGGCCATTGCTGGCAAACAAGGTCACACAAAAGAGCAAGGCGATTTACTGCGCCAAGCAACAGTGATAAGACCAACCAGCGAACTAGCCTGGCTTAAGTTGGCGCAGTTTCATTCTAATCAAAGAAACTTTGATGAGAGCATACGCTGCGCTCGCATTGCCCTGGGCTTCAAACCCAAAAGTGCACGAAACAATAGTGCCTTAGCGATTTGCCTCTTAAATGCCGACAAACCCCAAGAAGCAGAACCATATCTGCAAAAAAGCGTGGTCTATGCCACTAACTTACAAGAGCGACTGCGTTCGCAAGATCTACTTGTGCACCTGTATTTCATGAACAACAAAAACGACAGAGCCATGGAACTGGCCAAAGAAATGTATCGCCTGGCGCCCAACGAATATTGGTCAATCTCAGCGATGGCTTGGGCTCTGATGTGCTTCAAAGAATACGACAAAGGTTTTGCCCTTTTGGAAAAAGGCAAAAAGCTCTTTCCTGATGACACCGACTTCGATAAAGACTACTTAGGCGGACTTGTGAGCGCCGAGCGCTACGCTCAAGCCAAAGCCTTAGGGAAGAAACTGCTGCTGAAAACGCCCAACGACACTTACATCTGGATGTGCCTGATGACGGTTGCCACCAAAACGCACAATAAGAAAGACGCAGAAGAGGCAATGAAGCACACCCATGGTCTCAAACTTAGCTCTTACGAAGCAATGGAAATGGGTTTTGGCGGCCTCAGTGTCGGTGCCGATGCTAGCTCACAAGAATCGCTGAAACAGGCCGTTGAAAACAATCCCGCTAGCGTTGACTTGATCATGAATACCCGCGATCCCAAAGCCGAGAAAACGCTCTCTAATGTGAAGAGCAGAACGCACAAATGAAATCAAAATGAGGCCAAAGATCGAGGGAGACCTCTACTCCCCGGTCTGCAATCCTTGTAGCCGCAACGAAAAATTATAATTGTCAGGGTCCAATTTCACTGCTTTTGCTAAGTACTCACGCGCAATTGCTGGAGCCAGCACAGCCAGCGAACAACCGGCATTTCCGATTACTGCGGCATTGTTTGGATTCGCTTTAATAGCAGCTTCCCAAGCTAACTTGGTTTCAGCATAAAACGTTTTCAGCTTAGGTGAGAACATAATGGTTTGGCTGCTACAAACGTAATCATCAGGTCTGTGATGGATCATCCACAGTACATGTTTTTGTCTTTCACCAGCTTCTGGTAGTCGATCCTGCAAGTTAAAATAATAGCCTAGGAGCTTGAGTCTCGATTTCAAATCCCACTCATCGGCTACAAGTGCAGCCTCTAGTTGCTGCACTTCTACCACCGTCAACTTTTTCCCGACCGTACAGTAAATCTCATCCAAGACTGTTCCGTCTGGAATTGGATGCCGTTGTTCTAATATTGAGTTGGGCGTATTCATTTAACCTTGCGGAAGTGCCAACTGAGCCGAAAGACTAACGGATCAGCTAGAATTTTGACAGTTGTTGTTACCCTGTTACTTATACCCGCTGAACGACCTGATATGGATGAATAACAATCTTACTGCTAAATTTTCTGACGACCTTGCCAACCTGGAAAAAGGGCGCAATTTGAGCCATTCTAAAGCAGAGAAGCTTGAGAAAGCGATTGAAGCAGATCAGAAGAATATTTCGGCTCGGCTAAAGCTAATTGGCTTCTATCGGCTCAAGCCTGAGTTCAGCCAAACACTTACGAAACATATCGTTTGGATGATCAGCAACGTTCCTCAGCGAATCGCCTGGAGGCATAGAGTCATGATGGCTTTGCAGCAGAAGCAAGAACCAGAGCTATTCGCAATGGCTGTAGATGCGTGGCTAAAACAGATAGAGGAAACGCCTGCGGATGCAAACGTAGTAGGAAATGCTGGATTGTTTCTGATAGAAAGTGACTTTAACCTCGGGAAGCAATTACTATCGCAGGCTTCCGACCTCTCCCCCTTAGAAGACTTTTGGCCTGGCGAGCTGAGCCGATTTTGTTTCTATCATGCTCAGTCTGTAAACGGCAAACAGAGACATGCTGATTTTGATGATGCCTTACGTTATGGTGAAATGTTTCTAGAGCGATACGGCTACGAAGGTGGCCGAAGCACTTCAGCTATTCGTGAGCGCGCACTGATTAGATGTTCAAGAGCTAGATTGATTCTAGGGAAAGCAGAAGTAGTTTTGCGGCATGCACATGAAGCAATAAAGTTGGTGGAAAATTGGAATGAAAAACCCAAAACTGGACTATCCCTTCTTGGGCTAGTTGCTGTCCAAAGAGGCGACGTATCCAGAGCTCAGGAATACTTATTAGCTTCAAATCAGTCATATTTGCCTGATTTCGCTGATTTAGAACTTGCCAATGAACTTATTACGAAAGGAAGTTTCGAATGTGTGTCCAGTTATCTGCGTGAATGTCAGCAATTAGGGATTTGGCCGGACCGAGCTCTTGAGCAATGGATCGAAGCGCTAAATAGGCGTGAATCGATCACACTTATATGATCTGGTTGCCACAAACTCGACTTGATTGCTTCAGTAATACTACAGCTAACTACTCGAGGAAATGAGACCTAGTTCTCTCGCTAAGACCAACATCCCCAAACCACAAATTATCACCTTTCGTTTTTGCATGTTGCAATCTGCGTCCGAGGCCAATAAAGCGCGAGTTAAGCGCTCCTACTGGGCAGACTGGCACTTTAACTTGGTCCTCGAACATATCATCCCAAGCAAGGATTGTTCCCGCGGGAAGGTCACGCGAACACCGAACTACGGAAAGCGTTTCCGCCGCAGCGCGACTCCTTACTGCGACATCGATTCGATTCTCGACAACTTCACCATGAGTTGAAGATCCTACTGAGTATCCTAAACCTGCACTTATTGCCAAAGCAATGATTGCTGTGGTCAAAACCCATAACCGTTGTTGAACCTTTTTCAAGGTCGGATTCCCCGTTTTCCTACCTATAGCTTATACCCTAGATGCCAGCATTGCGGCCCTCGATGAGTTTATTCATGCGTCGTGATATAGCTTGCGATAAAGTGATTCATCCGGTCTGTGCCGGATCATCCACAGCACATGTTTTTGTTGACGGATGCCAGGCTAGTCCAGTGATAGTTCTTGATAAAAACTCGCCGCCTTTGAGAAGGCTTGATCAAGCGTCAAATCGATCTCTGTATCTTTGACCAATTCAGAAAAAATACTTTGCCAACTAGCCGGCGGTGCTTCCAGTTTCTCTGGTAGTACATGAGTGGCGCGAATTCTGAAAACGCCTTCAAGAGCCTGTTTAATCTTCTTTTGACTTAGCCCATCATCAATCAGAAGCGCTAGGTCAAGCATGTCTTTCACCCGCGAATTTTCTTTTTCGCGTATCGTTGTGTAGGCGTGAATCTTTTCAGCAAATACTTCTTCTTTAGTCGGAACCATTAGAGTCAATGGCTCTAGGTCTGCAAAAGATAAAACGGTATCACCAATTATGGCTTCTTTTTCAAAGACCGTCTCATCTTGAATGACTGCATCTAGCTGAAAAGTAGACCAGACTTCTCCCGCTAAAAAGCATTTGACATTGCAGCGCAGTCCACCTTTGCCGAAGCCCGGAAGCGGCTTGGCTCCCTGCACTTCGAAGCTGAAATAATCAGACACTTCAGTTCTGGCCAATTGCTGAAACTCTTCAAGCAGCGCATCTTGTTGCGCTTTTAAATCGGAGTTTATAAAAGAAGCATCGTCTGTAGCTAAGTCAATATCCTTTGTCCGTCGCGCTTTTGGTAGTCTGCGTTGCAAAACATAACCGCCTTTGGCAGTCCATTTTGACCAATTGAGCCGGGCTAGAAACCGGTCTATTGCTACCCGGCGGTAGAGGTCCAGGTGCGGCTCACCGGTTTCCTTTGACAGCTTGCTAAGCCTCGTGGCTATCGCAACTTTGAATGCCTGAGCCGTTTTGTATTTGACTTTTACGGATTGCAAGTTACGCCTCCGGTACGTAGCCCTTGGATTCCTGAGCGATTGACTTAAGGGCAATTCGCTCTGCTTCAGTTAGAACTGGGTTATCCATGTCGCTCCGAGTAATTAATCCGCGTTTTCGTGCTTCTTGGAAGGCTTCAAACAGGTGGTGCAGTGGAACCGAATTTGCGGCAAGCAGATCAAGGATTGTCCTAAGTGCAGTGGTGACCTGCACATTTTTTACTTTAGTAATCTCGAAATGTCGAAGGTCTCCTGGATGAAGTCTCAAGGCCTTAGGAACGACGCGACGTTTGAAGTCCTTGGGCACGGTCATGTGGACGCGGTTACCGCTCCATGTCGATAGGTCATGGAGTTCCAGGGCTGTATCGTGCGAAAAGACGCCTTCTGGGGTGCCAGACCTATCGCTTGACCAGAGGAACCAGGTCATTAGGTCGAAAGGACCCGAGCAGGGATAATGGCGTAGCCGATAGATACCACGCCATTCGCGCAGCCAGTCTTCAGTTTTGACGTGATAGGTCTGCATCCTGGTTGAGTAGCCCACTGAAGCTGCCTGTTTTGCCGTGAAGAGACCATATTGCCCGTCGGCAATTTCGTAGAGCTGCTGAAATCGGTCTTTCTGTTGAGTCACTGCACACTTACTTCACTAAATGTAGCAATTGTACCAACAAAAGCTACATTTTGTGAAGCATTTGCTCCGACGGCGCAACAGAACGGGTTTTTCAAACGATGAATTCCTTTCAGTTCATAGCTCACTAGCCGTAAGCATGGTATTGCCATGTTCCCTTAGAAGCCTCAAGTCCAGTCGTTACAAGGGCAGAGTAGGCACTCACAGGAGCCGGTGCTATCGCGCTATATGTCGACTCATGCACACTAATGCAGAGGGTTAGCCCCCGATCCAACAAGGCGCAGATTGCCCACAAAAACTACTTACGAATCATCTGCACAAACACAGGCAAATGATCCGAGCCGATTGCCGGACCACTAGAGCGACTCACAAATCTTATATCGTCGCTAACCAAGACATGGTCAATGGGAACTAGCGGAGGTACCGCAACCTTCTCCAGCACTCGGCCACTGCGAGCAGGCCATGATGGCTGAGGGCCAAAACCTTGCTCCGAATCTTTCAGGCCCGATTTTAATAGCTCAGTGAAAGGCTTTGACCACGGCCCACAATTAAAATCGCCAACCAATACAGTCGGCCCAGTAAGCCCTTTAATCTCGCTGGCGATGAGGCTCAATTCTTGATTGCGCTCAATAAAACGTGCCTCTACCTGTGGTGTCGGTGGATGAACCAAAACTAGATTAAGCTTATAAGTGGGAAAGGCCAGCTGGGCGAAAA
>CAJXZK010000146.1 GCA_913063055.1 uncultured bacterium
GCTTGCTTAGCGTCACCCAGCAAGACGAATTAATAGACGTTTTCTTTGAAAACGGCCAACCGCTGCATGCCTCCTCCCCTGAATGCAAAGGCGAAGCGGCCATAATGGAGCTTTTGACCTGGAGCAAAGGCAAGTTTTCTTTCTATCCCAACGACCGCTCCAACGAGCGCACAATCAGCCGCTCAATCGAGCTTCTCATCGCCGAATCAGGGCCCCTGGTAGAGCAGTATCAAGTTTTGATGAAAAATGGAGTGACCATAAACTCCTACTTCATCCGTAAGCATCCGCACTTAACCGAAGCACAGTTTGAAGAAAAAGTGTCTCGCGGAGCCAATCTTAGTATTGATCAGCAGAAACAGTTCTATCAGATCATCGACAACCAGAGCACACTATTTGAGCTCTTGCGCAAAATGCCTTTCAATAAAGTGGAATGGATTCCACTAATCTACAATTTACTAGTTTGCGACCTGGTGGCCCTCACAGATAAACCAACCCAAATCAAGCAACAGCCTCTAGAGGCAATGGGTGTAGACCGGTCGGCTATTGACGCTGGCATGAAGAATATGATGCGGCAAGAAACAGGACTGATAAATTATCCTGTCATCCTCTATTTTCTTGAGCAAGAATATTTCAGGTGGGAACACACTGGAGCCCCCTTCTGCTTATTGATTTTTGAGATGCGCGTGCGCACACCAGCCGGCCTTGAGCCACTGCCGCTAAATATGATCAAAGAGGCGGCCCGCCGCATCAATTTAGTCAAACGAAATATCGACCAACTGGCTCACTTCGAAACATTTGGATTTTTACTAATGCTACCCTACACTGGTGTGCAAGCAGCCACCATGGTGGCTAAGCGAGTAACAGAAGTGCTCTGGGATGAGAAACTGGGTAACGAACTCGATAGCCGCAACCTCGCCATCGCCTTTGGTGTCACTGGTATTCCCGAAGACTGCCAAGACCTGGGTATGATGCTCTCTGCGGCTAAAGATGCTATGAATTCATCAAAAGCCAGTGGCACACCGGTAGTATCATTCAGAGCTTCAAGAAATCAGTAATCAAATTTATTTTCACTCAGAGTAAATGCTATAGCCCAGTCCACGCTTGGTTTTGATTACCGAGTCTTTGCTCTTTTGCCCAGTAGCCTTGTCACTTTCATCCAACTTCCGTCTCAAGGTCTTCATATGGGTGCGCACAGCGTCAATGGATGCACCGTCATCAGCGCCCCAAAGGCGATCGAGAATAGCTTCCATAGTAAAGCTTTGATTGGGATGCTTCATCAGTAACTCTAAAATGGCATACTCTTTGGGGGTCAAGTGAATGCCGTGGCCGTGCAGCTTGACCTCATGGGTTTGCGAATTGAGCTCAAGAGCCGCCAAGCTCAATACCTTAGGCAGAACGGCTTTTGGGCGGCGCAGCAGAGCGCGAACGCGAGCCAAAAGTTCAGTAGGATGAACCGGTTTAACAATATAATCGTCGCATCCAGCATCAAGCCCCTCGGCCTTGTTGTCAACGCTGCCTTTGGCAGTCATCATCAAAACTACCGCAGAGCCACCATGGGCACGGAACTGGCGGCAAACTTCCACCCCGGTCATGTCCGGGAGCATCCAATCTAAAATAACCAAGTCGTAAGGGTAGATGCGCAAGTGAGAAATGGCATTGGCACCGGTATCAACTACCTCAACCAAATAGCGCTCATGCTCCAGGCAAACTTTGACCAGATCCGAGACATGGTGATCATCTTCAGCAACTAGAATTTTAGCCATTTTTTAAAACCCTTTTTTACCGACAAGAACGAGTTGCTCAAGGTCACGCTTCAGCTCGCTAACAACCCGGGGATCAAAAGCCTCCATCAACGCTTCAAGTTTCTTCTCGATGCTGAGCATGATATTCCCGACCTCGGCTAAACCATAAGAACCAGCACTGCCTGAGAGCTTGTGAGCAACAGTGCGGGCTTCAGCTAGCGTGCTTGCCGCTAACTCGCCCACACCATCCAAATGCTTTTCCCGAGACTCTTCGCAGCTAGTCTCGTAATTTTTCAAACAATCGAGCAGATATTCGATGCGCTCGGGCAACTCTTCAGTAAATCGAGCGGCCAACTTAGCTACTTTCTCTTTCAAGTCTTTCTTCAATTCATATACCTCAAGCTCGAACCAGAAAGTGCTGCCACCGCCTTCACCAACTTTTGAATCGAAGCCAATTCTACCGTTATGCTGCTCAACAAGAGCCTTACTGATAGCCAAGCCAAGCCCAGTACCACCCTTGGGCCGACTATCGGAAGAATCGACTTGTTGAAAGAGATTAAAGAGCTTATCGCGCTCATCCTCAGCAATACCAGGGCCACAGTCTTTCACTTCCACCCGGGCAAAGGTTTTTTTCTCACCATCCACCTCACGCTGCACCTCGCTAGCACTGAGAGTGACAATCTGGTCTTCGCTAGAAAATTTGACAGCATTGCCAATCAAATTATTGAGCACCTGAATTATGCGATCGCGATCACAGAAGACTGAGAGTTCTGGATCAACATAATTGAGCTTGAACTTAACCCGCGCCTCAGCGGCCATGGGCTTGATACCATCAACAGTGGCGGCGATAATTTCATCAAGCTTTTCTTTCTTAAGAAAGAGGCTGAGTTTGCCGACCTCAATCTTGCGAATATCAAGAATATCGTTAATCAATCTAATCAGACGATCGCATTCTTCTTTAGCGATACCAACCAGGCGCATGGCCCGAGCAGGCATTTCTCCGGCCCGTCCCCCTTCCATCAGACCCAGGGCTCCGCGAATAGAAGTGAGCGGGGAGCGCAGCTCGTGAGAAACAGTCGAATAAAATTCAGCCACACGCTTCTCTGCTTCTTTGCGCATAGTGACGTCACGGAAAGTTACCACGGCGCCAACCACAACACCATCTCGCTCTAGCGGGCTCGATACATAGTGCACCGGCACAAGCCTGCCATCTTTGCCAATGAAGTTTTGATCAATCGATTCAAAAGTGCCACCATTTTCAATCACCGAAAATAAACCCCGGCTGGGATTAGGGTCAATAATGACAGAATGGCTGCCAGTCTCTTCCTGTCTTCTATCGGCGATTAAATCACGCAGGTTGCGACCTAGCAATTCGCTTTGGCTATAGCCAGTAATTGCCTCACAAGCAGGATTGATGAAAACAATGCGGCCCTGAATATCAATTTGATAAAGACCGTCGCCCATACTTGCCAAAATAGCATCCAGCCTTGCTTTTGAAATGGCCAACTCAGCAGCATAGCGACTGGTTTCTTCTTCTGAGCGTCGGCGTTCCATAATATACAAATTAGTAGAATAAAAAGACAGACACAATAGTGTTGTGGCTAGAGCACCAAGAATAGCCAGAGCCGAAATGGTCACTTCAGTGCTCTGGGTAAGCTTTTCGTAACGAGCAGCCAATAGCTCGGTCTCATGATCTTCCATGCGATCAAGGGTGCTCTTAATTTCATTCGTCATGCGGGCGCCAATATTCTGGGCAATTTGCTTCTCTGCCGCAGAAAACCCGTCGTCCTTGCGAGTCTCAAGCACTTCTTGAGCTCGCACAATGCGCGCTTCAATGAGCCTCTCCAGCTCAGGCAACTGCTGCTCTTTAACAACAGCATCCATCACTGAACTTTTCAAATTACGAATGTGCATGCGCACTTTCTCTTTCGCCAATTCATAGCTATGAGCAAATTCATCCACTCCGGTGATGATATAGCCGCGTTGGGCTCCTTCCATCTCGCGCACAGCCGAAATAGACTCGTGAATTTCGCTGAGAACTCGGTGAGTGTGCCCAACCCACTGACCGGCATCGATTACCTCTAAAGTAAGGCGATAGCAAAGAATACTTATGGTGCAGACCACAATGAAGGTGGCGATAAATGTGATCAGAGCTTTGCCCTTAGGCAAATTCCTCACAAACTCTTTTAGACCCTGGAATGAGCCCATATAGTTTGCACTTCCTCAGCGAGAGTCATAGGGTCGAATGGTTTAGAAATTACGCCTGCAGCGCCAAGCTCAAGGTAGAAATCAATTTCGTGGGTTAAGACTTTAGCGGTCATAAATACCACGGGAATGGCGGCGAGTGAAGGAATTTCTTTGAATTTTCCAAAGGTCGCCTTACCATCGAGACCAGGCATCATTACATCTAACAGAATCAAATCTGGGGGCCGCACCATGGCAATATCAATAGCCTCTTGGCCAGAAGAGGCGATGTCGACTTCAAAGTCATCCTCTAGCGACAATTCAGCAATGGTGCGGATATTGTCATCATCGTCGACTAACAGAATGCGAGAAAGAGGCATTTAAATGAGGACCTTAAACTAAAACTACACTTATAACTGGAACTAAAGCAAAAGCGACCAGTCAACCGCAAAGCAAACCCTACTGACAGGATAGCTCACAATTGTGAAGGCAGAAGGAAGATTGCGTATACTGTCTATATAGCCACTGGAATCTTAGCCATGAACGAAACTAAAAGCCCAGCCAAAAACGCCGAAAAACTTCAATCCACAGAATCTTTGATTCTTTTTGATGGCGTCTGCGGGCTCTGCAACAAGTTTGTCCAGTATGTACTCAACCACGACCCACACGGGCGTTTCCGCTTTGCCTCACTGCAGAGCGAATTAGCCCACGAAATCCTCGGTCGCCACGGCAAAGATCCCACCCTGTTGAAAACTATCTATTTGATTCGCAACCCAGGTCGCTCCGACGAGAAGGTTTTCACAAAATCAGCCGCGGCCCTGCGCATTATCGGCGAACTAAATGGTGCAGCCCGTGGCCTCAAACTCTTTCTGGCAGTGCCAGCGCCAGTGCGCGACCTCGGCTACGACCTGGTAGCGGCGGTACGCTACCAGGTCTTTGGCAAACATGATGTCTGCCCGATGCCGTCAGCGGCAGACCGGGAACGCTTTCTCGATATTTAGCGCTGATTAGTCTTGTCATTGGTACCCATCTCAGGGACAATTGCTAGCAGCTGGGAGCTACGAAAGATTGCGTCAGTCAGTTAGTGAGGCCATTTGAGACCGTCAACCAGAACGCTCAGAATATTCTCAGCCTTATCGTTAATGTCGGTCTCACTTTGCCTGCAGCCGGCCCGGCAAAATGCTTGGGCCCAAGGCTCTGCCGACAAAAACGCAAGCGGTTTGACTTCATATACACCGATGCCAATGCCTCTTCCGGCATCGGCTGCTTCCCCAACCCATGCAAGCTCTCCAACCCATTCAGGCTCTCCAACCCATTCAAGCTCTACCAGCCGGGCACTATTTCTGCCCGGGGCCAAACTTTCAAATAAGCCTTTAGCTAAGCCCCTGGCTAAGTTACCCGCAAAATCTCTCGCTAAGCTACCCGCTAAATCACCAGCCAAGCCTGCCGTAAAATCTGCCGTTAAGTCTCCCGTTGGGCCTTCCGTTGTGCCTTCCGTTGTGCCTTCCGTTGAACATTCAGCTGAGCATTCCGTTGAACAGTCCGTCTATCCGTCCGCTCAATATGCGGACTCTCCCGGCAAACCAGAGGCAACGCCAGCTCAAGCCCTGGAACCGTCTTTAGTCAAACCAATTAAGCCGAATAAGTCCTCAGAGCAGCAGCCTAGGGCGGGCTGGCAGAAAAGCGTAGCAGTTTCCAAGAGTCAGTTAAAATCGGCCGCCAGCAAAACACAAGCAAGCAAGCCGGCAATGACAAAACCAGTTGCTACCAGCCCAGTTGCTAGCAGGCCCGTTGCTGGCAGCCCCGATGCAGCTAGCCCAGTTGCTAGCAGCCCCGCTGCAGCTAGCCCAGTTGCCACCAAGCCCGTTGCCACCAAGCCCGCTGCCACCAGGCCCGTTGCCACCAGACCCGCTGGCACCAGACCCGTTGCCACCAAGCCGGCCCTGCCTAAATCCTTTGCCAATTTCTCTGCGGCACCAAGTTCTGTAATCAGAGCAGCAAAAGAAGCAGAAAAGAAAATTCAAGACCACGATCTAGCAAGCGCTGTCAATATCTGGAGCACGGAGATCGAGGCCCATCCAGAAAATGCCGAGTCATGGGTCGGCAGGGCCAGTGTCAAACGTATGATTGGTGACTATCATGGCGCCCAAGACGACCTCGATCACGCCCTTGAACTTAACGCCAACAGCGTTCCCGCGCTTATTTCTAGAGCCGCCGTGCGCCGCCGCTTAGCCGACTTGAGAGGCGCAGCCAAAGATATCGACAGAGCAGTGGAGCTTGCTCCACGAAGCTATCAAGCCTTTGCCGAAAGAAGCTCATTGCGATTTGCTCTCAATGACATGCAAGGTGCTATGGCCGACTACAACTATGCCATAACTATCAATCCAGAGATGAACAAACAAGCGGCAAAATACTCTTACTCAGCCAACAGCCAACCACAAATTACTATTCGCGACGCCCGCGATGTGAGCAAGGTTGATACTAATAAATCTGCTGCTGAGAACAAGACAATTGCTGAAACAAAATCTGGCAATGAAAATAAGACAATTATTGATACCAAATCTAGTGCCGAGACTAAATCTAGTTCTGAGACTAAATCTAGTGCTGAAATTAAGACAGCCACTGATACTAGATCTAATGAAGTCAGCGATACACACTATACATCGGCTGAACTAGCGCATCTAAATAATACAGCGGTGCACGAAATCAACCTAAAACATTTTGCTAGTGCCATAAAAACATTCGAGCGGCTTCTGGAAATTTCACCCAACTATGCCCACGCTAAAGACAATCTAGTAATTGCCCACAACAATTATGGACTGGAGCTAGCCATGCGCCATCCGGAAGAAGCACTGAAACAGTTTCGGGCCGCGCTCTACCTCGATCCAAGTCAGGCCGCTATTCGCAAAAATGTTTCTGCCATCATGCGCGAGAACGGTCAGGATCCTACCAGTATTGAAGACCGGATGACCATAGCCGATCAATGCTTGGCCAAGGGCGAGGCCGAAGGTGCATTTATCGAATTATCTGAAGCCCTGAGAATAAAGAACACACCAAAGCTGCGCGAAAAACTCCAGGTTGCCCTTGCGGCCATTTACAACAATGACAGTAGAAGAGCCAACCAGGCCCTAACTCAACGAGATCGAGATAAAGATAGAGACAGAGATAGAGATAAAATCGAAGTTAAATTAGACCCAAGACAAGAAGCGAAAGCCGAAACAAGATTAGAAGCGAAATTAGAGACAAAACCAGAAGCAAAATTAGCAGCAAAATTAACAGCAAAAGAAGAGCTGAACACTAAGGCTGTTGATTCGGACATGCCACCACCAACAATACTAGGAACAATTACGCCAGCGCTTCCGGAACAACGGTCGACAATGACCACCATTGCTGACTTGCCCAACGCCACTCTACGCACAAGAGAGCCCGTGGCCATGCGGCCAATACGAGACCACGAAGACAAACCAGCACTAGCCATGCCACTAGAGTCTCCATCAGCAACTCCCGGCTACGATGAGGCTTTCATTAAAGCCACCCTCGATAATACTCCAGAAACAGTTTTGCAAGTGGCTCGCCAACTAGCAAGCGAAAACAGAGAGCTGGACGCAGAAGCGCTGCTAAACCGCCTTTGCGACATTCTTCGCAAGAGAATTCTCAAAGGCGACAGAGCCTCTGAACAAACGCTGGAGAATACCTTAGAAACTTTGAGCGAACTGTACATCAAGTCAAACCGCTTGCAAAATGCGGAGCCGACCTTGCGTGAATTGATTGCCATTAGAGAAAAGACGAAAAGTCCAGACGATCACATTCTGGGCAAAACTTTAGCGGAATACTCCAATGTCCTCAAGTCACTTGGCCGCAATGAAGAAGCATCAAAACACGAGCAAAAAGCTAACGTCATTCTCAACCAGCTCTCTGCGCACTAGAAGAAGAAATATAATTTCTCGCTGAGTCTACATGCTTCTCTCTAGCCGCTATTCGCTAGACGGCAGTGACGAAACCTTCTATTGCTTGCCACCAGTTGAAGCTGGCACCACCGCCCCGGAGCCGTCATCCGGCAAGGCTAAAAGCAAACGCATGTATAACTTAGCAGCAGCTGAACACTGGTCGTCGTTCCAAGGCAAAACACGAAATTCTTCCATAATTGAAAGAATCTCGCTGCGACTTTTAGCCCCAGCAATTCTAGTCAGCCACTGCTGTAAATCAGCATTATCCAGATCAGCCATAATCACCAGTCTTTAGAATTTGATTACTCTGCCCATTATAAAGAAGAACTCGCGGGGCAAACCAAATTGCAGACCGCGAGTTCTATTTATCTAGTGAAATTTAAGCGATTACCGAAGCAATAGCCAAATTATTACTCTTCCAGTTTGTTAACGCTGAATGAATCTGGATGGAATGGTGTTTGGAAACCATCCATAATGCCATTTTTCATACCGTAGTAGGTACCAGTAGCGCCACCGTATACAAGGCCAGCTGGCAATGTTACGACAGAAACTAGCAAGCAAGCAGGACCGCAATCTTTGCCGCCGATTTTGTCAGCAGCTTTTTCGGTCAAATCTTTGTAACCTTTAACTGATTGGCGAACAATCGCAATCGGTGTTCCAACTACTACGCCGGCAGCAACGCCACCAAGTCTTGTAGGAAGAAGAGCACCTTGGACAACTTTATCCATATTATCGTCAGCAGCGAAAGCTGGGGCAGCAACTGCTGCAACAGCTAGAGCAGCTATTGCCAAACTCATAACTTTCTTGATCACAACGAACCTCCTAGAAACCCTTTAAAACTAGTAACCTACTTGACGACTAAAATAATAACGCTCTACCACAAACATCTTCTGATACTAGTGGCGTCGTAAACTCGGCAAAGTTATCAGACAGTGGCGTTTTGAGCGATTTTGCCTGATGCCTGCGGGTCGCCAAGACCCCTCAGACACCTACATTTTGCCACGTTGACTAACAAAACTCAAGAAGACTCTTTCTAGTCTATAAAGTTCCAACATTTTTAGATATACGAGAAGTATCTTCCAATCCTACATCTCTGTCCTAACCTTAACAGAAGAGAAAATGAGAGACGATACTACGAGTGGTGCTTGGGTTTGAGCGAAAGAGCATGTGACAAAAAGAAGGTCACAACTTGCCATTCACTCCAAAAGCGATCACGTAGCTGTGATTTACCCGGCTTGGCAGAAAGATGCTCTGCTTCTAGAGAACTGGCCAGGTCACTCAAATAAATATCACTGGCACTAACAAAAGCAACATGACCACCGTTCTTTGGTGTAAGCAAAGTGACGTTCTCATTCTCAGTGATTTCTTTACCAGAGAAGCTAGAAATAGGCACCAACGGGTCATCAACAGCCGCCACAACCAGAGCAGGAATGTTGATTGAAGAGACAACCCTTAAGGCCGAAGCGCCAAAATAATAAGCAGCGGCATCGGCATAACCAGCATCCGGGGCAGTGAAAGCATTATCAAAACCGCGAAGCGAACTAATTGACGGCAAAATCTCAACGTCATACCGCCCCGGAAACAAGCGATTCTTTGCTCTCACTTTTTCTTTGAGACTAAGGAGAAATCCATGCTCATAGAGCCAGTTTTCGCCACGTTCAATGGTTGTAACACACTGATCAAGTTCAACTGGCGGGCAG
Source organism: uncultured bacterium (assembly GCA_913063055.1). Lineage (GTDB taxonomy): Bacteria > Cyanobacteriota > Vampirovibrionia > Obscuribacterales > Obscuribacteraceae. Next base: position 9,574 of record CAJXZK010000146.1, read on the forward strand.
ACCGCACAGACCGCATCAATCAAATTTGATGGATTAAGAGAAATTTTCTCAGCATCTGAGCACGCTTTGTCAGCAGCTCCGCCAGCTTGCCCAGCACAGGCAAGCCCCTGCTCACCAGCTGCTTTGAGAACAATATTGCCCCCCAGGGAAAAACCACTGAGAAAAATCTTTTCAAAGGCAAATCGCCTTTTCAAATCGGCGGCAACCGCCGCAATATCCTCACTCATACCAGCGTTATAGAGACCACGAGCGAGATGAAGCGTATCTCCACAATTGCGCAAATTGATGCGACAAACGCTAAAACCAATGTTCAAAGCTTTCTCACAAACACCTTTTACATAACTTGATTCAACCGAACCTTCCAGACCATGCACGATCAAGACAAGATTCTGGGACAAGTTTTTGGTGAGAGGAGCGTAATTTTTGTTCTTTTTAGCTAAATGCTCCGGGCGGTGCAAGACCACAACCACTTGATTGCGCTCGGGCTTAAGCGGCACGGACTGCGGGTTTCGAGCATCGGAATAAAATACCGATGCGGGCGGATCAACATCAATGACGAGCCTTTCGCCAGCGCAATCGGTCAAGGGAAAAGTTCGACGCATAGCCAAGGGAGCCAGTGTCATTAGGTGAGCATTCGCTAACCCAAGGGCTGGTTTGAATTTCGATAAGCGCACGTTTAGAGCATCCCCACTTACAACTGGTATAATCAGCTTATATCATTACCTTCACCCGAGCACCCCCTGCAATGTTATCCGACGGCGAACCAGCATTTTTCGCAATGTTCTTGGTATTTGCCTTGCTCATTCTTCTGGGCATAGCGCAGAACATGCCAGGCGTGGAGCTAATTCCAGCTCTGTATAACTAGAAGATAGAGGAAGCTGAGCGACTTTATGTCATTAGCCGCTATCTATGGCACCCTTGTCGGGCGATATCGATTCCGTTCTAAGCTGTTGATTGGCAGCTCATTTTTTTGCACTTTTCTGCTGTTACTGGCTTCACTTCTTACTTTCTCAGTGACCGTAACCGCTTGCACCCCAGAACCAGGTGACGACGCACTAACGCAAAACACTCGGGTAGAACTTGTCGACTGGCACGTTTCTGGACTATGGGTAATCAACTGCCCGGTCTGCTGGATACGCGTAGCCAACTACAACAACGTACCAATCAAAGATGTAACCATCAAATACCAGACCTTCGACTTTGACAGTAAACCACTCGATCAAGGCACTTACACCATCGACGGCGAAGTTGGCCCCGGCCAAGTAAAGAACTTCATCGAGCAGTATGTCGGCATTGTGCAGGTGGAAAGCGACAAAATCAAAGTGGAACTGGCCACTGTTCATCCCGGCGACGGCCACTAGCCGAAGACAAAAACTTGACCGATATCGGTCAAAATTTCCAGCTCTTAAATCAAAAACTCGACCGATATCGGTCAAAATTTCCAGCTCTTAAATCAAAAACTTGACCGATATCGGTCAAAATTTCCAGCTCTTAAATCAAAAACTCGACCGATATCGGTCGAGTTTTAAAATCATATTTAAATCGTCCAATCAGCTCAATACTGTTGCTCTGCCTTGAATGCCGACTTCCAGACTAAGTAGGCGATCAGGCCATACACCACTAACAAAATCAAAAAGATCAGAAATGGCATCTTTTGATAGATCTTGAGGAATGGGCGCAAAACAAAATCGATAATGAAAAACCCAGCTGTCGCTTGCATTGAATTGCCCTCCCGTTGTCAACATATTATATGAACAACTGAAGGCGCAAAACCAATACATTACAGATAGATCCATTTAGATCTAACTCATATAACCCTTGGCAATGCTGATTTAGAAGATTTAGTGGCTCTTATATTTGTGGTTGCGATCCCAGCGTTTAGCTAGGCTCGGCGAAACCAGATCGGGATTCATGATCAGAATCATACCGATCAAAAGAAAAAGACTGAGACCAATCGAGAGAATAAAAATCATCGGCATTGGTAGAACCTCAGCGCAAAGGCTGTCGTAGTGGGGGCGGACACAACAAGAACTAAATCAGTAACCGGGACAAGAAAACAAAAACAGCATTACTAAAGGTTGCTCGAGAACAAAACGATCATGCTGCAACGTCGATTAAGGCCAGGTTAAGGAAAAAGAATCCTAACGCAGGTTGGAAACAAATAATACAACGAAAGGAGGCTGTAATAGCCTCCTTTCGCAGAGATTTTTATGAGATCTTGAGGCTAGCCTTAGCGCCGTTTAATCGATTACATCAACAATGAAAGAAATACCAATCTTAGATGTGCTGTAGAGCAACATCTACGTGTAGTACTCCAGACGATTGCTGCGAGACTACAGTGACCGTTCCTTCTTCTTCCTTAGGCGAAGTAGAAGCTGGAGAACCGCTAGAGGCAACAGCATGCTTCACTTTCACAGGAGTTTTGTGAGCGGCTTTGGGCTTATCATCGGCAGCAGGCGACTGGGCAACTTTCTCAGTATGTTCGCTCTTTGCCGGTTGAGTAACTTTGGTATGACTGACTTTGACAGTCTTCTCGATTTTCTCTACTTTAGCCACTTTCTCAGGCTTAGTAGTGGCAGGCAAGAAGACAGGAGCCTCAACTCGAGGAGCGTTGTAGGAAACATAGATTCGAGCTGGTACGAGGTCTTTACTACCAGTTTGAGCCGAGGCAATCATAGTCACTTCTTTTTGTGGCTTAGCAAGATAGGCCTGTGCGTCCATTGGTGAACGTGAAAGCAAAAGCGTAAGCTTTTCAAGACCAGGATTTTCGTCAAAAGTTAAGTAGCCATCCGATGGCAAAGCATAATCTTTGCCTCTATCTACTTTGTTGTTTTCATCAGCTTTGCTATCGGGGAAAAGCACACTCTGCTCGCCGCGGCTGCCGCTAGATAGCAAGATGTAGGCATAGCCATCAATGTTGGAGCGAACGTGAAAACGAATACTATCGTTGGTCTTGAACTGGAATTTATTGCTGACTCGGGTAACGTTGTTACCACGCTTCAATTCAATCCAGTAGCGCAGACCAGTGTTAAGCGACTCAGTTGGTTTTTCCAGCTGCTCAAAGAAGAGACCTTTAGCTCCGCTCTGTTCCTGGGCATACGCACCGCTCGAAAAAGCTACACCGAGTGCCACAGCCAGCGAAACTGCGCAAGATTTTCTGATTAGCTCAAGCGCTTTCATGTTCTTCTCCTCTATCTACGAATTTACTGGGTTTCCTGATTACTCTTGCCCTACGGCAATCAATATCAAATTAGGGGGGCAATTCATTCTAAATGTTCTGGGCTAAATGTTCTGGGCTAAAAATTCGTGGCAGATAGCTACGGCTGATTGGTCGGCGGGGCACCAGCTGGATTTACATTTGCTTGGCTGGCATTAGTTTGGCTGGCATTAGTTTGGCTGGAATTGGCCGGGGCTGAATTGGCCGGGCCGGAACTAGTCGGGGCGATATTAGTCGGAGTAATATTGCTTGGCATTTGATTATCCAGAGAAGGGTCTTTCTTGTGCCTTACGTCTACCTGGGTAATGTAGACATTGCTGCCCATCAAACCGCTCGAACCAAATGTGCCATTCTTGGGCTTACTGTCGTCAAAGAAGTGCGCGCCTAGCTCCTTGGAGTCGACAACAACACCGTTGCCGCTTTCGTCACAGCTCAAAAGCTGGAGCGAACGATTTACAAACTGCTCAATGGCTTTCTCTTGAGCAGCAGCATCGCTCATTGTCAGCAAGTCGCTTTTCATACCACTAGCCACAAGCAGTATTTTTTCTGTACCGTCACTATTGTCACAACCAAAGGCTGTGACCGCCTTAGCCAATGGAATTTTTTCCAAGCCATCCCCGACAAGTATGTAACGGGTACCAGCATCAAGAACCACATCATTAGCGGCAGAAGCTGGGCTATGAAGTATAACTTTGCCCGAATTCTGCACCAAAAAAGCATACATATAGAAAGACTGCTTAGCTAAGACATCGACGCCAAATTTGGCACGTCCTGTAAAAACATAGTTCTTGTCGTGCATCACCACTGGCCCCGAAGTAAATTCGGCTAGTGTAGGAGTAAACCAAGTCTGGCTCTGACTGGGCAGCACCACAGGGCTAGTATCGATAATATTAGGCTTGGGAATCATTGCCAGGGCGGCCGCACCACCCCCGGCAAAAATAAGCACCAGGGAGACAGCTAGCAATACAGGATTGTATGTTTTAGCGTTCGTAACCGGGCGAATAATCTGGGGTCCAGTGCGGGTTCTAGTCTTCCCTACCAGCCTGGTTTTAGCCCTAGTCTGCGCCTTGGTTTTCTTGGCAATGGGGCCCTTATAGTCTGAATCTTGAATCAATCTTTGTCCACAACCTTTGCAGAAATTAGGCTCATCCATGGATGACCGGCCGCACTTTGGACACTGAATGCGAGCAACCTGTCTGCATCCACCGAAGCGTCCAGAAACTTCTGTTTCGTCACCAGAGCCAGAGAGAGTAAGCTTCCGGGCCAGGGTATTCTCACCATTATTTTTCAAACATTCAATCACCTGCTCCACCCAAATCATCTGATGGAAGCCACCATCAGGCGCCACCACCGCTGGGTCTGGTGGCACGGCACCACAGTGAATGCCGATCACCGCGCCATCTTTGAAAATAGGACAGCCAGCCGCTTCAAAGGGCAAACCAATGTTATGCAAAACATGTGAGGGATCGAGATCTTTGACGCTACCAAGTAAAGTTCCCGGGCGCAAAAGTGGTGCCAAAGAAGCATCTTCTACCCAAAGAGCAGTAACAAGGTCATTAGGTGAAAGCGGTGTCTTCACACCGAGGGGCAAAGGCACAATGTCGCCGCCCTTAAGAAATGGAGCTTCAAACTAGCTTAC
>CAJXZK010000147.1 GCA_913063055.1 uncultured bacterium
GTTTTAGAAAATACTTGAGTACTCAAGTATCCGCCAAATCTCAAAACAGATCGAGAGCACAGAGATGGTGATAGGCGCTGTCGGAAACAGCCGGGGAGAGACCCGGGTAGCGAGCCGTCATGGCAGACCAGGCAGCAATGAGCAGATTAGAGGCATTGCGCCCCTCGCTATAGGTCATCACTTCCTGAAAGCTTTTGCCGCTAGCTCTCGCTCGTGATGCTTTGCCAAAGAACAGAATCTGCTGATCTAGAGCATTAATCACACCATCGCGAAACCCTTGCAGACCAGCTGGAAGGGGCTCTGCCATTATCTTCTGGCGTGCCTGGGTAGTCTTGGCATAATAAGTGCTGTAAGCCTGGCTAAAGCCACTATTGTCAGTCCGCAAAGTATCAACCATTATTGTTTTCGCTTGAACACACTGCAAAAGCATGGCGTACACGTGATTAATGAAAGCCTTATCAGCGGCAGGAATTCCATCTAGGTTGCTCGGCATCGCAGTCAGGGCGCAAGGGTAACTGTGTCCGGCAGGCATAGTGATGTCGCGGGGATACCAATTTTGATAATTACCTTGAGCTAGTGCCAAAGGCGGCAACACAATGGCAGAGATCAACGGAGAGAGAAATAACAATCGCGAAAGGGGCCAGCAGGCACGATGGGAAATAATTCTAGACACAGCGGTAAATCTCATAGAAGTTGCAAAATAAGCTACGATCCATTTTCTCTGCCTGGTCGCTAAGGCTGCTATCAAATACCAATCGGCGACCATCGGCCTCACTAGTTTCAGCCTCAAACACTGCCGCGCGCCGACGGAATATTGAACGAACGCAAACAATAGCTCCAGGCCGCCCACAGCGAACAATCTCAGCCCGCAGCCTGACAGCATAATCTGGCGGAAGCAGCTCTAGTATATTCGACAAGCCAAAATAATCTATAGACGCAGTCGGTTGCCTAGCCAACCAAGCGATAGTGTCTTCACAGACTAAATTGAGTCTATCGATGCTAGCTTGAATCAGTGCTCCATTTGCACTCTGCAAATATGGCGGCAAGCCAGCTTCGCAACTGTTGTATTGAGCAAAAAAGGCCTGCCACAAATAAGGATTGGCAGCATTAGGAAAGTCGGTAAAAGCACGAACTAATCGGCCCTCCATTAGTGCAGAAAAATCATCCGGCACCAACTGCTCGGCGGCATTGCCGTGGGCTAGCCTGAGAAACAAGCGGCTGAAAGCCACCTTCATAGTGAGTTTCCACTGCCAATTGCACCATCGCTTACTGTAAAAATCTCGCTGTTTATCAATCTCATCAAGGCAGAGGAAAGCCTTCGTTTCCTCAAAACTATGCACAAACAAATAGAATAATTTAGTGAGTTGATGCATTCGTTGATCGACCCAACCGCAATTATTCAAGCCACTCTTCAAAGACTCACTTCTGGCATTAAAGAACTTTTGAGCTTGAGGCGAAAGCATGGAATTTACTTGCTTAAGGTAGGGGCGGCCATCATAGATACAAGCCTGCTTTGCCGCAACTAAACCAAGATGCTTGTAGAGAGCAGCTTTTAGCTCCACAAGGTCAATCTGCGCCTGGCTAATATCAAGAGCGTCAACGGTGCATGAATCAACAGTTAAGAGCGAAAGAGCCGTACAGCCGCCGGACGCTATGACAAAGAGTCGAGTTGGTGACTGCAATTGCCTCACTAGAAAAAGGTCAACTAAGGCATCTTCGCGCACTTGACCAAACATCAGGCTACCTTGGGCGTGAAATAACTCCTTCTTCGATGATGACTCCACATTGATCGTCATATCTTCTCTGGTGCCGCTTCAGGCTTATACCCACCTAGTTTCAAAGCAAAAGCTCCAGGGCCATTAGTGGCCACAACAAGGGCACACATAATGGTCGGCAAGTTCGAAATAATCAAACCAAAGGGATGGGCAATGGCTCCACCGCCGCCAATTGAGCCAATTAAATTCATGAGTACAATAATAAATATCTGAAAATAAGAAACAAAGCGATAGAACAAACCAGAAACAATGCCAACTCCAAGTAAGGTTTCAGCACTACCAATAAGACGCAAAATAAAAGTCGGCTCCATTCCACTGCTACTAGAGACAGAGCGGACAATCTCTAGATGGTGGGCATCAAGAGCAATAACTTTTAGCCACAAGCCATTGTAAAACCACACTGCCGCAAGTGCCAAACGTATTGCAAAAATCAGCCCAGAATTCATATTAGAGTTCATATTAGAGTGCAGCTTAGGATTCAGCTTAGAATTCATATCACACCAATTTGATAAGCAAACAGCACGGCAAACAAGGCGGTGAGAAAGAACCATAAAAGTGTACCAGCCAGCCGCAATATTTTTTCTAAACGACTATCCTCAACCAAAGTCGAAGTAAAAACGACAAACTGAAAGATCAAACGAGAGAGCCAACACAGGGCAAAACACAAAGCAGAAATGGCAGCCAGAGTAGATTTATTGGTTAGCTCCTGGGGATAGAAGATACAAACGAAACCGAGCATAGCCATGCCAATAGTAAGAAACATCGTATGGGCGAAAAACACCTGCTGATTGATAGGCTTAAGGCTCTTAAGATCGCGCTTCCAATCAAGCAGCTGCGCCAAGTAGAAATGCGCTAAACAAAGGCAAATCATTGCAGCGCCAGCAATTTGCAAAAGTAAATTGAGAAGGGAAACTAACGACATAATTCAAGCACCGCAACCAGTGGCGTAATCCTATACTGTTTTGCAATCTTCAGATTACTCTTGCTGGCACACCTAATCCACTCGGCCAAAGGCAAGAAGTGCATGAAACCAAGACTAAACGCCACGAAATTGGGAAAATCGCGAACATGCTCAACCAATACTATTCGCCCCGATGGTTTGAGTACGCGGCGGGCCTGCTGAAAGAGTAGTTCCCTTTGTTCAAGGTCTCTCACTTCGTGAGCAGCAAAGGCAATGAGAATGAAATCTACAGAAGAATCAGCCACAGGCCAATCACTAATGGTCTCGCAAATACTTTTTACTACTGGCGGATAGAGCTTGCGAGCTCTCACTATTGAGGGCTCTCGCCGACCTAGCGCGGGGTATAAATCGACTGTGGCAATATCCGCCTTGGCAAAAAGCTGACGCAAGGCTCCACTAGTTTCGTCATAGCCCGAATGAACATTAACAATACAAAGAGGTTGCTCGCTAACCAAGTCAAGCAGGAAGCGCCAATCTCGCAGAGCGGAGCGATCGTATACCCAATGAGAAGCGAGCAATGATAAGAGAGTTTGGAGTAGAACAAGAATTGATGAAAGTAAGAAAACAGCTTGCACACCAGCAAAAACTGGCTGCGTCGCTAACAGCAATAGCGCAAGCACAACCAATGTGGCGGCCGCATATAGCGGCCAATTAAAACGGACGACGCGCAGCATGCCATCAAAGTCATTTCGGACTTCCGGCCCGCCTTCCCTCATTGAGTGCCAGCCGGCGGAAGCTTCTCCACTATGCCAGCCTTCCAATAATAGGGGATATTCTGCAGGAAGAAGGAGCTGCAAAGAACTGGTTCAGCCTGCGAAAAAGGCAGCTGCTGGAAAAATGTTATCTTACCAACATCGACGGCGACCGGCTTGGGCTGCCAATTCTGCCGCACACCTTCAACACGAACAATAGAATTAGTCTCGCGCTCATAGTCAAAAGTAAACGGCATCGGCCCGGCAAACTTAAGAGCATCTCGCACAGAAGTAAACGGGCTGCCTTCAGGCAAATAATTGTCATCAGCATCCAGACTAGCTGTCACTATCAACTCGCTTTTACCATCAAACGCTTGACTCGACAAAGTCAATTTCTGCTCGCCATAGGCGTACTTCATAGCCGCACTATTAAAGTGATAGTGCGTAAGCAAGTTGCCCACCGCCGCCATCGAATGACTGTCTGTATCTGACCGCAAGATTTGCAAGCCGCGCAAATGACGGCCCTCTAGTGTCGTATAGCGCACGAAAATGCGGTAACCAATAAGCAAATAGTCTTGGCCAAGAAAGCTTGGACTCCCCTTTGGTTTCATGCGACGAGTTTGCACCACGGCCACTGCCACAAATGCCAAATCGCCGTAGGTATCCAACTCCAAACCCGGCGACAGCAGTGGCTCTAAGAGCTCCTTAGGAAATGCATAGGTGAGCACCAGAACGAAATCGAAATGAGCCTCAACCACTATCGGGTGCCGCTTCAACATATAGGTTGGTAGAAGATTGTTACTCAATTCAGACACTTCCAAGCTAGTCAGCTATCACCTGATCTAAATCTCTCTAGCGCTTGATGGTAACGCTTGAAGCCACGCGACTCCAGATTTGATGAGCTTCGTTAGAGTTAACGCCGGCAGTGCTTAAACAAATCGCATAGAGCTTTCTATCGACCATAATGTAGCCAGCCAGGTGATGCACCCGGACACCGTTTGTGTCAAAAGTAGACTCGCGAACCACCCCTGGAAGCACACCACCAGAGCCCATTGCACGCTGCTCCTCACCAATTTTGTGGTAATTCTTCTGAGGTGCAAAATGCTTTTCTTCCAAAATAGCTGACAGGTCATCAAGGCTCAAATTATTGTCGGCATCGCCGCGATAGACATCTAAAGCAATCATCCTGCCGTCTTTGTCGCAAGCAGCCTTTAGCAAATGATCATCACCTTCCACAACGGCTTCACTAAGAGATGACGGAAAAGATAAAGCCAAGGTACCGTCTTTGGTATGCCAGGCGTGGTCACTACCGGCAGTGGCGGAGGCGGCAGTTTTATTCGAAGAAGACGCTAGAGGGGCAGAGCCAGTTGATGTCGCCTTGCTACTGCCAGTCTTCGCCCCCTTTGCTGCTGGCGCCGTAGAGGCACCGGGAGACGTTGAACCCACCGCAGCTGGAGAGCTGGCCGCAATGCTATTGACTGCAGTATTCCAAATTGTGCCAGCGGCATGATATTCACTGAGCGGACAAGTCATAATTAGACTGTAAGTTTTTGGGCCTATTTGAAAGACTAAGCAGCGCTGACTAAACATCACTCCTGCCTGGCGGAAGCTTATCTCCTTTTCCACAGCGGCCTGAGCACCAGCCAGGCGGATCGGCTTCTCCAGTAATCCCTTGTATTCAGGAAGCTTGCTCCAATAAGTCTCTTCCATAACTTTAATGAGCAAGCCTGGACTCATCCCCGCCTGCGAGTTTAGCAACGAAAGTTCAGCCCAGCTTTCAGCCGCTCCTGTCAACTGTCCGCTAACTTTCAAGATATTGTCTTTCTCGGCAGGCTGACTGCCAATCATGGTTTTCTTCCAAGCAGCTGGATAGGTGAATTTGAGCCCAGCCTCCTCTAGATTGGAATAAATCCAGCCGTTTGCTTCGCGTTCGGAAGCCAGGGCAGCAAGCAAAGGCGTTTGAGCCAGAAACAAACCAAAAACTCCTGCCGCAATGACTTTATTGAGATTCAACGGTCTCTCCTACCTACATGGGGATAGGCGGTCATTATGCCACGGCCAAAACAGATAGAAACTAACCAAGCGGTCAATAGGCCGACCAAAGGAGCAACCGATAGAGCATCCGATATAGCAATCACTGATCAGCAAAATAGCAAAGAGAGCACAGAATATTCCATGCTCTCTTCAATGTGACCAAATTGCGATGAACTAGACTGGGACCAATTAGATATTGATGAACAGATCGTCTTTAGAGAAACGAACTTTTGCCAGCCCGGCATATTTGTCATCAGCGGCTCTGTAACCGAGAGCGCAAGCAACAACGCTGCTGCATCCTTTTTCATTCAATTTCAAAATGCGGTCAACATCAGCGGCTACGATGCCTTCCATTGGGCAGTTATCGATATTCAGAGTAGCAGCAACTGTCATCAAATTGCCTAAGGCAATATAGGTCTGACGCGCAGCCCACTCGGCCAACTTTTCAGGGGTAGAGCCGGAAATGAAACCACTCATCATGCCATGAAGGGGCTTTAACGACTCCACAGAAACATTTCTGGTCTTAGCAATCAACTCAACATATTGATTGACTGTCTCAACGGTGATATCGGTGTTGCGAGCAAATACCACAAAGTGCGAGCACTGAGCGGCCTGCGGTTGGTTCCAGCAAGCAGCAACCAATTCTTCTTTGACTTTCTGATCGGTAACAACCACAAACTTGTATGGTTGCATACCAAAGCTAGAAGGTGTGAGGCGCAACGCTTCTTCTAGAACCTGCCAGTCACTGGCTGAAATCTTTTTGCTGGGGTCAAATTGCTTAGCGGCATAGCGCCAATTGAGAGCGTCAGTTATTGCATTGGTCACAGTTTTAGTATCAGTTGGCACGGTTCCTCCATTAAGCTTATGGCCGTATATTTCATACAGCTTCAGCCATTTAATTCATTGGCTCAATGCTAGCAAAGACTTGCCAGAATTAGACCGGTCGTCTTGAAAAAATTAACAAACAAACACTCAAGCACACAATGCCTATCCCAAAGGCTGGAAGAGAAACTCCAGGTCGGCCTCACTAAAGCTAATCGAGGCAGCAGATTCAGCATCAAAGATAGCCTCGCACAAAGCACGCTTGCGCACTTGTAGCTCTAACATGCGCTCTTCTATGGTGCCGCGGGCTATGAACTTGTAGACAAATACTTTTTCAGTCTGGCCAATGCGGTGGGCGCGGTCGGTGGCCTGATCTTCTACGGCCGGATTCCACCAGGGGTCATAGTGCACAACGGTATCGGCAGCGGTCAAGTTAAGGCCAGTACCACCAGCCTTCAGGCTAATGAGAAAGACGCTGACTTCCCCCGCCTGAAAGCGGCTTACTGGAGTGACCCTATCAGTAGTATCACCACGCAATTGTACAAACTTAATTTCGCGCGCCTCTAATTCAGGGGCAATCAGATCAAGCATGCTGGTGAATTGCGAGAAGACTAAAATTCTTCGGCCATTTTCAATCAATGGCTCCAGCAGATCAATCAAAGCTTCCAATTTAGCAGAATCAGTTATAGAAGGTGTTTGTGATACAGCAAGTTTGACCAAACGCGGATCACAACAAACCTGACGCAACTTAAGCATGGCATCAAGAATAGCTAACTGAGCGCGGTTCAGACCTTTTTTATTGATTTCCTCTAAAACTTTCTGAGCACTGACTGTACGCACAGTTTCATACAAATCCCGCTGCATGCTGCTCAAATCAAGCTCATGCACTATCACGGTCTTATCGGGCAAATCCCGCGCTACTTGCTCTTTGATGCGGCGCAAAATAAAGGGACTGAGGCGCTTAGCCAGTAGCTGTCTAATATCTGCCCGTTTTTGCTTTTCGATCGGTGTGCGGAAGTGCTTGCTAAATGCTTTTACATCGCCAAGCATTCCTGGGGTGAGAAACTCAAAAAGCGACCACAATTCACCCAGGTGATTTTCCACAGGTGTGCCACTAACACAAAGGCGATAGTCAGCCTTGAGTGAGCGAGCGGCCTTAGCTGCTTTCGTTCCAGCATTTTTAATAGCCTGGGCTTCATCTAAAATTACCGCTTGCCAGTCAATGCTGGCCAACTCTTTGGCATCGCGAATGAGCAAGGCATAAGTAGTGACTATCAAACTCGGCTGCAATTGTTCGCCAGCCAAAAGACTTTGTCTCTCACCGCCATGGTAGGCAACCGCATTAAGCTGAGGGGCAAAGCGCTTGGTCTCAGCCAGCCAGTTATGCAGCACAGAGGTCGGACAAACCACAAGAACCGGCTTTTTCAGCAGGCCTTTCTCATGCTCCAGAGCCAAGTGAGCCAATATCTGCACGGTCTTACCCAGACCCATATCATCGGCCAGAATGCCTGATAGCTGCGCTCGAGCAAGGCCTTGCAACCAAGATAGGCCATCAAGTTGATAGGGGCGCAATTCGGCGTTGAAATTCTTAGGCGCTTCTACCACCGGCAGGCTAGCGAGCTTGCGTATTTGCTCCAGGCGATCTGTAAGCGAAGGCGAACCGGTTACAACCAACCCAGTGTCTTTATTGTCTTGGGTAACTGCATTGATTTGCACTAAAGAGAGCCTCAGTTCAGTAGCTTCATTTACTTCCCGACTCAAAAGCTCAACTAAGTTTGTCAGAATAGCTTTCACTCGAACGAAGGGTAAAATCAAAATGCGGCCGTCTTCTAGGCGGCCGAAAAACTTACCATCGCGACCAAGAGATTCAATCTGCTTAGCACTATAACCAGTTAGTTTAGACAAAGCGCGCTGCAGCACCGGCAAGAGAGCAATTGTCTCGCCTTCTACTTCAATACCAAGACTGACACCAAACCAAAATTCTTTGCTTTCGTGTATGTCAATTTTCCAGATAGCATTGCTATCGGAGCAGCTGGCACTGCTGGGATCGCTCAAATCAATCACTCCAGCGCGAAATGGCTTGGGCGACCAATCTTTAGGCTGCGACTCAGATTGCATCAAGCGCGGCGAGCCCTGGGCCGAAGAAGAAGAAGAAGAAGATATAGCTGAACTGGCCAATCCCGCATTGAGCGAGCCAAAACTTACAGGCCGAGCCGTAGATGGCAATACATCCACCTGAGCCGGTATTAGGTGCGCCTTGCCAGCCTGATCTATCTTAAGATAACCGCTATCGCCAACAATAGATTCTTTCACTTTATCAATTTGAGTGCGGGCAACAGGCGTACTTCCGCCCTTTTTAAAATGCAATCCACCAGGCAAAGCAGCCTGGTTGCTAACAGACTTAGCGGGAAGACTGGCACCAGGAAGAATCTCTTGATTATCGAAATCAAAGAAAGCATAAATTAGAGCTGCGCCGTGCTTGCAGGCCTTACGCTCGTCGCAAGTGCAGAGCGACCAACTAACATCAAAACCGCTGGGCTTAAGAAAGACGCTCACTACGTAAGGCTTAGGCTGACTGCCATGCACTTTTCCAGTAATAGAATTATTCTTTTCATCATAGCTAAAGCTAATCACACGGCCTTGACTATGCCGCTCAAAGCCCTCATGGAGAGCCACTTTATCGAAATACTTAAGTCCTGGTCGTTCCATAGTTTTTATCAATTCACGGCATTAATGGTTGAGCGCTTAGCGTTGAGCATTGAGTGTTGAGAGTTTAGAGTTAAATGATTGAACCTTCGTAGTAGACTTTGCGAGCCTTAACTTGCACAACTTCATGCTCAGGATAGCGTAAGGCTGACAGATAGCCGCCAAAAGAGCAACCCGTGTCAACGTTATAAATGCGCGTACCCGATGGCGAGACTATAGTCTCGACTTCTGCCACCACCGAGTGCCCACGCACAATTGTATTGTGCGAGCCGGAATACCCCCGCGCCCAGTCTTGCAAGCGAATGGGATAGCCACTAATCGTATCGGTTCCACCCACTTGACCATACAGCGCCCACTCGCGATCGCGCTTGGACTGCTCAGCAAAACTGAGTGAGCCTATGGTGGCAGAACCAGGATAGACAGCTCCATGCACAACTAACAAATCTTCATCGGCATAGCGATAAGGAAGTTCGGAGAGGAAGTCACAGACCTGCTGCATAAATGCCTTGCCACGGGGTTCCAACTGCGCCAAGGTACCAGCCAGCATGTGACCCACTCGCACCTGCTTGCCCTGCAAGTAGCGCTTTAGTTTCTCGTCGTGGTTGCCGAGCAGAACAATAGCTCGCCCTTGCTCACGCAAGCGCATCAAAAGCTCAAGCACCCCATCGCTAGAGGGCCCACGGTCAACAAGATCACCAACAAAGACAAGCTTTCGCTCCCCGCGGCCGTGACCACCATCGCCGTCATAGCCAAGCTTCTCCATGAGCTCTAATAGCTCATCAAGGCAGCCATGCACGTCGCCGATAATGTCGTAGTTCATCCGTTACCTGCAAAGTATTGAGCAACTGAACTAAGGAGCTATCAAGCAAGCATTCAAAGGTTCAAGTGTTCAATCTACACCCCTACAGTTTATGACAAAAGGGCCAACAATACGCGAACTGTTGCGAGCCCCTCTAGATTTTCCTGGGCCCCTCGTAAGCTAACTGTCAACCCCACTCAAAGGAACTTCTTATGAAAAGCATTTTCTCTCTATTGCTGACCGGCGCCATTGCCCTTTCTATTTCTTCGGCTCCAGCACAAGCAAGCAACTATGTTGAAGAAGAAAAGAAAAGCGCGGCAGACGCCCATCAGTTTCTCACCGACACAGCTATGTTGCCGGTTAGAACCGCTGCTGTAGGCGCCTCACTGGTGCTAGGCACCCCCATTGCCATCATGCGCTGTGAAGCCAATCGCGTCGGCCAATATGCAGACGCTGTCTCAACCGAACTCACGGACAAAGACGGTTCGGCCCCCTTGCTTTTAGTCAGTATTCCAGGCCAGGCCATGAAACTAGTTAGCACCTTTGGAGAAGGCCTAGTCAAAGGTGGCCAGAACGCTCTAGGCGCATGGGACAAGCCATTCAGTGAGCAGTCATTTAGCCTGGACTAAATTAGACTGGACTAGCTTAGACTAGACTAGTTTAGCGAAATCGGCGCCTGGCAGGCTTGTAAATTAGCTACCTGCCTCAAAAGTAAGTTAGTTACAGGCGTCAAAAGTAAATTAGTTGCTGGCGTCAAAAGTAGATTAGGTACTTGCGTCAAAATTAGATTAGGTACTTGCGTCAAAATTCACCATCCAAGATTGTCCGATTTTCAGCCAAAAATCGGACAATCTTGGCATCTGCAAAAGCATTGCTCGCGAGAACTAGACTTCACAGCGAACTAATAACTTATGACTAATAACTTATGACTAATACCTAATAAGCAATAACTAGCCGCCTGGCCCAGCAATACTTGGCCCCGAAGTTCCCGGTCCAATGGTTCCATCAAGTTCAGAGTCGCCCTTAGAATGCTTCTTACTAGCGCTCTCAATGGCATCGACGTGACTAAACGGTCCAGTCACTAACTGGTCAGCAGAGGGCTTGAGAACATGAGAATTACCATAGAGATAGCGGAAGAACTTATCAAGCCAGCCACGCTCAAGCATGAAGGTGAGCACTGCCACTAAACAGATGCTGAAGAGAATCACACCGAAAGCTACTTCTCGAATAGTTTCAGCACCAGTCACCCCGGACTGCAATACCAACGAGGCTAAAACTGCCGCTGCCAATCCCTTGGGCACCATAATCGATACCAATGACCGGTCGTAAGTAGAAAGTGTCTTGCTGGTAGCAAAACGCACAACAATTAAACGCACTAGCAAGGTCCAAACGGTCAGGAGCATGGCCATTCCGGCCAGATGCCATGAATTGAACTGCATCGACAAGCCGACATAAACGAAAAATAGCGACTTGAGCAAGAATACCAGCGCGGCAAAAAACGTCTTTTCTTGATAGGTCAGACTGACAGTCTGTGCCCTAGGTACATTCTTCAAGAAGGTCAAATCTTTGATATTGCCCAAGACCAAACCAAAGACCAGAGCGGCCACAGGGCCGCTGTAATCAAACAGCTCAGCCGTGCCAAAGACGATGCAAACAAAAGCGGGCGTACAGAAGATATTGTCCTCTACGTGGCGCACCACTTTAAGAAGACTTGACCAGACAACCCCAGCAGCAAAGCCAATCATGGCAGCCATTATGAAGGAAGCAATGATATGGCCGACCATAGCTGTTGGCTGAATATCACTCTGGGTCGCAATCTTGATGAAGGCCAAAGTAGTGACGATTCCTAGCACTTCGCAAATTGTAGACTCAAGAATGAGCATGGTACGAGTTTGTTCAGTAGCGCTCAACTTCGCTAACATCGGAATTACCACCGGCGGCGAGCAAGCAGCGGCAATACAACCGAGAATACAGCCCTCAATCGGCCCCAGGCCCAAAGCCTGCATAGCCAACCAAACCGTAGTGCCAACGGTGACTACAAAAGTTATTAGACCGAGCCTGAGAGCGGGCAAGAACGACTTCATCAACAAGTTGAGGTCAAGCTCTAGACCGCAGTTGAAGAGAATAATAACGAGAGCAAGAGTGGTGAAAACCTGACCAACTGCGCCAAAGTCTGATGGTTTGACAAAGTGAAAAACCGGTCCAAACAAAACCCCTAAGATTACCAAGGGCAGCACATCTGGAATGCGTGTCTTCTCAAAGCCCACAGCAAAAAGGTGGGCAAGAAAAACAATCATTCCGACTACAACAACGGCAACTGCCGATTCCATCGAGATACCCTCTTACAGACAGTTAGACTCTACTGAGCAACAACTTTTTGTTCATCAAGCTTGACGTTACTAACGCAGTCTTTAGTACCACGCACTTGCAATTGAGTAACAATTACAGCAGGATCTAATTCGAAACTGCGACTGCCTGCGCGCATCTTGCGTGCATAAATGGTGAGATGCTCAGGTGTTTGAATGACATAGAGATAATAGGGTGTCTCGCCGCTTTTAGGAGCGACTTCAAAGGGTTTGACAGCAGTGATACCAGTGAAGGCGCTAAGTGAAAGCCCTGTTTCTTTGGCAATGCGCTCATTGGTGAACTGCACTTCGCGCACGCGATTAGCAGCCATAAATTCTTTACTGAAACGACTAGAACCAAAAGATCCAATCTTGCCAACATCATAAGCTTCAATCAAAATCTGCTCGGGTGCAGCGGTCATCTTGGCCGAATCATAGTCTTCCCAGATCTTAACTGCCTTATCAGGAGCAATCTTGAGAAAGGCTGAACTTGTGGCATCTTGCAGCTTAGCTTTGACTGGTAGAAAGGTCTTGTTGTTATAGCGAACAGCAAGATCGCAAGTGGGAAGAACTATTACGTCGTGATCACCGTCATAAGTCAGGCCTGTCACCGGCTGAGCGGCACTGGCACTAGAAGAAGCTAGACTCAAGGATAAGACGCTCAAGGGAACCATCGCCGCAGCTAAAAGAGCAGGCACCAGCTTGACAAGGCAGGATTTGGCTGATTTATAAGACATTGGCTTCCCTTAGATTAGTAATAGCGACATTCTACCGTACTATGTCTATGAGATACTCTGTTGCCAAGTCTGACATAAGCAAATGGCCAAACGAAGAAAAAACAACACTAACAATGACCTGCAGCTCGGTGGTCAAACCTTTCAAGTAGGCGCAAAAACAAGGGGCGGGCGCACAACAAGTGACGCAGAGTTGCAAGCAGAGAGAATCGCTCATAGCCACAAACCCACGCCACTGACAGCACTATTCGTAGCAGCGGTTGGCCTCTATCCAATTGCCATTGGCCTGAAAATCCTCCCTATACCCGCTCACTCTCTGCACGCCCCGTATTGGGTGATGACAGTAATCGGCTGCGCCTTCTTCTTTGCGGGAATTGCCATCGGCCTGCAATGCCTCAGCCTGGCAAAGTCATTGTTGTACAAAGTTGTTGCAGCAATAATTTTGCTGGCCATGCTTTCGCCATTTGCTTGGCTAGTATTTGGCGACAGCACTTTGCCCCTCTTCTTTAGAATTGCCTTTGCCAGCCCATTTGTGATAATTGCCTTGATACTGCTTCCTGGTGGCAAAAGAACAATTATTGCCAATCCAGATGGCAAGCCATTAAGCGAACTGCTCAAAGAGCGCCGTTCGGAAGGTTCCAGCTTCCAGGAGCGAAAATTGAAATTTCTAGAGGACAAGCAGAACAAAGAAAGCCAGAAAAACAAAGGAATCCAAGCAAATCAAGACACTCACGAAAGAAACGAGTGCAAAGGACACGATGAGTCGTAAACTTAGGCAAACTGAAGCCAGATTAGCCAAAATAGGGCCTGTAAAAACAAGGCCAACTAAAACAATCCTGCTCACAGCACTAACCCTAGCCATGGTAGCTAAAACCACGATCTGCCTTGAAATCAGCCCCGCCTGGGCCGCGAGCACAGATAACAATTTTAGCGAAAAGCACGCTCGTGAAAATAATGCTAGCGAAAACAAGTCCGCATTAACTACTAGCTCCACAGCAATAGCTTCCGCACTACAAAAAGCTGTCGAAGATTACCAGGCCGAGCAATACGATTCGGCAGTCTGTCGATTTGAAGAGATCTGCAAAGCACGCGGCACAGAACATAGCAAAGCAGCCGGCAAAGACCCCAGCAAATTCAGCAATGTATCAACGCAAGACCGTGTACTAGCTCATCTTGGCGCGGGCTCGGCAGCCTATCAAAATAGCCATATCAAACTAGCCATGAAGCACTATCAAGCCGCCTATAAGCTGCACAAAAAGGAAGTCAATTCAACTAGCGAGGAACAAGCTAGACTGACAGCAGAACTAACTGTAGACCTGGGTGATGTCTATTATGAATTAGAGAAATACGACCTCAGTATTCGCTATTTCAAAGAAGCCTTAGCACTCAGTCAAGGTAAACGAGAATATCTAGAAATCTATATGCGTAGCCTAGAAGGGCTTGCCGCCTGCTATTTCAAAAGCAAGCGCATAAAGGAAGCCTTACCAATCCTGTCTCTTATACACATCTGACGCTGCCGACGAATAGAGAGGTGTAGATCTCGGTGGTCGCCGTATCATT
>CAJXZK010000148.1 GCA_913063055.1 uncultured bacterium
CGTCAGATGTGTATAAGAGACAGCAAAAAGAAGAAGGTAACTTCATTTTTGTTGAAGTCGAACCCACCGGTGGTGACAAAGACGTACTTCTCGTTACTGGTCATGAAATAGAAAAATTTCGCGTTTTGCGCTGTCAGTCGCCAGCCGTAGCCGATGCCATCGCCGCCCTGCTTTTACATTTACGAGACGATAAAGGCAACAAAGTTCCTCACATATACATGTCATGGAGTGAGGTACATCCTCTGGCCTATGCTCTCAAGTACGCTCTTTTCGGAGAGGGTGAGACGGCACCTCTGATCAGAGAACAACTGCGACGCCATGAACCGGAACCCACTAAACGACCAATTGTTCACGTCGCCTAAAGTGAACCATGTCAAGAAGCTAACGCTAAGCGAGCATTAAGTTTAAATTTCAAGCTATCCGAGAAGCGGCCTAAATAGCAAACTAAATAGCGACCTAAATATTACGATCGGTGTGACCGACCACATTCAGCTCAGTCAAGCGCTTTAGACCCCGCTCAGTATTGAGATCGAGGATGCGAAGCAAAGTACCACCATCGCGGTAGCGGTGGAGGGTAACAGTATCAGGCGCATTGCGATCAGCTGATAGGAAGCACCGCGGTCTACCCGCTTTCACAGTGTCTTCGACTTCGACCATGAGGTGGTCGCTATTGCTTTGCTGTTGAAGTCTCGCTAGTTCCTGGATGTCCACTTTTTGCTCCTGTTCAATTGACTCAATGGTTGCACATCTATGTGAATTAGACCAGACAATCGAGAAATTGAAATGAATTTTTGCTTGTTCAAATTGTAAACTACCTCTTGGCATAAGAACACTAATTACCAAAGACATACCGATATAATGGTCAGGTCATCTTCAAGGTGGCCTTAGTTCGTATGCATGAGTAGCTCAGCGGTAGAGCACGCGCCTCTTAAGCGCTTGGTCGAGAGTTCGAATCTCTCCTCGTGCACCATTTAAACAAAACTAGATACAAAGAGACAGTCGCTATTGGTCAGGTTCACTAGCGGGTGCATGCTCTTCGATGAAGGCAAGAGCTGTACCAAAAGCATCATCGGCCACCTTTGTATCTTCAAATGTATAGTGGTCGCCCTCAGCAAGGCGGACAAATTTCTTGTCTTTGGTAGCAAGATTCTTGAAAACACTCTCTGAACCGATCAGCTTCGATTCACCGTCTTTATCGCCATGAACAATCAAAACAGGCATTTCTTTAATAGCCTTGGCCATTGCTTTGGTTTTGTACATAAAGAACTGGCAAGCAACCATCTCACCAGAGGTAACATCCATTCTCACCATGTCATCTTCACTCAGAGCGGCTTTTAGTTCTTGCTTCGGTGTAGCCACATCCATAAGCTTTTCGCCCAAACCAAAGGCATGCTTGGAGCCTACTGCCATACCAACCCCAACATTGACGAAGTTATTGACCGATTTGAAGTGATCGCCGCCAGGAGCAGCAGAAATGATGCCATTGATCAAAGTCGGATACTTGCTAGCAGCCTGCAAAGCCAAAGCGCCGCCCATGGCCTCACCAAGAATAAATACTGGCACTCCCTCGTGCAATTTACGAATCTCTTCACAAGAACCTTTTACATCAGCTAAGGTCTTAGCCAGGTCCATCTTGCTGTCTTTCCTGTCAATCTCGCGCCAGCCACCAAAGCCGCGCAGATCTATGGCATAGACAGCTATATTTTTTGCCGCCATGCGCGAACCAAGGTCATCAAACACTCCGCTGTAGAGCCCCAGCTCATGCAAACAAAGCACCACAGCTTTAGGCTTCTTAGCAGCCCAATAGAGTGCAGGAGGATTGCCCGGTACCAGCCCTACTTGCGTACCCTGTAACTTTCTTTTCTTGCGCTTAGAGCCATCGGCATGCTTCTTGGAGAATGGCCAGAAAGCCTGAGCCGGTGAGGAAGTACTGATGCTAAGTGGAACAGCTGCAACCATGGCCAAAACCAAGCTAGCAGAAAGAAATTTAGATGGCCCTACTCTCATTGGCACTCGTTTTACCAATTCCATTTTAAAAAAGTTAAGCGTAACCATCTTCTTCTCCTAATGTTGCACCCTAGTTTACTTTGTTTCCAAACTTTCTGTTGCTCTCGAGATCGGCAGATTCTGCAGCGGATCGCGGATTAATAGCCTTACAGCCCAACTGAGGAGCATTTGCCGCCTGCAACTTCGGCACCACCACTGGTGCTTGAATCTGGGTGCGATCTCGCAGCACTTCTTCTTCTACACGATCGCGCAAATAGACAAAGGTCTGTTGCAATGTTGTCTCTTTACCATTGAGAGAAAGCCCCTCAATTAAACGTCTGGTAAACACGCTATTAGAATAGCGCTTCGACTCCCAAGAAATCTGATCAGCTTGACTGGCGGCCACCACAACCTGCCCTGGTGGAGATGCCAGCACAGTTTCTCCGATGTCACGAATACGATAAAGTGACTTTCCACCAACCGCAGTAATGTCCTTGTCTAGCTTTTGAGTAAATTTAGATTCGCCCTTCTCAATAGCAGCAGCACCACTATGGCAAACATCGAGAAAGACGCAAATGCGATCACTATGAACCAAGTCTTTTAAACCAGCTAAAAACCACTGCATGGGAATGCCAGAAAAGACTATATTATGAGCATTGCCTTCATAGGGCACAATAAAGTTAGTGCCACCAACCTGGCTGGCGGCCTGAGTGCCGTGGCTAGAAATATAAACAACCGCGAGATCGTCTGCCTTAACCACACGCTTCATCCACTTATCACCGAGCAAGGCCACAATATTAGCTCTGGTTGCCTCATGATCAGTAAGTAGTTTGACATGGTCGGCCTGAAAACCAGCCTGATTGACCAGGAAATTTCTAAAGTCCACAGCATCTTTGGCGGCAAATCGCAAATTGAGAGAAGCGTCTTGGAAGCTGCTAATGCCCACAACCAGAGCCCATTTATCTTGAATTGGTTTGTTGTAGATAATGCTCGAATTAGCAGCCAACTGTTCAGCCAAATTTTTATTCTTCTCTTGCTCAAAAAATAAGCCCTTTTGCATGCTCTCAATTGACCGTGCTTTTTCAATCACCGGTTTAGCTTCAGCTATTTTGTCTTGAGCGATGAGAATCTTGCCCAGAGATTCAAGATCACGGGCTGTAAGTAGACTATCTTCTCCACTAACGCTCTGGTCATATTGAAGTAGACGTCTGGCATACTTCTCAGCCTCAGCCAATTTAGTTGGTTGAGCTTGCAAAATATCTATTAATTCACGCTCAATCAAAGCAACATAACTATGTTGCTGACCCAAGTTGCTCTCTTCTATACTTAAGGCTCGCTTGAGCAGAGGCTCGGCTTCAGTAGCCTTATCGGCTGCCACGAGAAGATCTGCAAGATTGATCAAGTTCTGTGCCACTAGTGGGTGGTCAGTGCCAAAGTTCTGCTCGCGAATATCGAGACCAGAACGTAGCAGGCTTTCGGCCTTGCTATAGTCGCCCATATTGCGGTAAAGAAAGGCCAAATTATTCATACAAGTAGCAGTTTCAGGATGCTTGTCACCTTTCAGACGAGTGCAAATCTCAAGGGCCTCCTTGTAAGCATGCTCCGAGGCACTGTACTTGCCCTGGCGCAAATAGAGCTGGCCAATTGTACTGAGATCTACCACTACGGGCAGTGACTCTCTCCCCGAGTTGGCGAGGTCAATATCGAGAGCCTGCTTCAGACTCTTCTCGGCCGCATGGTAATTGTCGCTTTCCAAATAGGCCTTGGCCAGAGTAGTCAAAATAGAACTGACTGCAGAATCGTTTCCTTTCGCTTCTTTTAAGCGCAGACTAAGAGCTCGCTCTAAAAGACTAATAGCCGCCGGTGCTTGGTCAATATCTAACAAGACTTTGGCCCGCGCAGCTAGCGCCGCCGCCAACTCTAAGCTATCGCCCCATTGCTCCTCAACCAACATCAAGGCCTGCTTTGATCGTTGATCAGCCTCTGAATGCTTTCCCTGACGTTGGTAAAGAGCCGCTACATTAGTCAAGTCACGAACCAAGCTGCTGTCTTTGGCGACACCAGCCTTCTGCCTGGCGGCGATAGCGCGCAAGTAAAGCACCTCGGCCTCACTGTACTTGCTTTCTAAGAAATAACAGTCGGCCAAACGCTCTATACTGCCGAGCAATTGACCGCCCAGATTGGCACCTTTGAAACCCTTCTCGTTGAGCTGCAAGGCTTCTATCAAAAGCGGTTCGGCCGCAGCATAGTTCGCCGCCTTTAAGGCCGCCATGGCTTCTTCGGTAAGCTCCTGAGCCCTGGAGCCGCTAGCACTCTTAGAAGAAGAGGCAAAAGCCGAACTAGACACACTGTGGTACTCGCCAGCTAGAGGAAAGACTAGCAACGAGAGTAGAAGGGTGGCTAAAGAACGGTGTAAGTTAACTGGCATTCGCTACGACGTTAAGATTAGATCTGTAGGGCCTTTATAAATGTCTTCCTTATTGGCGCAATTCTATCAATGTATTGCCCATACGCGTTGAGATTGTCAATTAGGAGGTATTATCGAGAAATGTTTATTACCCCTTATTCTCCAGCCGAACCCTGCATAGCAGTTCAAAGAAACAGTGCCTACTTTGATTTAGTCAAGGCCATCAATACAGTTTGCTACTTTTCTCTTATTTGGCTGACCTACAAATTTCTAAGCCATCAGCTTGACTGGCGACTCTCTGGCGGTTGCGTGCTGGTAAGCGGCGCATGGTTAATTTTGACCAGAATTAAAGTCGACCATCTATTGCAAACCTATTTCGACGTACTCTCGCGTATCGAGCTGCAACTACCAGTGGTGCTTGGCTTGAGCCTGAGCTTACTGGCCCTGTTCGCCAAGGCACTGCATCCCCTTGTGCATGTCCTGGCCCTTGCCGAAATAGCATGCTGGATTTACTTGTTTATCCTCTACCGCCGCAACAAGGCCCGCTTTAAGAAGCAGGGCTATGGGCCCGTGCCCTTAAATACCATTATTAATCCACCAGCCGAGCTTTTACGGGCGGGCGATTTGTTGCTCACCAGTGGCAACGTTGCCAAACGACTGCACGAAAGCGTCGGTCATGCTGAAGTAGTGCTCGAAGATGCAAGCGGAGCCAAGATGCTACTTAGCTCCTACATGGACAAAGGCTGCACCCTGCACCAACTAAGTGATTTAACTGGCCCCGACTATGACGGCAGTTATGTCGGCCTGCACTTGCAAGAACCCTGGTCAGACGAGCAAAAAGCCCATGCTTTTGCCATAGCCCAAGAAATGGTCAAGAGTAACCGCCTCTGGGCCGAGGCCGAAAATATCAGAGTGCTCAAACGCATCAACTTCTTTCCCTTGCCAGAGTGGCTTAGCTCAAGACTCAAGCAATTTTTTCATGCCAGCGGCTACGACTGGTTCGGCACTTTTATGGGGCGAATTGCACCTGATCGCTGGACCTGTATAGGCGCAGCGGTGGAACTCTATAGACGCATGAATGTGCCAATTAACCACTATGGCACAGGACTTCTAGGAGTGGGCACGACACTACTCGACCCCATCATGCCCGTGCGCTTTCTGGCAGACCCAGCCCTAAACCTGATTGAAAAAGCTCAGGCTCCAAATTAAGAACTAAAGAGGGGCCAGAAAGGGTTCGGTATAATACTAATTATTCTGTTTCCCATAGAAGGTGAATATGACTTGCCAATCGAACGACAGCAACGCAGCAGAAACACCAATACTCGCTAGCTTGAAAATAGCAGCGCCATGCAATGCTGATTGGGATACCATGGTGGGAACAGAACGAGAGCGCTTTTGTTCGAGTTGTGCCCTCAATGTCTACAATATTTCATCGATGGGAAGCCTAGAAGCCGAGAGATTTTTAGCAGAGCGAGCCGGAAGCAAAGTTTGCGTACAATTTTTTAGGCGCAAAGATGGCACCATATTAAGTGACAACTGCCCCAAGGGGCTCCGCGCCATGCGCGATCGCAGCAAACAGTTTTTGAAAATAGCAAGTAGCTTTATTGCCATAGTTGTTAGTAATTTTGCTGCGGCTCTAGCCAGTGAACCAGCCAAAGCAAAACCCATAAATTCAAGTTCTAGTGCAAGTTCTAGTCAAGTAGAAAGAGGCGAACCAACTCTTAAAGCTGACGGACCACCTGAGCAACGCCTGATGGGCAAGCCCAGTATGAACAGCCTCAATTCCAGTCAAGTTAGCCCCGTGCCACGAAAAGAACTATTGCAAAAAAAAGTGGCTGAACTTGAAGCTAAACCCCACAGTAGCCAGGCCGCCCAGTCAGATCTTGCCAATGCCTATATCGAATTAGCTCACAGCCAGAACTCTTGCAACAACTTCAAACAAGCAGCCAGCGATTTTTCACAAGCAGCAAAGTTGTTGAAGAAAATGAAATCGCAAAAGCAGCTCTATGCCAATGTTCTACTCAATCAGGCCGCAGCTCTCAAGCAAGACAATCGAGCAAGCGAAGCTAAGACCCTAGAAGATGAAGCGGCAAAACTAAGCAAGAGCAAATAAAATCAAATACTTGCTAGCGGCTTAAAGGCCAAGAAAGTCTTTGATCTTATCCGTAGCTGAAACTTTTGGTCGGTAAAACTCTCCCGTCCAATTTTGGTTACCAGTGGCGGCACGACTTGACTGTGATGCACCAGCCATTTGATAGAGAGTGGCAATCAATGCACGACATTCAGCCGTGGCACCTTTTCCGTTTACAGCTAGTGCCTGTGGTTGGTATGCTCCTTTGGCCCCACTAGCAGCAGTATTGGTAGTGGTATCACCCTCACCAACCTTGTTAATGCTGCCGACAAAGCGCGCGTACTCAGGACTGAGACTGTAGCCAGCTAACAATGTCTGAGGCTGGGCAAACTGAGCCGCCATCTCATCAAGGAGAGCCTGCTGGACATTGAGGTCCCAGGCTAGAATCTGTCTTCCTTCAAACAGTCGATTGAGCTGAATTAGCATTTCACTGAAAGACATTGCATTAAAGACAATAGACTGATTGAGGCCGTGTTCTTCGATCAATTGACTGGCAATTTCGTCTTGAGGCTTAAGTACGCCCTCAAAGAGAACTTTGCCCCCAGGAGAAAGTACTGACATAGACAGCAGTTTGATCGGTGAAGAAATCATGTTTGCAACAGCTACATTCAAACGAGTCACCTTGGTGGCAAAAACCAGCCAATCAGTAGAATCAATCAAGTAACGAGACCAAATGATTGACTTATTGCGGTCGGTTGGATTGGGGTGATCAACGTTGGAATGACTTGGTTCAGATTTGGCTGAATGCATAAGACGCTCTCAGAAATTAGGTAATTTTGACTGCTCAGCATTTGAAGGTGCTGTGAGGCCATTATTTTAGCTCTTACAGCCCCAACGAAGATTAACACTTTACAATTAAGTGCCAGTGCGAAAGCGCTCCGATAAGACCTATTTATTCAGCTTATAAAGCCTACGAATACTCTCTTTGTCGCGCTCCGTAAGCTCTGTCGAGCATGACTTCCAATACATTACATCTTGACCACCGGGTGAATGACCCAGGCCAAGCACATGACCAAACTCGTGCATGAACAGAGTATAAAGTTGAGTTTTTGCAAATGAAGTCATTTCTTGATTCTCAATTTTGTCGAGGGCCCCTTCTGCTCGGGAGGCAAAGCCATCGTAAGAAGGGCAGTAAACTCGAACATGAGCGCGGTCTAGAGCCCGCTTGTTATCTTTCTCATAGACGGCGCTAGTTCGGCCGGCCGAGCCATAAGGTATGTCATCATAAGACGTAACTCTTTCTATATAGACATCAGCGCTATCCATGTCAGATACATAAGTGAGCGAAATTGGTGAATTTTCGTATTTGCTCCACTGCTCCATTGCTTTATGCATAAGCTCACGAATCGAGCCTCCGAAGCCATTACTAGCTGAAGTTTCAACAAAAACCTTCAGAGGGAAACGACTGGCTCGCCAAAACGAATTTGGCTCAGCTTTTAGATAGTCTCGGTCTGAAGCAGGACTCTTGCGGCGACTATGTAGATTGTAAGTAATGTCATCAATAGTCCATGTAACAATGTCAATTTGCTCTTGATCCTTTTCCTGGCGCAAATGCTTTCTAAATAGCTTACGGGCTTCGCTAAAATCACGTTTGGCTTCAGGGTATTTGCCCAGCAAATCAAAGCTAATTGCTCTAGCCTGATACCAATCGGCTAGAGGCCTTGGTAGGGGAGAAGGAAACTCAGTAATCAATCGACCATAATATTTGTTCGAGTCTTCAACGGCGGAGAGATTGCCAATCATGGAAGTTACCCAACCTAGCTGCCAGAGAGTTGCCACTACCTGCTCGCGGGCCTGATTTAGACGTTCTTCAACAGCTTCTTCTTTCTGATTAGATTTTGCCGCCAGAGTTTTCTCACTCAATAATTTCTCTTCTCGCAGACAAAGCAGCGCCTGATCACTTGCTATGGCTTGATCGTAGTGCTTACAAGAAATTGCAGCATCGGCTAAACTTTGCAAAGCATCTTCGAACTGACTCTTAAAATCAGGATTAAGTGCATTGCCCGAGTCAGTCGCCACCGCAGTTAGACCCACTATCAGCTGCGAAAAATCGAGGCCTTTGGCGGCCTCAAAACTTTTGGCGAAACTCTTTCCCGCTAGGAGCCGCAATGTCTCCATGTAGAAGCGGCAGGCTGCCTCGCCTCTGCCACCAATAATTAAAATTCGACCTAGGGTGCCGCGCAGGTTAATGGCCTCGACACAATCTCTGCCATTTTTCTCACGAAGCCGCAAAGCTTCCTGCATGTAGTGCTCAGCTTCTTCCAAATCAGAAGACCAATAAAGTGTTTCGCCTAGGTCATAACAAATTGAACCTAACTGCTCGTCAGAATGCGGAAAGTAGCGATGGTTGATCAAATAGGCCCGGCGAAAAAGATGAGCAGCCTGACTGAGATTGCCATCAATTTTACAGAGATAAGCAGCAGTAATAAGTGAATTAAGACCACGAGCAATTCTCTTTTCACTAGCGGGTGTTAGTTTGCTGGCCATGGCACCTTTCACCATCTCTTTGCTCTTCTTTAAGTCTGACTGGCGCCAGTCAGCTTCACTCAAGTCAGTTTCATTCAGATCAGTTTCATTTAGATCAGTTTCTACAATGCCCATATACTGACTAAGTAAATCCGCAGTTTGTGGCCTTTCAATTTTAGATATTTGCTTTAACCGTTCAATCACCTGGTTAAAATGATCTTGCGCCAATTCTGGTTGATCTAAAGCGACAAGAGTGCGCACCAGAGCCAACCTGCTATCGAATGCCCGCAGAAGTTTGTCGCTCATGGTCTTCTCTTGCAGCTCCAGGGCCTGCTTGAACTTCTCTTGGGCCTCCTCTAAATCACCCTTTGCTGAAGCAGCAGCACCTTGCTGATAGAGTGTTTCCACTTGCTGATCGGCAACAGTTTTAGCTGGTACTGGCCCATCAGGTTCAAGTAAATTTAGTTTGTCTGCAGCCTGCTCTAAGTAATTTGCCGAGAGACTATCGCCAGCTCGCTGAAAGCGCCTGGCAAGATCAATCAGTGTAGACGAACAACTTGTCCTGTCGCTCCTCGCCGCATTACTCCTCTCTTTCTGCAGCTTTGCCAGTGCCGACGGCGCAGGAGTTTCACGAAGAAGTGCAACCAAACTGGCTATCTCTTGCTTTGCCTTGACCTTATGTTGCAGCTGTAAAAGCACAAAAATGCGCAGAGCTCGATTGCCTCGGTCATTCTTAAAACTAGAATTGACAAGACGCTCACTATTTTCCAAACTAAGCTTGAACAATCGCTTTTTGAACTTTGGCTCCCTGCTATCTAAGGCTGCAAGCAAAAAAGTCTGAGCCAAATAGTGATCAACAACTGCCTGATTAAAAGATGTCTGCAAAGACGAACAGGAAGCGCTAACGCCGAAATCTTCGGCCGACAGTGCGGCATCCCAATTAGTAATTGTGGCGTCTGGCCCAAAGAGAAAGCTATCATGAGACGCCAAAGCAGGCTCAAAATTATTGATTAAAGTAGAAACTACAGCAAACAAGAGCGCGAATTTCTTAGACCATCGTCTGGAGAAGGTTTCCGCTCCTTGTTTCAAGCTCAATTCTCCATGGCATAAAATATTGATAGCTCTAGTCTACAGGAATATTGCCTCTCTGCTGTTCGAATATAAGTGATAAAGGTGACCAATGAGCGATTACGGTGCCCAATTTAATTCAGTTGCAGACCTGGTTGCGACCGACACCAAAGGCCTCTACAACAAAATTGATCACATGTTGTTCAAAGCACTAGTCGCCTGCCTCAAAAGTGAAGATTATCAAGCCGTCAGCGTAGCCATAGACCAATTAGTAAAAGAGAAGAAGCTAATCTCTATCCCGCCCCTTTACTTTGTCGCCAAAGCCCATCCCAATGAGCGCGCCCGCAAGAAAGCAGAAGTGGCCCTCACTACCTTCAACCAAGATAAACGCATTGCTGAGCTGACTGAAAACAAAGAAATAAAAGTGGCCGTAACGGAACTCATCAAAGAATATGGCAACTACAAGAGCTAAGTCTTTAATTTCCCAATCAGGCCTTCTTCCATGGATTTGAACTTTGCTTTTGCGTAGAGCGCATTAAGTTCGAGGCTTGCACGGCCGGTGCAACTTCTTGTTCAAAATAGATGACCTTAAAGTACTGCAAGAATTGTTCAGTGGTGAAGCGCAAGGGCTCGTCTTCGTGGTGCGTGTCATGACCATATACTGAGCTAAGAAAAATGTGTCCCCTTTGCCGGTCGAAACCAGTAAGCGGATAAGGCTTATTGGCCGTGGGAGCAGTTCCGGCAAAAGATGAGGTTTCAGGCACGAAATCGGACGAAATGGCGATGATAATGCGTTTTCTAGCAATCAAATCAGAAAGCTGCAGCAAGAGGTCTTGTGGTGAGCAATCGGCGGTCACTAATGTGCCGGTAAAAGCAGCTGTGAGCGTTTCAATTACCTGCGAGGCGCGAGCAAAGCCCTCATTGCGGGGCTCAGCCAGCTTGTTGGCCAATCTATGTTTTTGAGCCAGGTGAATACCATAGGCTTTCTCCAGCAGCGGAAACCAAAAACCATACTTTGCCACTAAGCCATAACGAAGAATTTCTTCTGGCCGTGGAGGCATGACATCAAGGGTCTTACCATGAGCACCAGGAAAAGCCACGGTGAAGCTGTGATCTAAATTCTCAGATAAAATACGCAATAATGCCCTTGGTCTAGCTTCAGCCAGTGAACCTACACCAGCAGCGAAGAAGGCATCACCCATGGTACCAAGGCGAACAGCACTGGGTTGTAGCGACATCTGTGGATAATCGTTATCGGCATATAGAGTCGGTTTGATCTCGGTAAATCTTTCTGGGCTTTTTGCCCCTTTGTTGGAACTAGCTAAAATCCCCTTCGATTTAGCATCATCACCTAGTGTATTGGCACACTGATAGGCAAAAGCCCGACGAAAATCATCTTGAGTTAAAACAGGCACAGTACTCTGCGAGACAGCCGGCCGCTCACCAAGAATTTTGCAGCCCACAGCATATATCATGCGCACAAAACTCTTCTCAGAGTCACTAAGGTGCTCACTATTTAAGACCGATGACATCTCAGGAAAATCTACATAGCCACTGAAATCAAGATCAACCAGTGTATAAATACGATCAACAGTTGCCGCTAATTCCGGCGCAAGCACCAGACTAGCAAAGCGCTTATCGGTGCCCAGGTGCAGGGGAACAGGTGTGCCTTTTTTAGCAGCCTGGCTCTGTTTTCTGTTCCTTTCATCAGTGGGCCAGATCTCGCTGTCAATCTCATCTATCTGCTCTTTGCTCAAGCCAGAGTGATAGCCCGTATCTTGCGCTGGAGGCGGATCTGGTTTTACTACCCCCCAAGCACGCAGAGTGCTGGCATCCTGACTGACAAAAGCAGACTGGTAGGTTGCCGCATCTTGAACTGGTTGAACATTCTGAATTGGCGCTACATTCTGAATTGGTGCAGCATTCTGAATCGGTGCAGCATTTTGGATAGTGAAGGCAGAAAGAACTGGTGCAGCGTTCTCAATCGGCTCAGCGTTCTGGACAGTGAAGGCACTGAGCACCGGTGCAGCATTCTGAACCGGCACAGTGTTCTCGATAGGGGCAGCATCTTGAATCAGTTCAGCATGTTCGATACTGGCAGCTGTTTGGGCAACACTAGTCTCCAAGCCAAAGGTGGCATTTTCAAAAACTGTGGCGCCTTGATTGATAGTGGCAGACTGACCAAAGGTAGCATTCTGCTCAATGGTCTCCGGCTTGGCAAAAAAGGCTTCAGCCATGGCTGGAGTAAATACTGATGGCCGATCACTGTCAATTTGAATATCGTCACGCTGATGCTCTTGGGCCATCTCGGCGGCAGCGGCGCTATAGACCGGGGCATAGTCTAGGTCTGGATTGAAACTAGTATTAGAAGGGCTATAGCCCGAGCTAGCACTATAGCTAGAACTAGAGCTAGAACTGGGAGCAGTTGCCGCACCAGAAGAGCCAGAAGAGGAAGAAGAAATAGAAGCAGATGGGGCCGGAGGTGGAGCCGGTGTCGGCGCATAGGCCGTATATCCGGGAATACTTACTGGCGCCGAAAGTGAAACATCCAGCCCATAGTTGTACTGTGAATTTCCTGGTTCGTTAACGAAGAAAGAATAGCCCGAGGCCGGATCTCTTCCTAGATCAGGTCCTAAATCTGGTGCTTGACCAGGTGGTTGAGCTGGAGGCGCTTTAGCTGTCGCCTTTCTCTTGTCTAGTTCAGAACTATCAGACAAAGACTAATAACCTCGTCCGCCCCCCAACCACCGACGTCCGCCCATGGCACTGTAGCCGTAGCCGCCGTTGAAACCATAGCCACCAACCGAATTGAAAGTACCGTCCCGGGGCGTATCACCCCAAGAACAAGCACCCATTTCGCTCTTCAGTTCATTGAATTGATTCATTTGCATCTGATTTTCAAATTTTTGCTGGTCTTTGTCGTCCTGAACACCTTGGCGTAAGGCATTAATATCAGTATTCAGGTTAGCGAGAGTATTGGTTTGGCTAGTGCGCAGATTACTGATGCACTGCTCGAGCTGGTCAATATAAGCTTGCTGTTTGGCCCTGTAAGCACTGTCTTGCTGCAACCAAGAAGTGAGAACAGCCATTTCTCCTG
The DNA here is from genome assembly GCA_913063055.1 of uncultured bacterium. Taxonomy (GTDB): domain Bacteria; phylum Cyanobacteriota; class Vampirovibrionia; order Obscuribacterales; family Obscuribacteraceae. Next base: position 13,156 of record CAJXZK010000148.1, read on the forward strand.
ACTTTGCTCCAGCCAGTGAGGGCGATACACCCTTTTTCTGTTTTTCCAGAGCCTGTATACGCTGCTCGGCATAGAGTCTATAGGCGTTAGTTTTAGCTTGTTCGGCAGCTAGTTTGCTTTCAGCCTCATTCTCAGCACTCGAGTATTGATTAATCATGGCCTGGTCGGTGTTGAGCATTTCTTGCTCATCATGATAAATAGTCTGGTTCGCACCAGCTACCTGGGCCAGGGCCGGGCTAGAGGACGAAAGACTTAGCAGCGACAGGGCCACCAGTGCGACCTGACAATATCGAGTTTTCTTGCTATCCATTCTCACGTCTCAATCCCTCCACTTAACCAAGTTATCTATACCCGGCTCAGAAGATTTAACAGCAAGCATATCGTCTTGTTAAGGCCGGCTTTTACCAACCAATTTGACCAACTTCCCTATTTTTTCGGTCAGCATAGCCTTATCCTCTGGTGAAAGCGGTATGGCCTTGCGGTAATCTTCTAAAGCAAGAGCCCATTGACTCAAACTTTCATAGGCCTGACCTCTGCCAATATAGGCATCTCCGTCGCCAGGGCTTAGCTTTACGGCATGATTGAAATCTTCAATTGCCTGGCCGAACTGCTTATTGCGCCGATAATATTCAGCTCGCATCATGTATGAACCAGGATCTTTTGGCCCCAGTGAAACTACGGTTGAATAATCATCCAGGGCAGACCGATCTCCCATGGCATCCTTCAACTTAGCTCGTTCGAGGTAGCCATCGATAAACTTTGGCCGAGCCAGAATGACAAAATTCAAGTCGTTGATTGCAGCCTTGCTATTGCCGGCCTTTCGCAGCAGGGCCGCCCGCTCAATGCGAACAGACACCTCATTTTTGTCGAGCGCCAAACAACTGTCAAAGGAGGCCTTAGCCTGCTCAAACTTACCTAACTCGAGATAGCGGCTGCCCAAAAGGCAATAAATATCGGCCATATTAACAATATTCTCGTCTTTGCCCTCAAAACGTTCCCGTATGCGGCCGGTTTGAGCAGTGTAATTGAAAGCAACTACTCTCGGCCTTGGATTGAGAGTAGTGATCGTTAAGAGGTCGCGAATAGATTTATCTTTTTCACCTAACTCATTGCTGGCATCAGCACGCAAATAGTAAAACCAGGCGCTGCGGGGGAAGGCTTTGACTAAATAATCAAAATCTTTGATAGCTGATGTGTTTTGACTGCCTAGGATGGAATCATCTACTTCTATTACTCCACCGACAGTTAATGTATCAACTACACGCATATCATC
>CAJXZK010000149.1 GCA_913063055.1 uncultured bacterium
ATACTCTACGCTCGATTGCAATGAGACATCCCGATTTGCATGATGTTACATTGTGGCCACTGTTGGCCAAGAAGAACGGCCTGAGCACTGATACTGATAGTAAGGGAGCACCACTAGCGGTGGTCATTCGTGGTGCGAGTATTGTTATACCAACTCGCGAAGAAATCGAGATGTTTAGAAGCAACACCGCTGAATTAAAGCCTGTTGCTCGTGAACCTCAAACCTATGTTGGCAGCTACGGCTCACTCTTCAATGTTGCCACCAAACCATGTGGTGGCTGCAGGCGCTTGATTAGCGAGAACGCCAATCTTTGCCCTGCTTGCGGATTTGTATTTGGGCTGCAAGAAGAGCCTTCCATTGAATCTCAAGCAACCACATTCAGTCTGCCAAATGGTGATACCACTTTGTCATTACCTGAGCATACAGTCGTTGTCAAAAACTATGAAGAGCAGACTACTGTTGTTGATTTCGAGCAAACCACTTTGTCACTCCCTGAGCAAAGTAGAAGCAATGATTCTGCCTCTGCTGCTAAGGATGACAACGTCCATAAAGGCAATACAGGCAATGCAGGCAAGAGCACAGGCAGCAACAGTCGTGCAATCGACAGCTATGTAACTGGCGGTCACAGTACTCCAGTCAGTGCTAAATCGGGCTCTGTTAATACTGGCTCAGGGACGGGCAATACTGGTTCGGGAGTATCATCCAATCTCGCTCATCGCAGCTTAGATGAGAGAGAGAATGCTGCTGAGCTAAGCCGCACAATTGAGACTTTGAATGATAATTGTCGTCTAGTTAAAACTGAAAAAGAGTTTGAAGGCATGCACTTTGTTTGTCAGCAGCTGCAGGTTCTAATCGAAGGAGATTGGACACCTGTTCTTAGTTACGAAGTGGGTAGCGAATCGTCGGTTCGCCATGAATATCACAAAGACGGCCGCAAGAAGACAATCAAAATTGATTTGCCTAGTGGTGCCGTTGGTGAGATGGTTTCTAACGAACTAACTTCTAACTGGCTTGATTACTGCCAGCGCTATCTTGCCGGTCGCAAGCTGTCAGCTTAATTGCTAAAAGCTATTGAGTGATGTCTGTGTTTACCATGGCGTCTGGGTCTACTCGTTCGTCTTCTACCGAAGTGTCGTCGATGATGCAGCTCAAACCGGGAAACTGAGAAATCTCGCCATTGACTGACTTATTACGCAGTTTATAAACGTCGTCGGTGGTCAATCTTTCCCCTTTGTCATCGAAGATGAAGACTAGCCGCTCGTCAGCAGTTAAGACTGCGGCATAGTGTTTGAGGGTGCCTTCTTTTTGTTCGCCGAAATAGTAAATGGGAAAGCCCTGGTATTTTGCCGTTGGTATCTTTTTTGCTACACCAAGCTCATCTAAGACGATGCCACGCTCATCTACACTTACTACTATCTCTTCTTCTGGCCCTTGCTCGTATAGAGGGAGTTGGGGCGGATGGAGAATCAAATAGTCTTCATTGAATTCGGCAACCGGTGCATCTCTACCAGCGGTGCAGAATATTTTACCGTCGAGGCCAGCCATGGGCTCGTAAATATCCTGGATGCCTAGCTCGTCTACTAGTGAAGTATTTTCGTCAGATTTTTCTGACTGGCTTGGGCCCTGGTTAGCAGAAGATGGCAGGTTCTGGTCATCATCCTTCATCGCCGGCTTCGGCCTCGCTTTCGTTTTGGAAGTTATCCAGAGCGTTTCTTACTTTGTGTAGAAGTACTAATTGGGCGTCTGTCGATAGTTGTTGGTCTTTGATTAAGTGAGCGGCGAGACAGTAGGCTAAGTCTACATCGGGCATGCCAATTAGGCGCTCTGTTAGCAGGCGGCAGAACCAGGCTGCTGAGTCTGATGCTGGGGTGTCCTTGCGGTTGATAGACGAGTTAAAGTCGAACTTGATTTTGGGGTCGCGCACCACTTCAGATACTTCAAAACGATAGAGACATTTTGAGGTGCAAGGTGCGCAAGTCGGCAGTGGACCCTGGTCGCGCTTGTGTAGTTCAAGGAAGTCATCGCGCCATTGGCGCAGTACTGAAATATCTAGTCTTCTGTTTACTTCGGTTGGCTGGAAGGCCGGTCTAAGCAGGTTGAGCCAGCGTAAGTGCTGTTCGCGCACCTGGTCATAGAACCAATAGTTTTCTTCCCCTTTGCGCTCGAAGTATCGCTCTGTAGCCTGAGTTAGAGCGCACCAGGTGATACCAGTAATGTTACCGGTTCTTGCCCGGCCGCCGATGACACGCTGAATTTCATGGATGATTTGTGCTCTAAAGTGAACTAACTGAGTCAAATCTTTCAGAGTCGATAGAATGTAGCGGTTGTATACCTGTCGGAATATCTGGTCGTCGGCTACTGGCACGGCCGTGTCTAATATCTGTGAGTCGCAGCGGTGTAGGCAGAACTTGCATCCTAAGTGACGGTCGAATGTGCCGACGATGTTCAGGTGCTTCATAGCGTCACGCACAATCTGATCTGATTCTGCTGGTGTGTCTGGTGGTGGCACCATTTTTTCTTTGTCGAACATGATCTGCAGGTGATATGGCGATTCCATCTTTTCTGCGTAAACTAAAGCGCGGCCCTGACCAAGGGCTGTGACGTGTCTTTTCTGCACGTCGTCTAAGTTCATGGCGCCGCCCATTGAATCGCGGTCATCTACTGCCACAATTCTGTGCATGATCTTCAAGTTGGTGTTTTTAAGGGCTTCCGGCGCAAGCTTGTTTGGAATTTGGTCGGCAATGATGAAGCCTTGGCCATAAGAACGAATTTCTGCAAGCATGTTGGTGAAGAATTCTACTGCCTTACCAGCTGGGTTGGCTGTGTCGGCACCACCGCCGGTGGGAACGTTTTTGAGAAGACGGTGAGCCTCTTCGATCAACATTACGTGTTTCAAGTGCTCGTGCGGGCCGCCAACTTCTCGATATTCGTAGAGGAAGACGAAGAGCATGCCCATGAGGAATGACTTTTCGTTATCTTCAGAAACCATCTTCAGTTCGACCACTGTTGGTCTGCCAAATAATTGTTCGCAGGGTATAGAGCGGCGAGTATTGAGCATCTGCCCTTTACCACCAATCAAGAGCGAGCCGATTCTGGCTTTGAGAGCGGCTTGTACGTCTGGTCCGATCTTGTCTGAATAGCCGAAGCTCTCGACTACAGGGTCGATGATTTCGTATAGGTCTTTCATGGTTGGGAAGATTTCGGCTGGACAGTCCGGATCGCCGGGGTTCATTCCTGGTGGCAGGCGGCGATTGACGTTGTTGACTAAGTCCCAGCCTCGTACGGCATAAATTTGGTTGAGTGCTTTTTCTAGCACTTGCGGCATCGGCGAATACATTTCAAAGCTGGCGTTGAATACCGATTTGAGCGCGTCAAGGTGAGTTTGTACCTTAACGCCTTTGATAATCTCGAATGGGTTCAAGCGGAAGGGCGAAACAGTCTCATCTCCGAGCGAGAAGGCTTGACCGACTCCCTTGAATGATTCTGACATCAGCATCATGTGGCGATATTCTGATTTGGCCGGTTCGCAAACCATAAATGGAATGCCGAAGTTCCAGAGCTGACCTAACAGATAGAAGCAAGTGTTGGTTTTACCACCGCCGGTAACACCGCAGACAATTGTGTGTTTTTGTAGGGCGTCTACGTCAATATAATAGAGGTTGCCTGTGTCTTCACCGCGGTCCAGAATGTTGCCGATTGCGATCACTCGGGTTGGATCTTTTGGTGGAATCTCAGCAAGGCTGAATTCAGCGGAACGGCGAATTCTGAAGCCCGGCATTTCATGCTTCGGTAGGTGAATAAAAGCTGAGAGCATGCGCGAATTGAGAGGGCTCAAGAATTTGTATTCCATCATGCCCTGGAAAACTTCTTCTGAGCGTTTGTTGCGCAGTAAGCCAAATTGTTGAATGTGTGTAGCTAGACCAGGTACCTCATGGGTGCGCATTGGTGTTGGTCTGCTTGATTCGTCTACATAAGTAGCACGCAGTAGTGACTGCAAACGCACGAAGACTGATTTGTCATTGGTGAAGAAATAGGGCACTGTTAGCCACATTCCTACAGCCGTACCGAGTTGAATGTGTTTCAGGTAAGCATCTTGCAGTTCAAGATAATATTTTATCTTGCGCTTTTTCTCGGGGTCTTCGTTTTCTTGGGCCCGTTGAATTTGATCAACAACAGCAAATTCTTCTTTAGTGACATTCATCGGCGGAATTGGCACTGCTAGTGTTAGAAAGGCAAATTCGCGCCCAGCGAGACCAGCTGCTAATCTTTCGATTTGCTCCGACTCAATAGTTTCGCCACTGGTCGATTTTAGTGCGGGAATGCCGGTCACAATGCCGGTGTATTTTGTCAGCGGGGCAACGAGCTCGTGAATTTCATCAGAGGAGAATGGCTTCTTGTATACATCTACGCCGCCATAGACGCTATGCAAAATCGATTTGAGACTTTTATAGGCCACTTTTTCCGGCGATTCGGTTGAGTCATCACCTTCGGTGACATGGGGCTGGGAGATGCCCATGTAGTAATTGACCCCAGTTTTGGTTCCAATCACCAGGAAGGCTATGTTAGCTTTCTCGCCGTAGAGACCAGTGAGTGCGTCCTCCATCAAATACATTCGTTTTGGAGGTTTAGACGGATCTGGATCTTGCTGGGCTTGTTGGCCGTGTTGTTGCTTTTCTCGCTCAATGTCCCATGAGCGCAGAATGCCGTCGACTCTTACGAAGGTCATGCCAGGCACAGGCCAACTAATGATGTCTTCGGGGGCGACTGGATCGTTTTCTAGATTGTCAAGGTCATATCTTCGAAGATCGGCTATCTTCTCTTCCCAGATATTACGATTGTTGGGCCCCTGAGTCATTTTTTCATTGCAACTGAATGCGGTTACTGCAAGCTACGGCTATCTTATCAAGTTTGAAGCGTCAATCTTCGCTCTTGCCTGATGTAATTTTGCCCGAATCACTCTTGGCTGATTTCTTGGATGAAGCCAAGCGCATTTTTTCGATTAGTTTATCGTTGACTTTAGAATCGGGGATATCATCGAATGGATGCGATTTTAAGTTGAAGAGTGCTCCTTCTGCGCCCATTCTGTAGGCAAAGAAGGTTCTTTCTTCTTGGCGCACGACTTTGTCGATGTTGAGCTTTTCTTCGTCTGATACGAGTTCGAACTGCGGCGTCGAGTTAACAGGGTTGAAGAAGTTTGTCATTGTCGTGTTCTTGATCTTTCTACCGTCGATCGGGAACATTTGTGGGCCAAGCAGATCGCCGTCTTTCTTGGAAAGTGCGAAGGTAATCAGTGTGCCGATGTTGATGATTAGCTCGTTGCGGAAATCTTCTGGCAGATGCTGAAGACTCTTCGTTACGCCTACCAGACCAATCTTGAATTTCTTGGTTTCTGATGTGATGTTTTCTAGAGTTTCTTTTTCGATGAAGGTGTCGAAGTTGTCGAGATAGAGGGCCACTGGGTTCTGCTTATTGGCGCTGCCAGACGAAAGAGTTAGGGCTGCCTGCTTGACACCACTGACCACAAGCGAACCTAATAGGTTGGCATCTTGACCAAATTCACCTTGAGGAATTTTGACCAGTAAAATTTTCTTCTCCGTGATCACATTGAGGAGATGAAGATCGCCTTCTGGTTTGGTCAGAATCGAGCGAATGCGAGGGTTGCTCAGCATCGGGTTGACTCTGTTCAAGATTGGCTCAACCCAGGTAATCCACTGATCTGTTCTGGCTAGTTTCTTGTATCTTCCCCACTGGTCAAGCAAGGTAGAAAACTCAATGCGCTCATCTTTCTTACGTTCGACATTTTCTAACAAGACATCGCGGAAATCGTTGTCGTTAAGCAGATTGGGCAGGTCGGTCAAGGTCTTATTGTTAGCCATCAAAAGCAAGACAGCGTTGCGCAAAATATCTGCCGTTTGAGCATTCCATTGTGACTGCGAGCCAGGTGGCTCAGTGTAAATTGCTTTGAAGCCATAAACAATTGAACCAGCCGCAGTTTGAACGTCGCCCATGTCACCCAGCTGAAGCGGGTTGAAGGCACTGGTGTTGCCTTTGTGAGTGGGGTCAATGAGAATGACTCGTTTGGCAATTTCACGCGCTTTCGGTTGCGCTGAAATCCAGCGGGCGAGCAAATCTACCAGTGTTCCGTCTGAGTCGATCACCACCACGGCTCTGTCGTCGCTCATGATATCGTGAGCCACCATATTTGCTACTAGTCTGGTCTTGCCTTTGCCGCCCTGACCGAGCACCAATACGTGCGGATTGACTTTGCGCATTTCTGGAGGAAGAGCGAGATCTTTCACGACCCAAGGGGCTGGGAACCACCATTTCCATTCAGTTCTCTGACCCAGAGGCAGACTGCCTTTCTTCAGGCCTTTTGCCAGTTGTGCTTTTACTTTGTTATGTTGTGCTCGTACTTGAGTGGGAATGTACTGCTTGGTGATCCAGATGTTTATTTGACCAGTTGGTCCGAACATAGTGAAGGTGCCCATGACTAGGGCTATGCCCACACCGAGGAAGACAAATATGCCGTTGCCGGTTAAGAAGGAGAATATGTTAAAGCCTTTTGCCGACTTGGCGCCTTCGCTACTGTTCATGACAGAAGCGACATTATTGTCGATGAAGCTACCTTCGCTATCAAGTGGCCTGGCGCGGTCTAGCTGGGCTAGCCATTCGCCTTGAACTTTAGAAGTGGAGGCTTTGTTTAGATAGCCAAAGCTAGAGCCAGATTTCTTTGTGTATTCCCACATGCCTGTGACATGCAGCGGGATGTGCTCTAGCAAAATATTACCGACGAAGAAAATGGGTGGGCCCGTGTCACGGCCATTTGGATCAACAAAACGCTTTTTAAAATTGAGTGTTTTCTTCCCGGTGTCAATGAAACCATCTATCTTGTATGGCCCGACACGGTCTTGGCCCGTACCGGTAATTTTGGTACCACTTTGTCTCAGTTGCATTGGACCAATAATTTGCTGGCTGCCTTGCTTGATGCGAATGCGATAGTCGCCAGCAAGTCTTGGCATTTCTGGATTCATTGCAGTCAGGCCAGCGGCTTTGTCGGCTATATTTTGCCCTGCCGTTAGGCTGGCGACGTTACCGAGAACGTGGAAAATAGCGAACGCAAAGCAGCCAATTATGGCAGCCGTAATGGCCATCAGTTTGATGCCAACGGGGAAGCCGGCTACGGTGAAGAGTCCTTGACCGCTGGCAAATTTGCTACGTAAGCGACTGGAGTCATCTTCATCATCGTCGTCGCTGCTCGACTTCTTGAGGTCGCGAGAACGGCTATTGGAACTGATTTTTTTACTAGCGCCGCTTTTTAGGCTTGCTGGTGAACCTGAGAATGAGCGACGTTGTGGAATTTCTTCTTCGTCATCAGAAACATCATCGATGTCATCGTCATCTTCATCGTCGTCATCGTCATCTAAGTCTCTGGCTCGTTTGACCGGCAGTTTCTTCTTCGCTTTTACCTGCTCGCGTTCATCTTCGTCGTCATCGTTGTCATCTTCGTCTTGGGCGGCCGCGCGCCGTTTTGCTGAGCCGCTCTTGGGCTCCGCTATTGAGGGCTTCGCCCCCTTAACGGCCTTGGCTGAATTGCTACCATCGACTTCGGGATGGCCGCCTGTGGGGCGACTCTTTGTATTTAGTAAGCTTTCAAAAGTGCCGTGCGCATCCTTATCTGCTTTATCTGATTTGCCTTGGCCCTGACTATCTGACTTCTGATTGTCAGAGGCGCTAGAGCTAGACTTTTTACTGCTTACAGCACTGTCAGCAAAGAAATCAAAAGCAGCTGCCGTAGCTGCTTTGGCTGGCTTGGCGATTTCTGTTGAGCTGCTGTTTGATTTTGCTTGATTGTTCTCTTTGGCCTTGTCGGAAGCAAAGAAATCAGGTGCCGCTACATGGGGGCGCGTTGGTGCTGGCTGCTCTTTGTGGACGTTAAATGGTGCTTCTTGGGGAGCCGCTGCCGTTTCTTGCGTGGCTTCAAGAGCTGGCTTCATGTGCTCAGATTCTTCGGCTGACTGTGCTAAGTTTTGCTCAGCTCGCTCTGCTCCAATTGCACCTGATGCAGCACTATCTGGCTCAACAGGGCTGCTGAACGGTGTCGATTCTTCTTGGGGAATAGCGTTTTGATTGAAGCTAAATTGATTGAGCGAGACTGATTCTGAGTTGTTGCCGCCGTGAGCAGTGGCCGAATCAACGCTCGCACTCTCATGCTCGCTCTCGTCGGCGCCTGGTTCCATTTCCCAGGGGGCAACGGTTGGCGTTGCTTGATCGGCAGTAAAGAAGTCGGTTGGGGCTTTGGCCTGGGTGCTTTCCCCCACTACTTCAATTTCTTGAGAGGTCTGGGGACTTTGAACTACTGCTCCCGTTGATGTGAAGAAATCGTGGCTCTGGCCATTGCCATTTCCATTGCCGTGTCCGTTGCCGTGTCCATTGCCATTGCCGTTGCCGTAGCCCTCAACAAGCTCGGATGGGCTATCTGTCACTGCCTGTGATACGACCGGAGATGGTGTTGACACTGACGTGCCGAAGAGATTGGGAATGAAATCTTGGAAGGAATTATCACGATTGAAGGGATCAAGATAGCCACCGTCATTGCCATAGGTGCTGTCGCTGCCCGGTATGAGAGTGGCCACTGAGCGAGATGAGACAATTCTCTCTAGTATCAATCGGTCTGGCGCAACTGATACCACCATAGGTGCAGCCGCTGACGCCAGGGTTGGCACCATCGTCGCTGCAAATTTGGACTGCGCTGCTCCACAGGCACCGCAACCTTTTACCTTTTGCTTAATCACTGCCCCGCAATTTGGGCAGATGGCAATTTCCACCGGGTACTCCCGTCTTTCCTAGACGTTGGCATTGTCGCCAAGAACTAACTTACGCTTCTATTTAATATTTACCTCGGATCGGCTGGCAATACTCGCTTGTAATCTTGCCAGCTGCCGATAATTGTCTTATTTAGTAAGGTGAACTTTGAGGAATTTACAGATAAACGGCTAACTAACCCACTTTTGAACGCATAGTACAGTTGAAATGCGGCCTTGTCAAGCGCTTTTAGTGCGCGCCTTTGCCTTGTTTGAGGTATATACTAAATAAGTTAGCACTTCGAATAAAGGGGTGCTACATGATAGTTCGGGCAATTTGCTGATTTTGGCATTTTACTTTGAATTTTTACGGTGCTGGCGGGTACATATTTAAGTAGGTGCCTCAGGTGACATTAGGAAGGGATTGTTAGATGGCTCGCGAAGACAAGGCAAGCGCAACCAGTTCTACCCAGGACGCGCCTTCGGGGAAGTCTGGCGATGATTCGTCTCTGGCAGCCAGACGCGCTCGCCTGCGCGGAACTCTGGCGAAGCAGACCGTGCCTCCCGACCCTTTTAGTCCAGAACCATACCAAATCGCTGTTGAACCTTCTCAATCTGTAGCTGTGCCAGTGGTTGCTCAGTCAGCAGTGTTTGATCAGCCTAACGAACTTTCGCTTGAGGTATCTCCGGTGGCTTCTCCTAAAAATGTCCGCTCTGGCACTAATGTGAGCGCTGCGTCTGATAATGCGCTGGCGGTTGCTGAACCAGAAGTCGAGCTTGCGCAAGATTTACCAGCTGACAAGCAATCTATCGAAGCTAACCAACCGACTTTTGAGGCTTCAGTTGATAGTGCAATGTTAGATATTAAGGCTGTAGATATTCCAGAAATTAGGGTTCCTGAGGCGGCAGACTTAGCGATGGTCATCACACCAAGTCAGATAGCAGCCCTTCAGACCAATCAAGTGGCTGATACCGCTCATCAAGAGCAGGTAATCGAACTACTCAATACCCTCGACCAGCAGCTTGGAATTTGCTCAGTCAATATGGCGCAGATTTCTAAAGCTGCCAATGAGCAGCTTGAAATTGTAAGAAACTTAGCCGAAACAATACAACACCAGGCCTTTAACGAAATTGGTCTGAGCCTAAATAGTTTAAGTGAATCAATGTCAGCAGCTCTTGAGCCAATGCAGGCCGTGGGCGAATTGGTGCCAGCGATTGATAATTTGATAGTGACTCTTGAGTCGAGAAATCCGGTAGCCGATATAGTTCCTGCTATCGATAAATTGATAGTTACTCTTGAATCGAGAAATGCTGAGCCGCCCAAGACTGAAGCCAAGCTGACACCTGAAGAGTTGGTACACAGTTTGGCTGATCAGCTTTCCACCGGTTTGATTGACCCGTGGACTTTCAAATGCGCATATATGGCTGTATTTCCTTCTGAGCATCCAGCTGATCTTTTGCGTAAGTTAGTTGATTTGTTGGGAGCGCAGCGCATATCCGGAGATTTCTTCCGTGCTGCCTATGATGCTGTACAGGCTCCTGACCCACCCAAACCGGTATACACCCTTGCTTCGGCCAATTCTGGCAACGAGATTGTGCGCGAAGTTGAAGTCGTTAGAGTGGTCCAAGACGAAAGTGTCATGGCTCTGCTAGAAGAGTTGCGGGTGCAGAATGAAGAAATGCGCTCGCGTATGGACGCCAAAGACGCTGACTTTGCTGAGCTTTTGGCTGCCAAAGATCAGGAAGTCCAAGACACTCAAGAGATGTTGAATTCTCGTTGGGAAGAGTTTTCCGGTCAGTACGAGAAGTTGTCTGAACTGGTTCAGCAACGCAATGATTTGATTCAAGCAAAAGAAGTGGAGCTCAGCCATAAAGACTCTGAGATTACTCAATTGAAGACTCAGCTTGATGAAATGCGAGATCAAACCCGTGACATGGTGGCTGACTTGCAGCGCCAACTAACTAGCACAAAGGCTGCCGCCGATGAGGCTATGGCTAAGCCGCCGGCTCCTAAGCAGTCGACTAGTTTCTTTGAGCAACCACAGCCGACCGCTCCAGCTGCACCGTTATTTACCGAAGCACCAAAACTCTTTGCTGAACCTCAGCAACAGGCTCAACCTCTGCCTCAGCAGCAGCAGCAACCTCTCCAGCAGATTCCCGCCCCCAATCCAGTTGCCTCTGGTTCGCATCCGGTGGTTGATGACCCAATGCAAACGCAGTCGCCAGCACCGGTAGACTTGGTAAATGCAGCACAGCAAGGCACGGCAAGTGGCTCGGGTGCTACAACCCTTAATCAAGCGATGCCGAGTCAGGCTATTCCACGGCCGCAAGTTGCTGCTCCAACTACGCCATTTTCTGGCGCTACCGGCAGCTATGGTAGTGGCGTGCGCGCTCAGGTATTTGAAGTTATCGTTCGTCAGGCCTTAGCTGGGGCCCCTTGGCGCGAGATTTGCGCTGGCCCAATGCAAGTCAACAATATCTCTGCCGATGAAGTCGAAGCAGAAGTTAAGCGCCGCCAAGCGTTACTGAAGAAGTAACTTATTCATCTCATTTATATTGAAGGCAATGCTTACTTAAGCGGAGCGGCTTTTGTCTCATTGGCTTCTTTTGCAGGAGCATTGAGGCAACGCTCCGTTTGGCGCCATTCCTTGACGATGGAGTCAAGATTGCTCATGTAGCGAAGCACGATGATGGAGGGGAGGTGCTCCAGCGTCTGACAAAAAATGAAGAACATCAGGCCGACAATTAGTGTGGTGCACAATGCTGTCAAATTGCGCGTGATGCGCATTTGTTCGTCCATGCGCTTGCTCAACTGATTGATTAGGGTTTCCAATTCTTTCAGTTCGCTCATTGGGGGCCTCAATCGCTAGTGCCCACAATCATATCCTCTTGAAAAGAAGCTCTTAAGGCTTGCTCAATTGCCTGTCTACCGACCGCAGAGCGGCTAATAGATCAGCTTCGTCGCTGACATCAATCGTGCGAAAATCGAGACACAATTGATTATCTGTCACTTTCCCGATGACCGCTGGCTCGGCTTGGCGAAGCAGTCTGGATAAGTGGGAAAGCGAACTATTAGATTTCTTGATTTTGATAGCAAGTCCAGCCGATGGCAATAGTTCGCCCGGCAGGCTTCCTCCACCCATTGTGCTTTCAAGGGCAATTGGAGTTAAGTCTAAGCACTGAAGGTCATTCAATTTCTGAGCCGCAAGTTCAGCCCGCTTCCACAAACTTTCTTTCTTGAGAGCCGCTAGTTTGAATACCGGTAATTGTTTATAGCCATCTACATATAAGTATTGATTGAGCACAGCTTCGAGTAAGGCGATTACCGTCTTGTCGGCACGCAACGCTCTATATATTGGCGATTTCCGCAGCTTCGCCACGGTCGCACTTTTACCAGCGATAATTCCAGCCTGTGGCCCCCCTAGTAGTTTGTCCCCAGAAAAGAGAACGAGGTCTGCCCCACTTTCAAGAGTCGCTTGCACTGTGGGTTCAGCTACAAGATCGAATTGCTGCAGATCTACTAGACAGCCACCACCCAAATCATAAACAACTGGAACGCCATGCTTGGAGCCAATTTCAACTAGTTCTTTGATGCTGGTTTCTTCTGTAAAGCCAAGCACCTGATAGTTTGAGCGGTGGCATTTCATAATCATGCCAGTGTTCTCTGATACCGCTTTATCGTAGTCTGAAGCTCTGGTTCTATTGGTGGTGCCAATTTCTTTTAGTCGGCCACCTGAAGATGTGATTACATCAGGTAAACGGAAGCTGCCACCAATTTCAATAAGTTCTCCCCTTGAAACTATTGTTTCTTTCTGATCTGATAATGCTTTGACGGCAAGCATCACTGCTGAAGCACAATTGTTTACGACTATGGCTGACTGTGAGCCAATTAAAAGACCAAGCAAGTTTGAAATTTGCTCTGTTCTCTCACCGCGACCACCTTCCTCAAGATCGAACTCTAAATTAGAATACGAGCAAAGGGCCTTGCTAAGTTGCTCTATAACTTGCTCTGGCAGCGGCGCACGGCCAAGGTTTGTACTCAGTATTACACCTGTACCGTTTAGAACTTTCTTAATACCGCTTTGGCATAGTTTCTCTAAATCGGCTGCTATGGCTGCGGCTAGAGCTTCGATAGTGGGCTCATCTGTTGCTTTGCCGCTAATTAGATTTTGTCTGGTTCGGTCAACAAACAATCGTGCGTGGCGTGATGCCAGTTCGCGCCGAATCTGCAACTTTTCAATTGCTTCTTGTAAAACTGGTTCTCTCAGGAGTTTGTCTATTTGCGGCAAACGAAAGTCTTTTTTTGTCACTTCTTTGAAGATTAGCCCCGGGGATAATTTCTAATTCTCCTTAAATCATACCCGTGCCACCTTGTCAGATCAGATAGAAGCACCCACAATTAGAATATGTAGTACAAGCGGGTATAAAGTACTCGAACTTCCTTCTTAAGGCGGACCAAGCCGTGGGCAAGACTCTTAGAACCAAGACTCTCTATCAAGATAAAGACTGGCTTCAGCAGAAATATGTCAAGGAGAAGCTCAGTACCGTGGAGATTGCCAAGATATATCGCGAAACTGAGAATAAGTGGTGCGACCCCAATACAATCTCGCGTTGGTTGAAGAAACATAATATTTCCATGCGTTCGCTGGCCGAAGCTCAGCAAAACCGGCATTCTGTGGCCGTTCCGGTGGTCAAGAAGCGCACTTCTTCCTGACTCTTAAAAAGATTTCTGAGTAAAAATTCCTCTTTGCTACGTTACGGACAGGCGCTAAATGCGCATCCGCCCATCATAACTAGGGCCGTAGTGAGATAAAGTAATACATCCCGCCCTCCTGCCAGGTAAAACAAGCAGTAGGCGAAAAAGGAGAACGCGGGTAGCAAGAAGCGTTTATCCCCATCTCTGTACGCGTGAGCGGCCAGGCAGACGGATAAAGCAACTGGGCAACCAAATAAGACGACGTCGAATAGCATGGGTACGCTTTTGAATAAGGAATCTAAGTTCCTATTATTCATGTCTCGAATGTTCTGTCCATGGTAAATACCGCAAAGCAGCAATAGAACTAAGTTTTAGTCAAGGACAGAGAACAATGGGAATGTCAGGTAATGGTTCGCGCGGCCCCAGCAGAGCTGGAGGCGGCGGCAAATCCGGTGGATACGGCGGCAAATCTGGTGGCGGCCGACCAGGCGGAAGTGGCGGCAGACCCGGTGGTTCTAGTGGTGGTAGACCAGGTGGCGCAAGACCGGGCGGAGCTAGACCCGGTGGAGCTAGACCAGGCGGCTCTGGCGGCGGCTATAACAGAGCCGGTGGATCGTCGTCTGGCTCAGCTGGCAGACCAGGTGGATTTGGCGCTCGTAAACCAGGTGGATTTAGTCGTGGACCACGACCTGAAGGGGCCGGTCGCCCAGAAGGTGCCAGATCCGAAGGTGGCTTTAACCGTGGACCAAGACCAGAAGGTGGCGGCGGCTTTAACCGTGGACCAAGACCAGAAGGTGGCGGTGGTTTTAACCGTGGACCAAGACCAGAAGGTGGCGGCGGTTTTAACCGTGGACCAA
>CAJXZK010000150.1 GCA_913063055.1 uncultured bacterium
TCTTGCAGATGCTGTGTTTGTGAGCCTGTGGTGTAGTTCTGACGAGCTTGTTCACCAGTAGCACCCATCGAATTTTGCTCGGTTTGGTTACCAGAACCGAACGCATCTTGGGCTAGTGCAGGAGCGGCTGAGACGGCTACGAAAGCAACAGCTAGGCTCAATTGGGCGATAGTTGATTTAAGAGACATAGTAAGATTCTCCAGAAAGTGTTTAAAGATTTTAGTAAGGTGGACAGTGCGGCGAACTCAGAAAGTTGAGTTGAGTAGAGAATAAGCGTTGGCAAGGCTGAAGTCAAGCGCTGTTTTGTTGTGTGCAATACACTTTTCGCCAGTTGTCTTATTAAGTGCAAAAATTTCCACTCTCCTCTCTATTGGAAGCCACGCCCTTCGCCGAGAAGTCCCAGGCACCAGCGCAAAATCGACTGGCCAATCAAGACTAGAAATAGAACGAGAAGCCCAATAAAGACTCCCCGTAACCTCGACCAGTCACCTTTGGCCAATGCGATCACCCCAGATAAGACTCGCGGAACGGCCCACACCAGGCAAGAGCAGTCAACTATCAGGGCAGATAATTCGCAGACAGTATCAAACTTTTCAAGGAGGCTATATCTTTGACTAGAGTCGTCAGTCGCGGCAATTTCAAAAAGTAGCGCTGGGGTTGAATAGAAAATAGATAGAGCAAGCAATAAGAACAAAGTCAAAAAGAAATGGGCATGGCCAGCGGTTATTCGAAGAGTCATAAGCCCCCCTAGAATTGTGAATGGCTAAAAATTTTGGTGAGTGACGCCCTGCTAGTACTTTGGCTAAGCCAGTACTTGGAGTAAGCCATCACTTAGTAAGAGGATCAGTATCGGTTAGCTGGCGGCCATAAGCCAGGGGAAAAACACTGAAAAAACGAGTAAGCTGTGCCTACTCGTTTTTTTCAATTCAATAGTTGAACTTGCTTTCTAGTTAAACTTGCCTTTTAGTTGAACAAGGCAGCATCACGAGCCGATGCAACGAGCCAGTTGATGCATCCTGGGGTAGCTAACCCGCCTGTTACACCGGCGGCTCCAAACAGCACCTTCTTCATCGCGTCTTGCGAACCAGCAGCCATGTGCATGAAACCCATGATCATGGTCGGTCCGCCCCAGGCAATTCCCAGGATTTCCATACCGTTAGCGATGATGTTCAGCAATGCTTCTAGGTTAGCCAAGTTGTTGACCCGCACAGTACCAGCAGTGTTCACACCTTGTACAACAGTGGCTTCGGCGCCTTGGGGAGAAATTGTACCGTTGGTGGCACCTTGCAATGTAGGTGATGTACCATCTTGCAGATGCTGTGTTTGTGAGCCTGTGGTGTAGTTCTGACGAGCTTGTTCACCAGTAGCACCCATCGAATTTTGTTCGGTTTGGTTACCAGAACCGAATGCATCTTGGGCTAGAGCTGGAGTGGCGAAGGAAACGCCAGCGATAACAGCTAGAGAAGCGAAACACATAGTGAATTTAGAGAAGGATTTCATAGTAAAGCCCCCGCGCAATGCGCAAATATATAGAGTAATTAGTAAATGTGGACCGGCGCTCGAGAAAGTTCGAGAATCTCAGAATAAGCCCTGCATGCTTCCACGTCAAGTACCCAAATTATTAATTGTGCGTTTATTATTGCGCTTGACCACTAGTTGACTAGATTGAAGCCTGTGGGCAATCTCAGCAGCAAGGTTTCACAGAATGTATTGACCCGCTGAAGACTGCGCTTGACCGTCTCCCCTGGGCGACTTATGTTCTGCTCGACTAGAACCAATCCAGTGGCATCAAACCACTCTTCTCTAGTTGTATCTCCATTTTTGTAGAGCAAGCCACGACAATTGTATTTGCCTATTTTGCGAGCAGGCAAAAGCTTGCGATCTTTCTCAGTCATCTTATTGTTGAAACCATCACCATAAGCACGAAGGATGTCATCCCCAGGACTGGTCAAGGCAATTTTATACGAGCGATCATTCAAATTGACGAGATAAGAGGTATGGCCCGAAAAATTGAAAAGATAGTAGCCATTATCAACAAACTTTGGATCGATGCTGTAGGCCACATGGCCATGACCGTTACTGATTAATCTGTCGTTCAGTGTTTCGGTCTTGCCGTTTTTAGTGGTCTCTGTCTTATAAAAACAATCGAGCCGAACAGGCGGAGGACCACCATCAAGCAAAGGGTTGCAGGGCGCGGTAGAAGGTGAGCCGTCACCTTCGCCTATAGCTGGAGAAGTGGTTGAATTTGAAGTGCATGAAGCAATAAAAGCGACACTAGAAAGAACGATAGCTGAAGCTACAAGCTGACGCAAAAATGGCAAATGCTTTCTCCCAAAACTCAATTTGTCTGACCCATTCGTTCATTCTAGTGTAAATACAAGCCCAAAACAAAAGAGAGGAGACAAGCTCCTCTCTTTAATGCTTCTAGATTTTTCGGTATTAGTTGAAGAGAGCAGCATCGCGGGCTGATGCAACGAGCCAGTTGATGCAACCAGGTGTTGCCAAACCGCCTGTTACACCGGCAGCTCCGAACAATACTTTCTTCATAGCATCGTGGGAACCAGCAGCCATGTGCATGAAGCCCATGATCATGGTAGGTCCGCCCCAGGCAATTCCCAGGATTTCCATACCGTTAGCGATGATGTTCAGCAATGCTTCTAAGTTGGCCAAGTTGTTAACACGCACTGTACCTGCGGTGTTGACGCCTTGTACAACAGTGGCTTCTGCGCCTTGGGGAGAAATTGTACCGTTGGTGGCACCTTGTAATGTAGGTGATGTACCATCTTGCAGATGCTGTGTTTGTGAGCCTGTGGTGTAGTTCTGACGAGCTTGTTCACCGGTAGCACCCATCGAATTTTGCTCGGTTTGATTACCAGAACCAAATGCATCTTGGGCTAGTGCAGGAGCTGCGATTGAGAGAGTACCGACAACAGCTAGTGAAGCGAAAGCCATAGTAAATTTTGACAAAATGCGCATGGTTGAGGTACCTCCTGGGGCACACAAAGGTTTAGTAAGCCAACTACTTCTGTTTCACCGGCGCCAGCGCCTCTTGGAAACGTGAGCCCAATGTAATCAAAAACAGGGCGAGAGTCAACGGCAATTTTGTTAGCTAGACAACAATTCCCCGGCATTTAATTGGCAAATTCTTGGCATCTGCCAATATCTGGGCCATCTCCAGCGGAAACCCTAAGCCCGTGCCAACTTACCCAAACAAATTCTTTTTGATGCCCCGGTGCAGGCCGGTACATTATTAGGAATACCGAAATTAGTGGTGTATGCCAACAGAGCAAACAATAAAGCCTCTTTGAACTTGGGCGAAACACCAAAATCTTCGTGCTGGCGAATTGTTAGCGGTGAGGGCCAGCGAGAGGTGAGCATTCCTATTAATGTCGGGTTGGCAGCCCCACCACCAGCCAAAACCAGTTCGTTGAATGGCACTTGCGGCGCTATAAAACGCTCATAGGCCTCCACTATTGATGCCGCCGTAAAGGCGGTGAGGGTGGCAACAATATCAGCCGAACTAACATCTGCCGCTTGCCACTGTTCAACCAGGTCAGTCGCCATCGAGCGGCCAAATAATTCGCGGCCGGTGGTCTTGGGCGGCGCTAAGTGTAAGTAAGGAAGCGCTAAAAGCTCTTTCAAGATGCGCAAGTTAGGGGTACCAGAAGCAGCCACGGCTCCATTTTCATCAAATTCACGGCGATAAAGAAGGCGCATAGCTTCGTCAATCAGCACATTGGCTGGCCCTGTATCAAAAGCCATGACAGCCTGGCCGTGACTATCGATCACTGTAATATTGGCGATACCGCCAAGATTAAGCACTCCAAGAGCAGTGCGGCTCTTGCCGAAAATCACTTGATCGGCAAATGAGGTAAGCGGCGCACCTTGCCCGCCTAAAGCCACATCAGCAGTGCGGAAGTCACCAATTGTGGTGACTCCAGTGCGAGCAGCAATCACCGAAGGATCACCCAATTGCAAAGTTCCAGCCGTGCTCATGCCCCAAAACTGACTAAGATCTGGTGCATGCCAAATCGTCTGGCCATGGGAGCCAATCAAATCAATTTCGATGCCCTTACGCCGAGCCGAGCGAATCACCTGCAAACTCGCCTGGGCAAAGATTTCACCGAGACTGGCATTGAGCAGACAAATCTGCCTCAGATCGGTCTGCCCTTCCGCTACCAAACGGGCCATTTGATGCTTAAAAGTAGGGGCAAATTCCACCGACTCGCTATGCAAAAACTCCATTTTCAAGGGTGGTAAATATGAGTCTCCCGAAGCAGAGGCTCCGCCCTCTGAGGATGCGGCCCTGTCTGGTCCGATAGTAAAAACAGCGGCGTCAATGCCATCCATAGAAGTGCCACTGTTCAAACCTAGTACATTCATAGACTTTAAAATCTGAGACATCAATTACAACCTAAAGAACCTGAGGAAACCGGAAAACCCTTACATGAACTGAAAAATGACAAGGCACAACAGTGCGCCAATATTGTAATGGTTTAACCGCCTCGCAACAAACTGTCTAACTAGCAACCTCGGCTCAAGCCAAGTGTTATAGCAATGCTAGAATGAACCATCTATTTAAGCCAGTCTATATAAGCCTTTCATATACATACTTGAAACAAAGGTGGAGTCATGATTTCTGGAAATTCTTCCAAACCCAAGGTTCAGCAAGATTCATCTATGATGATCGGTCTCGGCAAAGCCAGTCGGCGTGCCTACGGATTTGACGAAATTGCTCTGGTACCAGGCGATTACACCCTCGACCCTGAACTTTGCGATATTTCCTATCAACTGGGCCCTCACAAATTTGAAACTCCAATCATTGCCTCAGGCATGGATTCAGTAGTCGATGTCAAAGTAGCTGCAACTCTAGGCAAACTTGGTTCCCTTGGGGTCCTTAATTTGCAGGGCATTCAAACCCGCTACGAAAACCTTGAAGAAATTTACGAAAAAATTGCCAAGTGCGACAAAGATAGCTTTGTCGAAGTTATGCAAGAGCTATACAAGGCACCAATCCAAGATGCCCTAATTCAAAAGCGCATTGAAGACATCAAAAAGAGCGGTGCTATAACTGCCGTTTCCATTACGCCAAACTTCGCTGAGAAATACGGCCCAGTAGCAGTAGCAGCCGGTTGCGATATCATCTTCGTGCAATCCACTGTAACCGGAATTGAGCACAGGTCAGCCCTTGGCACACCGAGCTTGAACCTGGCTAAGTTTGTCAGCAAGCTTGGGGCTCCAGTCGTAGTCGGCAATTGCGTCACTTACAAAACTGCACTAGAACTTTTAGAAACAGGAGTAGCAGGCATATTGGTTGGCATTGGACCAGGAGCCGCTTGCACATCCCGCTCAGTTTTAGGCATTGGCGTGCCTATGGCCACAGCCATAGCCGATTGCGCCGCTGCCCGTGCCACCTACATGCACGAGAAGGGACTAGCTCCGGATCAAGCTCCTACAATGATCGCCGATGGCGGCATGGTCACTGGTGGCGATATCTGCAAAGCCCTGGCTTGTGGCGCCGACGCTGTCATGATTGGCTCACCATTTGCCCGTGCCACAGAATCACCTGGTCATGGCTTCCACTGGGGTATGGCCACACCAAGCCCAGTGCTACCGCGGGGTACACGCATCAAAGTTGGCACCACCGTTTCCCTCGAGCGCATTCTTAACGGCCCAGCTCTAACTGATGATGGTACGCAAAACCTTACCGGTGCCATCAAAACTAGTATGGCCACTCTCGGTGCCTCTAATTTGAGCGAAATGAAAGAAGTAGAAGTAATTATTGCTCCTTCAATTCTGACCGAAGGCAAGGTCTACCAAACCGCACAACAACTGGGCATGGGCCGCAAATAATGACAGAGAAGCTGAGCGCTAACAAGAATTGGCTAATTGCCCTGTCGGGCACCCTTGTTACCGCATCTAGCTTCTGCTGGGCAATGAGCGAGATTAGCGCTAGTGACCGCGACAGTTCTCTGAACCTTAAACTAGTGCCTAACTTTAAGCTGGTGCAATACCCTGAGAAAGAAAATAGCGCCACTCGACTGATTGCTTCGGCAGATGCTGAACGCGATCACAAACTAGTAGCCGCAAGTGGAGCCCAGGCCGTTGCACGCAGCGGCATATTTACAGCAGACACAATTGCCGACATCGCCGAAGAAGCGGCACCATCTGTGGTGAATATTGAAATTCACCGCAAAGACGAAGCTAGCGCTAACGGCATGCCCAACCTTGATTTGTTCGACTTACCAAATTTCGGCAATGGCAATTTTCGCTTCTTTTACAACGGCCGCGAAGTCTCACCCAACAATCCCGTACCAAAATATGCGCCCAAAGCAAAACGAGCCAGTGCCACCGGTTCAGGCTTTGTCATTCGCCCAGATGGCTACATTTTGACCAATGCCCACCTGGTCAAAGGGGCGGCCGATATTCGCGTCAGCCTCACAGACAAGCGTTCATTTGAAGCCGAAGTGGTAGGTGTAGACAGCTTCTCTGACCTGGCAGTATTAAAAATCAATGCCTCAGAACTACCAGCCCTAAAATTCGGTAGCTCGGAAAAGCTTCGCCCAGGTGAGTTTTCTATTGCCATTGGCTCGCCTCTGGGCTTTGACCACACTGTCACCCTGGGCATTATTTCGGCCGTAGGCCGTACCATTGCAAACCCCAATACAGGCAATGCCAACTTCATTCAGACCGATGCGGCCATTAACCCCGGCAACTCTGGTGGACCATTGCTCAACTTACACGGTGAAGTTATTGGCGTAAACACTGCCATGCAGGCCGATGCTCAGAACATCGGCTTTTCTACACCGATAGACTTAGCTAAGAGCGTGGCTGACGACCTTATCAATCACCGCTCCATCAGCAGACCCTGGCTGGGCATTGGCATGAGCGAGCTCAATGAAACCCACGCCAAAAGCTTAGGTCTGCCGCTTACAACCAAAGGCGTCTTCATAAGTAAAGTCTACGAAGGCTCTCCCGCTCAGCAAGCCGGCATCGAACCTGGGGACATCATTCAAAAACTCGAAGGCAAAAAGATTATTCTCACACCGAAAGATGTGCAAGAAACTGTACGTGCCCGCAAAGTTAACGAGACTGTCGATTTCACAATTCTGCGCGGCAACAGCACCAAAGAATTGTCAGTCAAGATTGGTCACTACCCTGACTTGAACACGACTCAAAGCGAAAGTAAAACGACATTGCCTGGCACAGCGCCAAGCAGCAACAACAATAGCAATAGCAGCGACCCAGGAAGCTCTAGCAGCTCAGCGATTATTCGCGGCACCACCAAAACAGTGCCGCCACTTCCAAAGCCTGGCGAGAAATTTTAGACCCGCTCTAGAACTAGATTAGTCGAACCTTTTCTAACCTTTAGCAGTAGCCAAAATGCGCAAAGCGGCCATGGCAGCCCCGAAACCGTTATCTATATTGACCACAGTAAGACCAGCAGCACAACTATTGAGCATACTCAGCAAAGCGGCCACGCCTTCAAAGCTAGCGCCATAGCCAATTGAGGTCGGCACAGCAATAACCGGCTTGTCTAAAAGGCCACCAACAAAGCTGGCGAGAGCACCGTCCATTCCGGCAACAACCACTGTAACGTGGGCCTTGCGCAACAAGGCAAGACTGTCAAATAGTCGATGAACACCAGCCACTCCAACGTCGTAAACACAGCTAACGGGATAACCAGCTGCCACTATAAATAGTGCCACTTCTTCAGCGACAGCAATGTCGGCGGTTCCTGCGGTAACAATCGAAACTGATGGTGCGTCTTTCTTTGGCATCGGCAATTGGCCAAAAACAAGGGCTTTAGGCTGGGGCAAATATTCGCAGTCATTTAAAGGAATCTCAACAGCAGATTTCTCAAGAGCATGGCTGGAAGCGACACTCGACGCAATGGCGTTTGATGTAGTGGCGTTCGCCATCGCTGCATCACTGGTAGTTGAGCTTGTCTCGGAGGCAGAGCTAGAGCCTTCAGCGCTCACACTCAATGAGCTTTGACCAGAGCCATTAGAAGGGTTCTGATTGGCAGCGGAAGAAAAGCTGTGAATCGCCGCCCCGGAGTTCTGGCTAGCGGCCGCAGCCCTGTTATAAAGGCGCACAACTTCTTTTGCCTGCGCCTCTTCAACTCTTGTAGCAATTACTATGGAATTGCTAGCGCGCAACTTAATGGCAATGTCAACAATCTGCTGGGGCGCTTTACCCGGGCAAAAAATTACCTCAGGAAAACCTTGCCTGAGGCCTCGATGCAGGTCGGGCTTAGCGAAGCCAAGGTCTTGATAGGGCAGAATTGCTAGCCTTTCGCAGGCATCGCTGACCGAAATACCGCCTTGCGATACCGAACGAAGCAGGTCTTCGACTGATTTGCGGTCCATTAAACTACCTATTTCATGCTTTGATTCGAACTGAATTCAGTGTTGAATTTAGCACGGAAAGCAGCCTTGACAATATCAGTCTGAAATCTATCTAGTCTCTGGCTAGCCTCTGGCTATGTTCTATCTAGTCGCTTGCTCGCTTCGGCTTAGGTTCTTACTCGAAACCAGTGCGGCGGCCTTTCCCTGACTATAGCCTTGCGGATCAATCTCAAACTGCCTGATACCGGCGCCAGCACGTTCATTGGCAGCGTTCAATGCTGCTATTAATTGTCCCGCCAATTCCGGCTCAGCGGCAAAGCGCGATAATTCATCAGAGCCAACTTCGACAGAAGCTCTAGCACTATCGGCATCAGTAAAATAACGCACCCGCACTTGGCGAAAAGCAAAATCGCGCACCACTTGCTCTAGTTTGTCGATCAGACTGAGGCGGGAGGGAGTTATATAAGTATTCTCGACAAAACGAGAAGAAAGGCAAGCTGCCTGTGGTCTATCCCATGAAGGCAGGCCCTGCTGGCGAGCCAGTGCTCTAATTTCAGTCTTGCTCAAACCAGCATCAATCAATGGAGCCAAAACACCAAACTGCTTGGCTGCTTGATGGCCCGGGCGATAGTCGCTAAGGTCATCAACATTAGCACCATAGGTAATGGCACAGACAGAAAGCTGTTTTTGCATTGCTGCTAAATATTCAAAGAGTGTGCTCTTGCAAAAGAAGCATCGCATACTATCATTAGCGCGATAGTCTTCTGATTCGACTTCGTCAGTATTGATCTCAATCAAATCGAAATTGGCCTGCTTGGCCTGTTGTCGAGCCGCCTCTAACTCCGCTTGAGCCAAACTGGGCGAAAGAGCAATAACAATATGAGCCCGACTACCCAAGGCTAACTTGGCATAGTGAGCGAGCACAGAGCTGTCTACGCCACCAGAATAAGCGACGATAACGCTTTCAAGCTGGCGCAGTATTCCTATTAACAGCTGTTCTTTCTCAGCTAGTTCACTTTCAGCTAGTTTTGTATCGGCTAGTTCTTGCGGAGAAGCTAGCAATTCTTCATGGTCCATCTATTTAGCAGTCTACTTTTTTGCAGTTATAGCAGGCAAGTTAACTGAACTCGTCGTGCCGCTGGCGATGCGATCTAACTCGTTGCGAATTGCAGTCTCATCTATATTATCAACTGAATCGCTCAAGCGCAGCAATGTCGCCTGCAACTGATCATAGGCTAAAGGCTGAGGACGACCAACAAAAATCTTCTCGTTCACTGTCTTAGCCAGACCTTCGGCCGCCGAGAGCAACTCTTCATAGAGCTTCTCACCAGGGCGCAAACCAACAAACTCGATTTTGATATCGTGACCAGGACGAAGTCCAGAGAAACGAATCAGGTCATTGGCCAAATCAAGAATCTTAACGGGCTTGCCCATATCAAGGACGAAGATCTCTCCACCAGAGCCGTAGGCACCGGCCTGCAAAATTAACTGCACAGCTTCTGGAATGAGCATGAAATAGCGCGTCGCTTCCGGATGGGTCACCGTCACTGGGCCACCAGCAGCAATTTGGTCTCTCCAGAGCGGAATAACTGAGCCGCGACTGGCCAGGACATTGCCAAAGCGAACAGCCACATACTTAGTTGCAGAACGTTGAGCCAAATCTTGAATAATCAATTCGGCCAAGCGCTTAGTAGCGCCCATAACAGACGTAGGATTAACAGCCTTGTCACTGGAAACTAAGACGAACTTATCAACCTTGTGAGCATCTGAGAGCTCGGCCACTACTTTGGTACCAAAAATGTTGTTCGCAATAGCCTCAAAGACATTCAGTTCCATTAGAGGAACATGCTTGTGTGCTGCGGCATGGAAGACAACATTAGGTTTGTGATTGAGGAAGACTTGTTCTAAGCGCTTGCGGTCGCGCACATCGGCAATAATTGGCACAATTTCTACTGGTTCAGGCAAGCGCGAAAGCTCTTGCTGAATATAGAAAATCGAATTCTCACCCTTGCCTAAAATGACAAGCCGACGAGGCTGGAAGCGCAAAATCTGACGGCAAAGTTCACTGCCAATTGAACCTCCAGCACCGGTAACAAGAACGGTTCTGCCTTCAATATAGCTAGCAATAGAAGCACTATCGAGCTTAACTGGATCGCGACCAAGCAAGTCTTCGAGAGAAACTTCGCGCAACTGATTAATACTGACGTGGCCGTTAATAAGCTCAAACAAGCCTGGCAAAATGCGAGTTTCAACTTCGGCGCTGCGACAAACCTCTACAATTTTGCGAATCTCAGAAGCCGGAGCCGAAGGCATGGCAATGATTACTTGATCAATAAAGAGATTTTCGATCAAGCGCGGCAATTCAGACGTGGTACCGAATACGGTGATATTGCCGATGCGCTTACGCAATTTAGATGGATCATCATCAATCAAACCAATTACATCAACACCCAAATCTGAGCGCTGGTTGAGCTCTTTCAAAACCATCATACCGGCATCACCGGCGCCAACCACAAGGGCACGCCGACGCACGGGCTGACGCCAGTGCTTGCGCTGCCAGTGCTCGGTCTGCAAACGGCGCAAAACCCGAGAAGTGGTCATAAGGAAGAAACAGAGCCCACTATCAATAACGAGGATGCCATAAGAGAGTAAGTGCCCTTCCACACGCAGCAAGTCAACGCCAATAGCCCGCAGGGCTAAGACTACGGCACTGACAGTGAGCACCGAAACCGCTAACTCCATAACCTCAGTCAGGCCGGTGTAGCGCCAGAGGCGGCCATACACACCGTAAGACCAGTTTGCCAAGATTCTCATTGCCACGAAAACAGGAATGACTTTGATTAACTGAGAAGCATAAACAGGGTCTATGCGACCATCAAAGCGAATTAAATAGGCGCCAGCCAAAGACAGTGCAACAAGAAGAGAATCGAGAACAACCTGGGTGACTCGCATCCAAGGAAAACGCGGACCATAACTAACGGCTTCGACAGGCGAAGGACCGTCTGGATTAGGGATATTGGTGATTTTAGGCTCTGAAGAACTCAATGACTACCCTCGTACTGAACCCGTGCTTAATTGAACACAAATTCTCAAGTAGAGATATTAGCACTAGTCATGAGGTAGAAAACTTACGCCCAGTTCAGGTTAGGTAGCGCTAACGAACGCTCATCTTACCTTTCTGTTTGGCTATCCACTCTTTAACCCGCTCAGGAGGCAGGCCGAGAGCATGGGCGGTACCCTTTACTGCAGTTTCGTGGCCGACATCAAGGCGGAGGATGTCGTTATACATCTTCACGCACATTAAGCGCATCGGGCCATCCTTAAGGCTGCCGGTAGCAGACCAGACAACTACTGAAACGGCCAGATAGCCAATAAAAATGGAGCCAATACCCGAAAGAATCAAAGCATTCTTGAGAATTGGATAGCTTTTGCCCACCCAGAAATACATTCCAACTTCATAAGCAATGAAGAGAACGAGGAAGAGCATGGGCTTAAATTGATAGCGAGTGGATAAATCGCCTTCCGGTGGCTTAGCGAAAATATTGCCCCGGGAGCTCTTGAACCATTCCGTATTGATTTTCTTTTCCGGAGGGAAAACAAAAGTGGCACCTACCAACACGCAGAACAAGAAGAAAGGCCCGTAGTAGCAGTGAATTGGGTCGCGGCTGACTACTTCATAGTAGGCCAGCACCCAAGGCAAGCTAGAGCCAAGAATGCAAATCATGAAGAATCGCCCAGCACCGATACGCTGCTCGAGGCTGGCACCGAAAGCCCACATAAAGAAGCAGTTAACAGCCACTTGCTGCACATCGAGCGAGGCAAAGCTGGCGTTAAAGCAGAAAGTAATAAAGTCTATAAATGCCTGCTGCACGGGCACAAAAGCCGCACCGTTGCCACTAAAGGCCAGCTTCAGATAAGAGAAAGCAGTATCAACAGATTTGCTCGCCGATACCCCCATCAAACAACTATTGGTCAGCCATTTTTCTAGGTTCGGGCCATGGGAAGCGGCCATCACATAGTTCAGTCCAAACATAAATACCAGCCCAAGACTGGCAATAGGTATGACATTCTGGGCATCAAACTTGATCTTTGGCGTGACCGTAGGTGAATTAGACATAAACCCGCTTTACTTTCTGAAGAGTGCTATTGCCTGTGCTGCCTGATTTTTTTAATGGTAAATAAATCGATCTTGCTAAATAAACTCAGCCTCTAAATATACAGAGCTGAGAATACATAGTCAAAATCTAATCTACCCTCTTTGCATGCTTTTCAGCCAAGACCGAATTATCAGCCAGTGCAAATTTGTGAGACTAAATGACGATGTTGACCAACTTGTCTGGCACAACGATCACTTTCCGTACCGGCGCATCGCCGAGCTTAGCCTTCATCTTGTCGTCAGCAAAAGCAATGGCCTCGGCCTTCTCTTTTCCGATACCGCGTGAGACGCCAATCTTGCTGACGATCTTGCCGTTAACTTGCAAGACCAATTCAATATCGTCGTCGTAGGTAAGAGCTTCTTCGAAGCTAGGCCAGCTAGTGACGTGAATCGAATCACTATCACCTTTGGCATAGCCACACTGATGCCAGAGCTCTTCGGTGATATGCGGAGCCATAGGAGCCATAATCAAAAGCAAGTTGCGAATGGCGAAAGTAAGCAGCGCCGAAGGCCCCTGCGGGTTAACTTCTTGCACATACTTATAAAGAGCATTAACCAGCTCCATACAGCGAGCAATGGCAGTATTGAAGCCATAATCTTCTTTGCCAAGATCGGCAGTGACAGCCTTAACAGCCTTGTGCACTTGCTTAAGCAAAGCCTTGTCGGCCGTGCTCAAAGCAGCAACGTCAAACTTGTGACCAGCACTGGCATCAACACTTGCAGCATCAAGACAGCCTTTCTCACGCAGTTCGTCAACCAGGCGCCAGATACGGCCGAGGAAGCGATATTGTCCAACTGCGCCGTCTTCATTCCACTCTAATTCTTGCTCAGGTGGCGAAGCAAACAGAGTAAAGAGACGAGCAGCATCAGCACCATATTTCTTGAAGAAATCTAGAGTACCGACCACGTTTCCGCGTGACTTAGACATCTTCTCGATGCGGCCCGACAGCGGTGAGTGCATTGTCACCATACCTTGCGAAAGCAAGTTGGTGAAAGGCTCAGCGCACTTCACCAGGCCCATATCGCGCAGGGCACGGGTAAAGAAACGGGAATAAAGCAGGTGCAAAATGGCATGCTCAACGCCGCCTACATATTGGTCAACGGGCATCCAGTAGTTGACTTTTTCTTGAGAGAAAGCAGCTTCTGG
This sequence comes from uncultured bacterium, assembly GCA_913063055.1. Lineage (GTDB taxonomy): Bacteria > Cyanobacteriota > Vampirovibrionia > Obscuribacterales > Obscuribacteraceae. The sequence continues at coordinate 13,655 of CAJXZK010000150.1, forward strand.
ATTTTTCGCATCGACATAGCGCAAGAAGTACCAGGACGAGTCAATGAAGGTGTCCATGGTGTCGGTTTCGCGCTGTGCACTGCCACCACATTTGGGGCAATCGATGGTCAACCAATCGGTCATTTTCTTCAGCGGTGAGCCGCCTTCGCCAGTAAATTCAACTCCTTCAACAGGCAGAATGACAGGCAACGACGCTTCTGGTACAGGGCTAATGCCGCATTTTTCGCAGTGTACAAGGGGAATAGGACAACCCCAATAACGCTGGCGGCTAATTAGCCAGTCTCTCAAACGGAACTGGGTGCGTTCTTTACCCGCTTGATTCTTCTCAGCCCAAGCAATCATTTTGAGCTTAGCTTCGGCACTACCAAGACCGTTAAACTCACCCGAGTTAAGCATAATGCCTTGCTCAAGATAAGCGGCCTTCATGCCGCCTTCAGTGGCTTTACCATCAACTGAAATTACTTCGGTAACAGGAAGATTGAAGACTTTGGCAAAAGCAAAGTCGCGTTCATCGTGGGCGGGCACGCCCATAACGGCACCGGTACCGTAACTCATCAGAACATAGTCAGAAACGAGAACCGGCACGGCTTCACCGTTGAACGGATTAATTACGTGAGAGCCAGTGGGCACACCGGTCTTAGTCTTCTCGGTAGTCATGCGATCGAGTTCAGTTTTCTTCTTCGATAGCTCGACAT
>CAJXZK010000151.1 GCA_913063055.1 uncultured bacterium
CCTGGGTCTTTTAACAATGCAGCCCCGTTACTATTTCTTGGTTTTGGGCATACTGTACTGTATAGTGTCCTACCCCTTAAAGGAGAAAACTTATGGCATACGAAGGCCTTTCGCTCCTGGAATTTCAGCGGAGATACAACTCACAAGAAGCCTGTCTGCAAGCCATTGCAGAAGCTCGTTGGCCACGAGGATTTATATGTCCTCATTGCCAACACAACGATGGATATCGGCTATCTAAGCGTCGCGCAATTCAATGCACTCTGTGCCGTAGGCAGACGTCGATTACAGCCGGCACACTTTTTCACAAGAGCAAGACGCCCCTGATTAGCTGGTTTTGGCTTATCTTTCTGATGTCCCAAGACAAAGGTGGCATTTCAACTAAGCGCGCAGCGGCATTGCTAGACCTGCACTATTCCACAGCTTGGTTCATGATGCACAAATTACGCGAAGCAATGGCTGTTCGGCAGAATGGGCACCTGCTCTCGGGATTGGTTGAAATCGACGAAGCACACTTGGGAGGTAAGGCTAAGGGAAAGCGCGCAGGCGGCACGAACAAGAAGCAAGTTTGTGTCGTCGTGGAACGGCTGAATCGCCAAGCCGGTGATGCAGTCTTAATTGTGTTGCCGGATCGCAGTGGCGAAGCCTTAAAAACGGCTGTAGCATCCGTTTTAGAGCCAATGACACATATCCGAACTGATGGGCTACCTAAGAACTCTATGCTTCACGGACTGGCTGCCAAACTCAATATGGACACCATCGGCAAAAACTATGATGAGCAAGGAGCCCTCGAGAACGTAGACAGGGTAATATCCCTGCTCCGCCGATTCTTAATGGGGACTTATCACCAATACTGCTCAAGGGCGCATCTGCAAAGGTTCTTGAATGAATTTGCATTTCGGTTCAACCGTCGATACAAGTGGTCGGAATTGTTTGACCGAACTCTTTCCGCGGCTGCTCTATGCCCACCAGTTCAGTATGCTGCAATATCCTAATACGCAGGAAATAGTTTTGCTTACTATATGAATTAGTTTAACACTGATTTTTAGAATTTGTGACCCTCTTTTAGCAGCCCCAGGACTTCTTCTCGCTGCTTCCAGAACTGTCAGATTTTCTTCAAAAAATCTGACAGTTCTGGAAGGCATAACAATCAAGCCCGCTAACTCTCTAACGCACAATCAAGGTCAGCTTGAAAGTGGCGGTGCGATTGGTTGGTGTCTGCAGTGCCAGAACATGATACTGCTGCAGGGCAATTTCGACGGTGCCGCTATTGGTGGCGACGAACTCCATGACGCGTTTTCCAGCAATAGCGGCGATGGATTCTAAGTAGAGACAGGTGTTGTGGCCAAAGTTGTCGCCAAAGGTCCAGTATGTTTGCTCTGGTCCTGTTTCTTTGTAGGAGAGTATGACGGTGAGGCTGTCGCCTAGGCTCATGTTGATTGTCGAGCCATTATCTCTGGCACTGGCTAAGTGGTCTTTCATATTGATCTCGTCTTTCTTCTTCTTTCTCTTGTTCGGTCGCCTCGCGGCTTTGTCTAGAAAATCACCGGCTGCAAAGCCATTCCTTTGGCACTGAGCTGCATCGAGCGGGGGATGCCGAGGCGCTTGGTGACGCGGCGGGAGGCGGGAATGTTGATTGGCTGACCGGAGGCAATCAGGTTGCGTTCATACGCTGTAACCTGGCAAATCTGCTTCTTGCCGTTAATGGTCTGTTCGATGATGGTCATATTCGTCATTTGTAGTCTCCTTAAGACGTGCATGCCTTGTTGTCCACTTCAGTGCTACTGAAGCGGAAATTTAGCTGTTAGGTTATTTTGCTTGGGTTTGGGAAGGGATAAACTTCCGGAAAGAGGGGTGAGTGAGCGAGTGATAACATCATCTTAAGCAGCACGAGTCGCTAAAACCAAGGCCGTTGAAAGGAATTAACACTGAATTCTGGTTTTTCTTGCAACTGACTAAGTGTTGAGGAAAAGACAAAGACAGCCAAACACTGATGGTTGGCTGTCTTCGCTTGTATGCGAGTGGTGGATGGCTGCTGTAGCTTGCACTGGCTGGAAGAATCTGTTGCTAACTGACTGGAGGAGCTACTGGATCTCTAGTGCATGGTTTTAGTTGCTTCCATCATCATCCATTTTTTGGGATCTAGTGCTGGCTGTTCAATGCCCCAATCGATTTTGATCTTTGGCAGATGGTCAATGATCTTAGCTGCTTTTGCTTCATTGCTTTCATCTTCAAGTCTTTGTTTATTGGCAGCTGCCATGACATTTTTGTAGGTCTCAGCCGGCACGGCGCCGGTGCGCTCGTATTGACCGACGATTGAAATCAGCTGGTTTTCGTATTGGGCTTTTAAAGCCGAACTGGCATTACCCGATTCAAGTTGTGCCACCTGTAATGGTGTCATGTTTTTCTTGGCAGTTTCAGAAATGTTTTGTTCTAGAGCAATTGTTCGTCTATTTAGTTCGTCAAGCATCGGGGTTCTGGGGGGAACAGCAAAACCGGTTTTCCATAGACCTTCGCCGCTGTTCTGGTTGTATTCTTTCACTTTTTGCTCTTCGGCGGCTAGCTGTTTGCGCTCGGAGTCGCTCATGCCAGCCCTTGCTAGCATGCGAACGTGGCTGTGTAAGGTGTCGCGTTCACCAAAGATTCCAGACAAGGTGTCTTTGACAGATTCAAGAATTCCATCTACCCCGCCCTTATTTGACTGCGGTGTGAGGGCTATAAACTCGGGAAGTGCCTTGCTTTTGCTGCCATCGAGGGGGAGGGAGTAGTCGATTGGTTGGAGCATGTCCTTAACCATTGAATCGCCTGAAGATTTGAGGCTAGAGAATTTTTCGCCAGAGTTATTAGTCATTACCTCAATGAAGTTTAGGCTTGTAGAGCCACTGTTAGAGGCTATTTTGCCATCATTGGTTGCATCAAATTCAGCGTTCTTCATGTGAACTCCTCAAAGTCTTTAGGTTGGTAGTAAAATTTCCAGCGAGCTTATATCAATGATCACAGATACATTTGTAGCTACATTGAAGGGCCCTTGGTCTGTCGGCTTTCAATGTAGCTATATTATTGTGCGATTTTGAAATTTACTTGAAAGTCTGAGGCTAGTTTTCTCAGCTTTTGCCCTGTTTGGATTTTCTCTAGGTAACTAGCGCTGCTGCAAGCGAGTCGCTGTAGAATTGGTTAGCGGTCGCATTGGTGCTGTTTCGGTTAGCAAAACAGTCATGAAGAAGGTTATGGTTCGTCTGATTGAGGAAGTCGGCAGCAACCATAAATGTGCTGCCCTCCCCCTGACTAAAGCCAAACATTTTTGTGGTCGGTGTGAGTAGTTTGTTGGCAATGGCCGGAGCGAGAAAATCACAGTTGACTCCAGGGACGACTTCTAGAATCGCTTCTTTTGATGATTTGACTAGCCGTAGAGAGGCAATCGAGCGGCTCTTTTCGTTGCTCTCTAAACGACGCTTTAATTCTGAGAGGTTTTGCAGACAGAGTTGACTGATTTTTCTTGCGTGGCGTTCAAGATAGCCCGAATTAAGTAGTGTCGTCAGGGCAACTGACTCAAAGATTGTGCTGCTTGATGGTTCGAAGTGGTGATTTCTGCGCATCAGGTGGGCGAGAGCTGGTGGTACTATCACGACACAAAGATTGGTCAATAGAGATAGGCTTGAGTTGAAGTCAGCGATATAGACTGTAGTGCTAGATTCGTCTACAGCAAAAATGGCAGGATTGGTCGACAGACCTGAACAAAATTCATGACCTTTGTCATGCTCGATAATATACCTGTTGTTGCTTTGAGCCCAGTGCACTAGAGCTTGACGAGATGCCTTGTTTAGTGCGCGAATAGAGCCCAGCCGAGTCGATGGCGTCGTGTAGAAAAGACCACCGGCAGATGTCCTTTGGCTTATTGATTGGCTGCGCAAGAGATTTTCCAGGTCAATCGCTTCAATCTTGTTGCTGAAGCGCGATAATTGTCTGACGCTACTTGCCAGGCATGGAGCATCGATTAGTATTTCAGTTTCAGCATTAATGGCAAATATATTTGCTAGGGCCTGCAGAGCGGCCGCGGGGTTTTCGAAAACGAATATTTGATCGAGATTTGCTCTTATTTGTCTTTGCCTGGCAAAGTAGTTTCTCAGGGCTAGTTTTAGCTCTAGCATGGCGTCAAGATTCGGCATGCTGCCTTGATTGTGAGCTTTTCTCGCTTGATTTGAGATCAGGGCAAACCACTTGCGTGCTGGAACGTTTGAAGAGAGCTTCTCGTAGGTAGGAGTGTCTTCAGCTTGTTGTATTGGAGTTAATTGTTCAGTCTGTGAATTAGTTTCAGAATGAGTTTGCGGACTCGGTGCAAAAGATAGGCCTGAAGCCGGGTCTTGTGCAATCCTTTGCTTTGTTTGGCTGCCTGGAGAAAGACTGGGGCTAAAATTGGTATTGATTATTTGCGGCGTTTTACCATGGCTCACAGTCATCAATCCCTGGCGGACGAGAATGCCGAAAGCGGCAAGAATAGTGCTTCTAGAGACGCCGTAGCGGCTAGCAAGGGCTCTTGAGGAAGGGAAGCTGCCAGTAGTGTAGTAGTTAGTTTCGATTGCTTTCTTTAGATCGTCGGCAATTTCGCTGTACGAATTTAAGCGGGATGCTTGATTTGCTTTTTTTGTACAATCCGCTTGCTTTGTATGGTCTGCTTCGCGGCGAGGATCTAAAACTTCGAAATTAGCGCTGCTGCTATTTAGATTCTTGTTTAGATCTTCGTTTAGATCTTCGGTCGTCATATGCGATTCTCCGCGATTTGGACTGTGCTGGCTTTGGCTTTGCGCTGCTTAAGTCTGGTTGCTTGCTACTTTAGGTGTCAGAGTTGAAAAATTCTTGAAAGTCTTCCTGTCAGTTTTGGCTAAGTTTCGCCGACCAGTGTGCTTGCAATTGGCAGTGCTATACTTGCTTTAGCCATGCCTCAAGTATCCTGTCCTAATTGTGGAAAGAAAGTAGAAAAAACTGTTGTTGGTTCTCTGACGCAGTTTGTCCTTGGCAAGCCTCTTTGTGCTTGTGAAAATGTTCCAGCAAAGCTGGCTAAAGCCAAGCGTGATATTTCCTATTGCTATCGCTGTTCTAAAAAGATCAGTGATGAGTCTAGCTCTTCTTTGACGGCGTTTTTGCAGAATCGTGACTACTGCCGCTGCCGGCGAACGGTGGTGGTTAAGAGAACAAATCTATTTGCTTCGTCAACTCAAGTGACAGCCCATGCTTCTATTGCTGAAGCGGCAGTGAGTAAGGCCAGGCTGCAAGAAGAGCTTGAGTCTGCCCGTACACTGGCGGGTACCTATCGTCTGGTAGATCGCCTGGGCGAAGGGGGCATGAGCTATGTCTATTTAGCCGAGCACACCAGGTTGCGCAAAATGGTAGCGCTAAAGGTGATGAAGGCTGATATTGCCATGACCAATAAGGTAGAGCTTTTTAGAGCTGAGGCCAAGCGTTTAGTTGCGTTGAACCATCCTGCCTTGACTGCTGTTTTTGACTTCGCCATGCATAAAGAGCAGTGGCCAGTTATCGCCATGGAATTGGTTAGCGGAGAAACACTGGCGGATGTGCTGGTGCGCTTAGGACCGCTTCCCTTAGACGAAGCTTTGCTTGTGTTTAAGCAAGTCGCTGAGGGGCTTTCGTACATTCATCTTAAGGGGCTGGTGCACAAAGATCTTAAGCCGGGCAATATTATGCTTGCCAAGCTTAGCCTTGATGGCGAGGATAGCGGTAGAACAGCTGTGAAGATCCTTGATTTTGGTATTAGTCAGTTTCATATATACGGAGACGACGATCCAGCAAGCAAAAGCTCATCTCAGCTAATTGTTGGCTCGCCTAGCTATATGAGCCCAGAGGAGTGGCGAGGCCAAGAAGTTACGCCTCGAACTGACCTCTATGCTTTTGCTTGCTCTCTCTATGAAGTCTTGACCGGTAGTGTGCCATACCAAGGTGAAACCATTGAGGAGATCAAAGAGCAACACCTGACCGCGTCTTATCCTGGTCTGACTGAAAATAAAGTCAATCAAGTTTATCCAAATGATCTCGATCTTCTCCTGAAGAAGCTTTTGGCTAAGCAGCCCGATGAGCGTGCTCGCAGTGCTCAGGAAGTAGTTTTGGCGCTTGATTCTATACTGGCAAAGTTAACTTCAGGTGCTGATACTAATTTGAGTCGCTTTCGTCAGAGTGCACCTGCAGCTGGCGCAGACGTCAGTCGAACTGTTGCTTTTGTTGCGATTGTTAGTTTTGTGCTGGCTGCTTCGATTTTGGCTTTCTTCTGGCACAATTCAAACGGCACACAGCTATCTAACGTAAAGAAAGAACCGGCAAAACCCTCGTCTGCAGCGGACATACTAGCTCAGCCTGAACAGAAAAATGCTATTACATCCGGTAGCAAAATAGAAACCTTGAGCTGTCCCTCAGACTATTCTCTAGGGGTGCTTACTAACAAAAAAGGCGGTCGCTACGAGCTACAGGGTCGCGTGGCAATAGCGCTGCCAGATGGTGAAGGTTTCTCATATAGCCCTTCGTCGCGTGTTCTCGTCGATCCGCAGCTACTCGACGGTTTGGCGAACCTTCCGCTGCTGGCTGTGAGAGTGGCTAGTGATACAGCCGATAATCAGGCAACATTGACGGCCGATTTCGTTAACAAGCTTGCTACTAAAAAGTACTTGCAGCAGCTTGACCTTTGGTCGGTCAACATCGATCGACCTGCTGTTATTGCTATTGGCACTTTACCAACGCTCAAGACTCTTTCTATCAGCGAGTGCTCCTTGGCCCAAGACATTCGCAATAATTGGGGTCAAGAACTGTCCCGTGGGCGTTGCCTGGCGACGATTGAACATTTGAATATTCACTTTCTGCTGCCCACTGCAGAGGTGATCGATGCCTTAGCCAAAGCGAAGCGCTTGCGCGGTCTCACTTTGGTTGACTCACCTCTTAGTGCTGAAAGTCTTGCCCAAATAGTGGCAATGAAAAATTTGACTACCTTGGAACTCAATAATTGTGCTGTGACTCCTCGAGCTGCATTGGCCTTTCTCACCATCCCGAGTCTGCAAAAGTTGGCTTTAGGACCAGAATGTATCATTGATTCGCAGTTTCTAGATCAGGCTCTACAAAAGCGCACTTTGGTCAATTTGTTTGTTGGTCCTATTGCTGAGAGTATCTCTGGCGCGAAGCTGCGAGAATATAAAACGCGTTTCTATGAGAAACAGATATTTTTTAGATGCCAGGCTACACCAGTGTCTCACTAGCCTTTAGGGAGGGTGAAGACAAACATGGCGCCACCGCCGGGGGCGTCAGCTGCCCAGATGCTACCTTTGTGCATGTTGATAATTTGTTTGCAGAAAGCTAGGCCTAAACCGCTACTGCTGTCAGGAATCGCCTTAGCATCGGCTCCTTGGGCAAAGCTAGCAAATAGTTTTTGTTTGTCCTCATCGCTCACACCAGCGCCTTGATCGGCTACTGATATTTCTATCCAGTCGTCCTTTGCCAGCGCTGCAATAGTTAGGGCTTTGCTGCGCGGGCTGTGTTTTATTGCGTTTGAGAGTAAGTTTGTGAGAACTTGGGCAATGCGGCGGGAGTCGGCCAGTACCACCAGTGGTTCCATGGTGAGTTCCATTGTTAGGGTCTTTGCTTCGGCTAAAGAACGAACGCTCTCGCTGGCTTGATAGACAATTTCTTGGATATTGGTAGGGCTCAGCTCTAAAGTAAGCTTGCCTGCTTCCAACTTGGAGTAGTCGAGAATCTCATCAATAGTAAGTTTCATCGATTGAGCATTGCGGGAGCAGACTGCCAGAATAGATACCTCGTCTTCGGGCTTGATCTTATCCTTTCTTGCCAGCATCGATAATGAGGCGTAGATAGCCGTTAGGGGTGAGCGCAGTTCGTGAGTGATTTGGGCGATTAGTTCTTGTCGTCTTTGCACCGCTTCGACTGCTTCGCTGGCGTCGCAGAGCGATATTACATAGCTGACTTTGCGCTCAAGCATGATTTGTGAAAGCCAGAGGTCAACCCAAAATTGTTCTCCGTTTTTGCCTTGGCATAATAGTCTGGCCGGAAAATGACGATTGACAAGATCGGCGAAAGTTGGTGTGGCATTCATAAAGAGACTTTCTAGATTTCGATCTGCCAGTTCAGAACGGCCGTAGCCGGTCATTCTTGACGCTTGCAGTCCAGTAAAGCGAATGACACCCTGGCTATCGGTTATAAGTATGCCTACACCAATGTTTTCTAGCAAAAGGCGAGTGCGATCAGAAATTTCTTCTATTGTTTGCTGCTGCTCGGCAATGCGTTTCTGCAGGTGTTCAACCTCCAGGGGGGAAGGTCCTTCAGCTTGCTCCTTTTCGCTTAAGGTCGTTCTCTTCGCTGCCAATATGTGCAGAATAAGTAAGATAATTACTGGAATTGCTAGCCAGTTGCTAGCAATTCCCAAGAACTTTTCTGCTGCGGGCATGTGGCTTCGTAGTGCTATTGCCAGCAGCAGAATAATTGCCAGGATATCGCAGGCTAACAAGCATTTTTTCAGTTGCAAGGTAGCCTCTAGCCTCTTTTTGTTTTGATTTTTGTTTCAATGTGCGGGCGCTGCTTATTGTACCAAGTGCTTGTCCGTCGGGGGCTTGTTTAGTGGCTGGTCTTTAGATGGTCGCGGACTTTGCCTTGTTTGCCAGGCAGCTGTTTGTCTAGAAGGGTAGATAGATTATCTTGCACGGTCAGTACTGTTCTGTCGTTATTGGCTGTGCGCAGAGCTTGCACTAGTTCCATCGTTTCTCTGTGAGAGGGCTTGTGACCGGTAGTTTGGATCATTCTCATAGCGACCTGGTAGTAGCCTTCACCAGGTCTGACTTTTCCAGCTTCGCTTAGATCTTTGGCTGTTTCTGCCTTGGCTTTGGGTTCATAGCATTCGGGTGTTCTGTCTTGTCTTTGTTCTGGGCGGGCGTTGGGACGTGCTTCTGGTCTTTCAACTCGGCCTGAGTAAGGCTCTTGTCTATCATCTTGTCTGCTGTCATCTCTTCTGTGTGGGTGGAAATTGGGTAGGCGATCTAGTCCAGGAACATGTCTACCCAGAACATGGACGCCACCGTCTCGGTTCTCTTTTCTTTCGTGGGCTAGCTCTTCTCTCAGCAATTTGACTGCGCCGTGGCTAGGGTGGTGGCGGTCATCCCAGCCGTCGCGCATTTCTTGAACCGCTCTTGTCTGTGGGCTGTTTTCGGGATGCATGCGCAGGTAAATGTCGAGATCGTGTTTGCTAATTTTGCCGTCGCTTTTGCCGGTTTTGGCGCTGTCTAGCTCTTGCAATAAGCCGCCGCTATGCAGTACTCGTGATAAGCGGGCTGCTTGCTGTGTGTCGCTGGAAGAACTGCGGCCGTAGTCTACTATTTCTAGGTTGGGAATAGAATCGACTGCACGGCTGCTGCGCTGGTCGTTGCGGCTATCGTTTCTGAAAGACTGTCCGCTCATTACTTGACTGAAATCGAGGGTGCAATTCTCACGGGTCGACTGAATTGAATCTCCGTTTGGTTGATAGCTTTCGATGTTGCGAACTTGAACCATGGTAGTTCTCCTTAGTAATGTAGACGCGGTTTATTTGGGCTTGGTGAAGGCTGTTTGTTTCGATAGAGACGAGAATAGAGGGGCAATCTGAAAAACTCTTGAAATGCCACAACTGTTTTGAAATTTTCAAAATTTTGGTACGCAGACTTTTGCCAATTGCAATTTGGCAACGACCAAATTAGTCTGGACCCGCTTGTGCTTGGCCAGGCTATTGTTTGAGATTTTCTTGACCCAGCCTGGGCGAGGTCGTCACTGCTGCTTTCTGTTAATTAACTAGCTTGTAGCCAAGCCCGTGTACCGTCTCGATCGGGCACGAAGTTTTGATTTCGGCAATTTTTTTGCGCAGGGTTTTCATGGTTGTATAGACCGTGCCAATTGCTACCTGGCTATCGGAGTGCCAGACACGTTCGAGCAGGGCCTCGGGGCTGAAGACTTCATTGGGGTTGCGCATGAGAAATTCAATTAAGGCCTGTTCTTTTGGTAAAAGCTTCACTGCTTCTCCAGCGATAGAAAATGTTTTGGATTTGAGATCGAATACAAGATCGCCGCAGACTATTTGGTTTGTGCCAGTGCCACCGAATCGTCTCAGTAATGCTCTGACTCGGGCAGCCACTTCTCTGGTGTCAAAGGGTTTTGTCAGGTAGTCATCGGCCCCAGTATCTAGCCCGCAGGTCTTGTCGGCTATGGAGCCTCGGCCTGTTAGCATCAATACCGGTGTAGCTGCTCCCTTTTGACTTTGCCGCAGCTTAGCGCATAGCTCGATACCGCTAAAACCTGGAACTTGCCAATCAAGGATGATGACATCGTACTCGTAGGCGCTCATTAGCTCCCAGGCCAAATTGCCATCTTCAGCCAGTTCTACCACATAGCCTTCGGCCTCTAGCTCGATTTTCAAGAGAAACGATACATCGATTTCATCTTCAACGATGAGAATTTTAGCCACAGCTGACCTCGAGAAAGTTTTATGATAACGCTATTCTGTAATTACAAATCAATATTGTCGCTGTCAAATCATTGAATGGTCCTGGGCGCTTCCTCAGCTAGTAATTTAGATAGTCAGTTAGCTAGTCATCCCTTGTAATCCCTTTGGTTAAGCCGATGGTCAAACGCAGGCTCTACTGTTTGACTGCATATTATAAAATGTAGTAGAAAAGAGGAAAAACAAAATTGCATGGGCCGGGGCCAACACAATTTTGTTTATAAGAAAGGCTCGTGACTCAAGGCTTGTTCTCTCCCTGTATTGGTGCTGCCACGATCCTTACTTAAACTCTTCCATGAGGAAGGGTCGGTAGTACTCATCGGCTTGCTTTCTTATGGTTTCGAACTCAGCGGTGAGCAGCTTGGTTTCCATGGCAAGCAGCTGCTGCAATTTGAGAGCATTGGTCTTCTTGCGGCGGGTCTTCTGTTTGCCGGCGAAGATGTTGAGTAAGAGCTCGGGAGTGAGCAGGCCGGCAACCAGAGCGACAAAAGCCACCGGCTTTTTCAGGCCGAGCTTAGCGCCGAGGCTAACCATTTCTTGATTGAGGTCAGACTGCGTGCTGATGCCGAGGCAAGGCACAGAGTTGGCCGCAAGGAAAGAGACGACTTGGGGACCGGTAAACTGGCCCGCTAGTTGTCCATCAACAAAGGCGACGTCGATTGATTGGGGCGTCACCTGGTCGTCTTGATCGGCTTCGTCAATGCCGATGGCATTGCTAGAATCCGCTGAGACGCTGCGCAGACCGATGATCCATTGGACCACGTGGCCTTGCGTTTCGAGCAACGTTTTGATGGCTTTACCCATCGAAACGCTGTCTTCAATTAGTAAGATTTTCATTGAAACCTCTTTCTGAAGACCAGCGGAAGATGAAGGACAGGGCAGCCAGTACAACCAGAGCTTTGTCAGCTTGGTTGCCTATGGCTGCCCTGCCTGCAATTCAGTTAGTCTTCAAGTTTGATGTGAATGCCCAAGGCGTCGTCGCCACATTCGGCGCGAACGTTGCGGGCGTAGTCCATGAACTCTTCGATTTCTTGCACCGACTTAGGCGCATCGGTCTGAACGTAGGCACCATTGGCGGTGACCTCGATGTTGTCTTCGATGCGAATGCAGATGCCCCGATAGGGCTCGGGAATGCGCTTGTCGGTGAGAGACAGGTAAACACCCGGCTCGATTGTCAGCACCATTCCTTCGAGGAAAGGCCGGTCGACATCTTTGCCGCGCTTCTTGCCTGCCGATCTTCCGCTCTTGGCCGCTTCGACCTGACTGCGCTGGCGGTACTTGCCGACATCATGCACGTCCAGACCAAGCCAATGGCCCAGTCCGTGTGGCATGACGTCGCTCATGCTGAGGCCGCCTTTGCCCATGGGGAAGCCCAGGGAGTTGAGGCCGTTGACGAGCACATCTTCGCAGATCTTTTCGAGTTGGCCCCAGGTTACTCCGGGCTTGATGGCGGCAATGGCAGCCAATTGACTGGCCAGAACCACTTCGTACAGCTCTTTCTGAGCCACTGTGAAGCGCCCAGAGACCGGGAAGGTGCGGCTGATGTCAGAGGCGTAACCTGCGATTTCGCTGCCGGCGTCAATGAGAACCATGTCGCCGTTGTTGAGTGTGCTCAAGCCAGCCGGATAGTGCAAGCACAGCCCGTTGACTCCCGCTGCGACGATGGTGTCGTAGGAGGCCACACCGCCATTGGTGGCGAAGACAAATTCGAGTACGCCCTTGAGGGCAAACTCACTTCTGCCTGCCAGGCAATGGCTCATGGCGGCGCGGTGAGCAACGCTGCCGACCTGGCCGCTGCGGCGCATGATCGCCAGCTCTGCCGCCGACTTGACCAGGCGTTGCTCTGCCACGATGGCGAGAGGGTCGCGCTGGCCCGTGGCCTTGTCTGCCAGTGCGTTTGTGACGATGGCATCGAGCTTGGCATTGACGCCGCTCTTGAAGTAGATGGCCTTGGCTTTCTTGGCCAAGCGGGAGAGCACCATCTTGGCTGAGCCGATTTTGTAGGCCCGGTCAGCGCCAAAATCGCTTTCGGCACCGCTAACGCCAGCGCGCTTGCCGTGCCAGATTTCTTCGGCAGGGCTGTGGGGCTGGACGAACATGATGAAGCGATTCTGGCCCTTTCCAGCGCTATGTTCATTGCTGGAAGCAGAGCCAGAAAGACCGGTTTTGTCAAAGACCAACATGCAGTTGGCCTCGGTAAAGCCGGTCAGGTAAAGAATGTCAGAAGAGGCCCGGTAACTGAAAGTGTTGTCACTGCCGTTGCGCAAGACCTCCGGGTTAGAGCAGATGATGGCGAGCGAGCCAGCGGGAAGAGCGGCGAACAGCCGTTCTCTTCGAGCCGCGTATTCGCTAGCCGTGATGTATCGCGACATAGTAGTTTCCCTTTATGAGGATTTTTTTGGGGCTAGGAGCCCATGAAAATAAGTCTTAGGCAATCAGGCCTGCGATTGCCGCAGTCAGCCAGGTGCCCATGTTCGCGGCGAGTAGAGCGCGCAGACCCATGCGAGCAATCTCTCCCCGGCGCTCTGGTGCCATAGCGCCCAGACCGCCGATGTTGATGCCGATTGAGCTGAGGTTGGCAAAGCCACAGAGAGCGACCGTGGCAATCAGCTGGGTGTGAATAGCCAACTGATAGTTGCCTGTGCCTTTCATGACACTGGCCAGTTCACCATAGCTGACGAATTCGTTGACGAGAATTTCGGTGGCCACCAGACGACCGACATGAAAACACTCATGCCAGGGCACACCGAGCAACCAGGCCAGCGGCATAAAGAGGTAGCCGAAGACGTCTTGAATCTGCAGAGCGTGACCGCCGAAAGAGAGGGTGGCACCGAGCACACCGTTGATCAAGGCGACGAAGGCCACAGCCACCATCACCATCACCATAACGTGCACGGCAATTTCCCAACCGGTCATGGCACCTTTGGCGATGGCGTCAAAAGCGTTGGCAGCTTTGACTTCTTCGCTCAGGGTGACCTCGCCGGCAAGCACACGCTTGTCAGTTTCGGGCCACATGATCTTGGCGATGAGGATGCCAGCCGGAGCCGACATGATTGACGCTGCAAGCAGCCAGGGCGCGGGCATGCCCATTGAGGTATAGGCCACCAGGGCAGAGCCTGAAATTGTCGCCATTGCCGCGGCCATAGAGGTGAACAGCTCGGAGGAAGAGAGCTTGTTCATGTAGGGCTTGATCAGAGTTTGCGATTCGACCTGGCCAACGAAGACAGCCGCTGTGCTAGAGAGGGCTTCGCAGCTGCTGATGCCCATGGTCTTCATCAGCACCTTGGACAGTTTGGAGATGACGAACTGCAAGACGCCCCAGTAGAAGAGCAGCGAACTGAGGGCGGAGATGAAGATGATGCTGGAGCCAACGCGGATGACGAAGAGAAACTTGCCGTGGGCAAGCTCATCGCCGACCACGAAAGCGGCACCGTCAACTGCGTAGTCGAGCAGTTTGTTGATGCCTTGGCCGAGCAGAGCGAAAGCATCGCGAGTGCCCGGCACTTTGAGAATGAGGAGGCAGACCACCACTGTGGTGACCAGTCCGGCGAAGGTGGAGCGCCAGACGATAGCCTTGCGGTTGTTCGAGAGGAGATAGGCCAGGCCAAGAATGGCGGCGATTCCGATCAGTGGTTGTAGAGTAGCCATGTTTCGATACCTTTGCTTGGGGTTTGAAAAGACGGCCAACGCTTACGCTGCGGTGGCAGATTAGAAAACTTGTTTACTGCGCTGCTTTGGCCTCGGCTTCTGCCACGTGGTAGGTGGTCAGTTCGTAGGTGCCGTCAGCGTTCTGC
>CAJXZK010000152.1 GCA_913063055.1 uncultured bacterium
ACTCAGGCAAACAAAAAATTGGCCTAAATGTGTTGGTAGCTGTAAATGAAACGGCTGAATCTAGCCATTTTTGCATGCCTTCATTCTCTAAAGAACGATGAGGCACTGCCATGCGCTCAATAGAATGAGAAAGAGTGAGTTCATCAACACTTTCCATCACGGTAATGTACTGCACCGATTTTTCTTTGTTTGTTTTATCACTAGCAGCCTCAACCCCAGCATTAGAGCAAACGGCATAGCGGCGGCAACCGCTGAGGGTAGGTACATCGGCCATGAGCCTGGGCAAATAAGAAAGTTGGTACCACTGGCGGAAAGCATCAGCATCTTGAACTTTAATTTCAGAGCTGAAGAAAAGCATAGGGCAGCGGCCGAAATGACCATTGTAAGCACGACGCTCGTGCTCATAAATAGGCTGGTAATTAGTGCGCGAGAAGTTCGTCAGAGCAGACTCTTTCCATTCTCTAAATTGCCCTAACTCTTCAGCAAAACCAGTGCGTTCAAAAATTTTGTCAGTCTGTTTGAGGGCCTCACTATTGGCCAATTCATAGATAGTTAAGTACTGACCGGCCACAATATTAGCGGTGGCAGGGCTGTCAGCTTGATAGCGAGCAATGTTTTTAATTTCAGGCGAGATAGAAAGCAATTTAGGCAAAAACTGATGATGATAAAAGCGATCGAAATCGGCTTGTTTAGACGGATCAAGCGAAAACGAAACTATCATCAATGGTGCACTGGCAGACAAATCAATCACTTACTATCACCCTTTCTCACTCTACGACTAGTCAACCTGGTTATCCATAACTGGCGCATCCCAGCGCTGATAATTGCCAACGGCGAAGCGCACACGCTTTGAACCGAAGTCACGCAAAGGCTTACCATCATAACCAGCACCCCAGACAATAAAGAGATACTGGTCGTTAGTAATAACAGTTATCGTGCCGGGCTTAGCGCGCCAGTCGACTGGTGGATCGGCACTGTACTGATCAATTTCAGGCACAGTTAAACCATAGTCACGCACAAATACCACACGATCGCCGTCCACTTTCGAGTCGGCCATTGGTGGCGTGGCTTGCTCACCTTCTTGGTTTAAATAGGCATTGTCTACCGACTCACCCGAGACCATATAGGCACTGCCAGCACGGTAAGGATTGTTTGGCACTAATTCATTCAACTGTTGCAAGGCGTAAGTAGTTTCATCACCGATTTCAGGGAAGCGATGATTGAATACCACCCAGTTATCAATCCAACTGGCCACCTGACGCATCTGGTCGAAAAGTTGGCCATCGTTAACAGCCATAGAGCCCACTAATTCGTGCTGTCGTGCCGTCCTGTTGGCAGCTTCAATTCGGGCCCGAGTAGCTTGCTCAGCTTCAGTCTTCTTGACCTCTTTATCGTTGAAGAGATCGTCGTCATCGAAAAGGCTTTTCTTAGAAAAAAGGTCACTGGCATGCGCAGCCGAATCAGGTAAGGCAAAGGCCGCAGACAAATTGCAGGCAAAGACGAGCAGCGCTACTTTCAGCCAGGAAGAACGGGAGAGTCTGTTTAAGTCAAGCTTCATACTTTTGCCACAACTTCTGCCCAGAGATTTATCGATAAACTGAGTAATCGCCAAGTATACCCTTTTTCACTAAGCAAATTTGTCGGTGGCTTCTATAAGGTGATGCAAAATACCCGGTTCATTGTAAGCGTGGCCAGCATCCTCAACCATTTTCAATTCACTGCCAGGCCAAGCCTTATGCAAATCATAAGCTGAAATGGGCGGACAGGCCATGTCATAGCGCCCTTGCACAATTACGCCTGGAATGCCTTGCAGTTTAGTGGCTTCATTTATGAGCTGACCATCTGCCATCCAACCAGCGTTTGAGAAATAGTGATTTTCAATGCGAGCAAAGGCCAGAGCAAAATGATCATCGGCAAAATGAGCACTGTTATCGAGATTAGGTAAAAGAGTGGTCGTCTCACCTTCCCAGACGCTCCACACTCGAGCGGCAGCCAGTCGCACGGCCTCATCGCTACTGGTGAGTAGCTTGTTATAGGCAGCGATCATGTCGCTCTGCAAGCCCGAAGTTGGTTCAATAAAGCGCTGCCATTTTTCGGGAAAGAATAAAGATGCGCCCCACTGGTAATACCACTCAAGCTCAAAGCGTCTAAGAGTAAAGACACCGCGCAATATCAAAGCTTTGACTTGCGAAGCGTGCTTTTCCGCGTAGGCTAGAGCCAAGGTTGAGCCCCAAGAACCGCCAAAGACAACCCACTTCTCAAAACCACAAAGCTGCCGCAACTTTTCGATATCGGCAACAAGATGCCAGGTCGTATTATTGTCTAGAGAAGCATGGGGCAGAGAGCGACCACAACCCCTTTGATCAAAAAGCAAAATATTGTACTTAGCTGGATCAAACAGTCGCCGATGGGAGGCCGAACAACCGCCACCAGGCCCGCCGTGCAGAAACACCACAGGCTGGCCAGAAGGATTGCCACACAACTCGTAATAAATTTGGTGACCATCGCCAGTATCAAGCATGCCAGTTTTATATGGTTCTATTTCAGGATAGAGGCCACGGCGCAGCGTGCCATCTGATTGTCGCGAGCGGTCTATAGACATGTAGCCTCACTATATAAAGATTGCAATGCCAATCAAAGAGCTAAATATTGTAGAGCCTTGGCGAGAGCAATAACATAGGCTGACCATACAAAAAATACTGGTTTTGGTAGATGGACTCTGCTGACTCCAGAGCTATGATCGAATAGTAAGCAAGCAACTGAAATGCAGTCTTCAGTTGATTGCTTTGTAATGAGCCAATCCTGATCAAGCGAGCAGTGCAGCGAATCTCAAAGAGAACCCACATGTGGCTACATGTTTTTCTTTTTGAAAAAAGCTCAGTGAGATTCTCTGCCCCTTTGGAGTCAATTACTCTTATTGACTCCCATGCAAAAGGCGAGGACTAAGTCCTCGCCTTTTGGTTTTAAGGTCAGAGAAAAGCTCTCTAAACGACTGTTTTCACAGAGATTTAGAAGTCGCCCATTCCAGCGCCGGCTGGCATTCCCATGCCTTTCTTCTCGTCTTGAACATCAACCACTAAAGCTTCAGTGGTGAGGAACATAGCAGCGATAGAAGAAGCATTTTGAATAGCGCAACGCTCTACTTTAGCTGGATCGATGATACCGGCTTTAGCCATATCAACGTATTCGAAAGTCATAGCGTTGAAGCCGAAGCCTTCTTTCTGCTCTTTGACACGCTCAACCACGACTTCGCCAGGAAGACCAGCGTTGTCAGCGATTTGACGGACAGGAGCTTCGAAAGATTTGACTACGATTTCGAAACCAGTGCGCTCGTCACCGTGCAACTTCTCTTTTTCTTTCTCAAGTTTTTTAGAGATGTTTAGAAGTGAGGTACCGCCACCAGGGACATAACCTTCTTCAACAGCAGCGCGAGTAGCATTCAAAGCATCTTCAAAGCGAAGTTTGCGATCTTTGAGTTCAGTTTCAGTAGCAGCACCAACTTTGATAACTGCAACGCCACCAGCCAATTTGGCCAAGCGCTCTTGTAGTTTTTCTTTGTCGAATTCGCTATCTGAATCTTCGATTTGGCGTTTGATAACGCTAATGCGCTTCTCAACTTCAGCCTTGGTTTCGTTGCCAGCAACGATTGTGGTCTTGTCTTTGTTGACGCGAATTTGGCGAGCTTTACCAAGCATTTCAACAGTTACGTTTTCGAGCTTGATGCCAGCTTCTTCGGATACAACTTGACCGCCAGTAAGAATAGCAATGTCTTTCAACATTTCTTTTCTACGATCGCCAAATCCTGGGGCTTTGACTGCGCAGCAAGGAAGTACTTTGCGGAGGTGGTTAACAACCAAAGTAGCAAGAGCTTCGCCTTCTACATCTTCTGCGATTAGCATGAATGGACGGCCAGCACGAGCAACTTTCTCAAGAACTGGAACTAGATCAGCCAACAAGTTTACTTTCTTGTCGATGCAAAGGATGTAAGGATCATCCAAAACTGCTTCCATTTTCTCGCCGTCGGTGACGAAGTAAGCAGAAACGAAGCCTTTGTCGAACTGCATGCCTTCAACAACTTCGAGTTCAGTTGAAAGTGATTTGGATTCTTCAACGGTGATTACGCCGTCTTTGCCCACTTTTTCCATTGCATCAGCAATGATTTTGCCGGTTTCTTCGTCGTTGCCAGCAGAGATGGTAGCAACTTGAGTGATCTCAATTTTGCCTTCAACTGGCTTAGCAATGCGTTTGATTTCAGCAACAGCCATTTCAGCAGCTTTGTGAATACCACGACGGAGAACCATCGGATTAGCACCAGCAGCAACGTTGCGGAGGCCTTCTTTGACCATAGCTTGAGCAAGCACAGCAGCGGTTGTTGTTCCGTCGCCAGCATTGTCATTGGTTCTGGAGCAGACTTCACGAATCAACTGAGCGCCAGCGTTTTCTAGACGGTCTTCAAGTTCGATTTCTTTAGCAATTGAAACGCCGTCGTTGATAATTTGTGGAGCGCCAAATTTTTTCTCTAAAACGACGTTGCGACCAGCTGGTCCCAATGTCAACTTAACTGTGTTGGCAACATGGTCAAGACCACGCTCGAGAGCGCGACGTGCATGTTCGCCATATACAATTTGCTTAGCCATATTTTCGTTTTTCCTTCCTAATCTGTATAGGGTTGATTATTTGATTGAGCTTAAAGGCTTGAATTAACCGACTACAGCGAGAATGTCACGCTCAGTCATGATTAGGTACTCAACGCCTTCGATTTTCACTTCAGTACCGGAGTATTTGGCGAACAACACTTTGTCGCCAACTTTTACTTCCATCGGTGTACGGTTGCCTTTGTCATCAACGCGGCCAGGTCCTACGGCCAAGATTTCGCCTTGCTGCGGCTTCTCTTTGGCAGTATCAGGAAGGACAATGCCACCCGAAGTTTTGTCTTCAGCGTCTAGTTTCTTCAAAACAACGCGGTCAGCCAATGGTTTCAGTTGAAGCTTGTTCGCAGATGCAGTAGCCAAGGTTCTATCCTCCTATTACGAAGATTCACTCGCAATTTAAATGTGTAGTGGAGCCAATCTACTCATTCGCCTCGTTAATTGAAGCGGAACAAGGAGACTGCTCACAACATGAAGTGTATAGACCTAAGCCAAGACCAGCCCTGCTTTAGCTATATTTCTTAAGATTTAGCCATTACCTAAAAACACAAAGGCTAGCTGCCCTTCTTCTTACCAACCAGACTACCGGGCTTCGCTAGCCAAGTGGCATATTCTGGGGTGGCGGTCAGCCGGCTCTGCAAGCGCGCTTGCCGTTCAGAAATAACCGCCATTTTTGCTTGACTAGCTAAATCATTCCAGGAAAGCGAGCCGCTCTCACTGTGACTGCCTGTTTGAGCACCCTTGATGCGGTCACGCCCCTCAAACTTAGCAACATTGAGTGCCTGCTCTGCATCGCGCAAAAGTGCAGCCGGGCTATCGGCATTGCCTGGGAAAGTTGCCACTCCAATTGAGACAGTAATTAGTCCGATGCCAGGGGCGGGAGATTTGCGCACTTTCTGACGCAGACGCTCGGCCACTTCAAGAGCACTAGAGTGAGCGGTTTCTGGCAACATAATGGCAAACTCTTCACCACCATATCGAGCCGGCAAATCGATATCGCGCAAAGTCATCTGAATGGTGTGAGCAACATGCTTAATGGCCTCATCGCCACGATTTTGACCGAGCATGTCATTAATCTGGCTGAGGTGATCGATGTCAACCAGAAGCAGTGCCATCTCACGTCCATGCCGCTGGGAGCGGTCTATTTCTTTGGCCAACGACTGTTCGAAATGCACCCGGTTAGAAAGGCCAGTATGAGCGTCAAGGAAGGCCGCAGAGCTGTTAGATTCGTGGGAGAGAGCAATATTGAGCGAGGTTGAAACTTGTTTGGTCAAAGACTCAAGCAATTCTATTTGTTCTCTCTGGAAGGCTCGGGAATCCGTGGAAAACACT
The DNA here is from genome assembly GCA_913063055.1 of uncultured bacterium. Taxonomy (GTDB): domain Bacteria; phylum Cyanobacteriota; class Vampirovibrionia; order Obscuribacterales; family Obscuribacteraceae. The sequence goes on from CAJXZK010000152.1 coordinate 5,982, forward strand.
TCCAGCACGCCGATTTTACGCTGGTCAAAACTAAGTGGAAGAGCAACGGCACTGGCAAAAGGCCGCCCGCCCATGGCCCGCGGCAATCCAAATGGCTCCCTTGAGCCGTCACCCAGAACCTCGGTCTTACCTGAGCGCAAACAGCTACCAGCAATAGACTTGCGCACACTCATATCGAATTCGCCTAAACTTTGCCCATCAAGGCCCTTAAAGGCGGCCAATTGGAAAGAATCATTAGCTTCATCAAGTAAAACGATGGCACAGCTCGGTGTATTGGCCAGTACCAGAGCCGTATCGGCAGCTACTTGCAAAACCTGAGTAATCTCAAGGGCACTGTCATTCAAAGCACAGGTTGCCGTATATAGAGTGGCCAATCGCTCCCGCTCATATTCGCTGCGACCAAACATAACGGCATTAGCAATGGCAATGGCACAAAGATCTGCCAACTCTTGTAGAAAGTCTTTGAGGCCAAGAACCTGTGTATTGTTTACTTCCATCAAAACGGCACCGACAAGCATATTAGCGGTACTCATCGGTAATGCTAATTGGCCATTAGAAGACTCACGCTTCATAATCGTAGCGCTGAAATCAGGTGCAGAAGCTAAGTCTATGGCAGCAAAGCCAGTGCGTTTCTGATAGACATACTTGAGCAAGCTCTCAAGGTTAAAAGGAACAATCTTAAGTTGGTCTAGAGAGCCTTCAGTGTAGCCTTTAGCAGCCATGAGCTTGAAAGACATGCTTTCGTTGTCGGCCAGAAAAATTGCCACCTTGGCGCCGCCAGCCAGTTCGGTGAACATCGCCACCACAGAATCGAGAACGTCCTTCAGGCGAAGAGATGAGGTCAGCGTTTTCTGCAACTGCACGAAGCGGGGTAGAATCGTCCCATCACTTGTCATCTAATTAACTCCAAACCTTATATAGTTTCTCTTGGCTTTCTTCCACAGATCAACAAGAATTTCACTATCATTTCACTACCTGAGATTTTGTCACCTATAAGGATAAACTCACAGCAGAAATAGTACTTTGTTTTTTACCGACTTAAACAAGGACAGGGCACTTGAAAGACGAATTAGAAAAGATAGACGAATTAGAACAGAACGATGAAACAAGCAATTGTCTATTTTGTAAAATTGGCAGCGGCAAAATTAGCTCCACCTTTGTCCATGAAGACCAAAATTGCTTCGCCATCAGAGACATAACGCCACAAGCACCGCATCATTTATTAGTAATCCCCAAAAAGCACTATAAAAATATCGCCTTGCTAGACGACAAATTGCTGATGGGTGAGCTGTTTCAGCAAGCTGCACTAATCGCAGCAAAAGAAAAACTAGAAAATGGTTTTCGTTTAGTAGTGAATACTGGTGCAGACGGCGGTCAATCAGTAGGCCACCTGCATATACACATTCTCGGTGGCCGCAGTATGCAATGGCCTCCAGGCTAGAGAACAAATTCCAAGACAGGCATGGCAACGGGCTTTGAAGACAAGGCCTTTGTTTCAATGAAAATTTGTATAGTGCCAACCAAAACTCGCGGTTTCGCAGGCCGCTGATTTGGGTATTACTACTTTGTAGGGGAAAAGCAAAAGTTCAAAAGAACTACTAGCACGACGGGGATGAAGGCCATGGTCACCAAAGAAACAACAGATCAAGTTCTCTGGATGGCAGACTGCTACAGCCTCGCCAAACGCTTTCCCAATCCACACACTTGGCTCTCACTATTAGAGCCGGTAGAGACCCTTGATATTGAAAAGCTCAATCCTTTTCACTATTGGCTCTGGATGGAAATTTGGAAAGCCGCTCAGCTAGCGGAGAAAGACAACACTGAAGCTGAGCCCGCTATTGCTGCTGCTCCCAAAAAAGCTATAGCCGGTCCAAGTGCAGCTAAGTGTCCTTCCTGACCTATTAATTTTGTGCTGGCGTTGTTTTTAAACAGATCAAACGCAGGATCCAACCGCTTCTAGTATTCGGGTTTGGACCTGCGTTTTATTTGCAGGTCCTAACTTCTTTGGGTCAGCAGATACTCTGTTTTCACCATTTTTAACGACTTGCACCAGACCGGCTGGCGATACGATAACGCCATCAAAGGTGGTTGCATCGGCCACCACGCTATCGGGCCATAGAATTGTATTAACTAGCCTACAATCAGCACCCACAACGCTGCCAGCACCAATCACAACATTTCCAGCCAAGGTCGAACCAGCTTTGACCTGAGCCCCTTTACCAACAATGACATTGCCAGCGATTTCTACAGAGCTATCTATTTCAGCTCCGTCAGCTAAATAAAGTGAATAGGATCCTCTTCTTTCTTGACGGTAGCCAGGAAGATTAGCCTTAAATTGACCTGATAGGACATCAAAATTAGAAGTCTGGTATTGCTCAATAGTGCCGACATCAGACCAATAAGACTCAATTGGCACACCGAGTACAGGCAGGCCAGCCTTTACCAAACTAGGAAATAGCTGACGGCCAAAACCATATTCACCACTTTCAGGCATATAGTTGAACACTTCCGGTTCGAGTATATAAATACCAGTCGAAGCCAAGTTGGAAAGCGCTTCTTCTTTGCTTGGCTTTTCCTGAAAACCAACAATAAAATCGTTATCGTCAAGCACTGCCACACCAAAGCGGCTAACATCATCGACCCGCTTCAGGCCAATTGATGCAATTGCTTTTTTGCGTTTGTGTTCGGCGACGATGTGCGAGAGATCAGCGTCAGTAAGCAGATCACCCATCAAAACGATGAAGGTTCCATCTTCTAGAAAATCACGACAATAGCGAACGCCACCGGCATCGCCACTGAGTTTTTCTTCAACTCTGAATTGAATATTCGTACCAAACTTCTTACCATCACCAAAGTACTCAACAAGACATTCTGGCAAGTAGTGCAAGTTAGCTATAACATCGGTGAAACCGTGTGACTTGAGAAGGTTTAGCAAATGTTCCATCACAGGAAAATTAGCGACCGGAACAAGGGGTTTGGGCAAACATGAGGTGAGCGGGTCGAGCCTTGAGCCGACTCCTGCCGCTAATACCATTGCCTTCATCGTGTAGGGCCTCCAACATTCTTTAGCATTAAGCTTAAGTCTAGATATCAAGCCTAGATCAGACCACACAATTGACAATCTACCTAGCTGATATATCTAATGTGCGGAGCCCATGGGCCTCTACCCAAGGTGAAGATTGCCTAATGTCTAATTGAGGATCAAAAGCTAAGCCGCTTCTGAGTTCTCAAAAACTCGACGTGTTTTCTCTATCTGCGCTTGATAGCGATTAAAATCTTGCTGATAGCGAGATTGAACATCATCTTTCTGCTCTGGTTGTGCACTCGGAAGGTTTGCTCCAAGCGAATACGATTTATTTTCTTTCTTGTTTACTGCCATATCAATGTTCTCTAAGTTCTGGATACTCTAAGGTCTTAAGACCGTGGGCTCTAGATTTGTAAGTGATGCCTAAATGATGCTCTTAGCGACGTAAATTAGCCGAAACAGTTCCACTGTGTGAGTTCTGTATTCTTGTTCCTATTTTGTGACTGCACTGGATATAAATACCGCAGACGAAGTTAAGCAATCACTAAGAACCTGCCAAAAACTTGAGCCAAAAATAATATATCACGAATATACGCGCCAGGCCACACTTTTCAAGCATTAGCCATGCTGAAAAGCAGGATTTAAAGCAGATTTAACACCATGCCAAGCGCTTGCTTAAGCAGCAGCAGAGGGCCCCAGCTCAGTTTCAGGCAGGTTAAAACTCAGCGCTACAACAATTATCATGCAGAGCCCTCCGGCGATATACGGACTGAGATAACCGAGCTTCTCAAAAAGAGCACAACCAACAATAGGTCCAAATATTCGACCCAGGGTCGAAACTGACTGTCCCAGGCCTAGAACACCGCCAACAGTCTCTTCTGGAGCCAGTTTCGAAATGATACTTTGGTTGCAGGGATTGTTTATACCAGAACCAATAGAAAGCAAAGTCATAGCCAGTCCTAATACCATCCAACTGTTCGTCACTGGGGTAAGGAACAATCCGGCGGCAACTAAGAAAGAACCAACAGTAATCAACTTCTTCTCACTATATTTCTTGGTCAGCTGGCGGATCATTCCTCCCTGGACTATAACGATGAGAATACCTATATAGACAAAGAGCAAACCATTTTCTTTTGGGCCCCAGTTGTAAAGCTTGCTAGTTAGAAGCACGAGGGTTGCTTCCATGTTGGCAAAAGCAAAAGTAGAAATAAAGAAAATCAAGAAGGAGACACGCAACTTTGCACTGGTGACATTCTTGATATAGAAATCAATGCCCAGACCGAAGCGATCATTGCCAAATGTTCCTCTTTCTTTTGGCTCAGGCAAAAGGAAGAAGGTCAAAATTAAGTCGACTAAACTAAAACCAGCAGCAACAAAACCGACAAAGCCCAGTCCGTTTTGCACCAGGAGGCAACCTAAAGCTGGTCCGAGGACAAATCCGAGTCCGAAGGCGGCACCGACCATGCCCATACCTCTGGCACGGTTCTCCTTGGTGGTGATATCAGCGATGTAGGCTTGAGCCACAGCAATGTTGGCATTGCCAAACCCGGCCACAATTCGTGAGGCAAAGAGCCAGATCAGTGATGTGGAGAAGCCCCAAATTAAGTAACCGGCAAAAGAAGCAGCCAAGCTTATCAAGAGAACCGGTCTTCGGCCGATGCGGTCGGAGAGACGGCCCCAGAATGGCGTAAACAAAAACTGCATAATCGAGTAGCTGGCAATCAACAGACCAACCATAAAATCAGAGGCATGGAGCTGCTGAGCATAGGTAGGCAGGATTGGAATGACAAGCCCAAAGCCCATAAGGTCAATGAAGACAGTCATGAAGATGAGCAAGAGCGGGGTTTTACTTTTTGCGGACGACAAAATTTAGGTCTCCTGAGAACTGCGGTTTATTTGCACCGAGGATTTATCTGCTAATTCTGTCCGCTTGGCGGACGCTTTGCTACCTTCACAAACCTATCTGAAGCAATTTAAAGCCCGCCCATAGTTGTAAAGGCCCATGCAGCTTTGCTTTGCCCCCTCAGTTAATATTTGCTTTTCTTATTTCTGAGATATTAAATTAGGCGAAATTACGATATTCTGGTCTTAAATCAGGTTTTTGACACAAATGTGTTTGCAGATTTCCGCTCTGGGTAATTAAAGTAAGGATGGCAGGGGGGAATTAGCCTGTTGGCAGGTCATTTACTACTTACTAGGAAGAACTGGCAGCGCTAGCGAATTTGTATGAAACTTTGTCTGATTTGTAATTTTCAGACTGCTGGCGAGCAAGACATCTGCCCACGAGATGGTTCGTCAATGGTCACCGTAGGTGATGATCCACTACTTGGCATGGTGGTGGAGGGTCGCTACAAGATCCAGTCGGTGATTGGCCAGGGCTCTGCCGGCACAGTCTATCGGGCTGTCCAGGAGTTAATTGGCCGTGAAGTTGCAGTCAAAGTACTGCACGACTATCTGGTCTCTGATGACGAGTTCATCAAACGATTTAAACAGGAAGCCAAGGCATCCAGTCGCCTCAATCACCCCAACATCATCACCATTTACGATTTCGGAGTGATTCCCCAGGGTGGCGGCCGTCCTTATATCGCCATGGATCTGCTCAATGGCACGCCTCTTTCAGACTTTATTGCCGAAGTAAACCATATTCCACCAGCTGAAGCTGTGCCAATTTTCACTCAAGTGTGCGCGGCTTTAGCTGAAGCCCACAGACAAGGGGTGGTGCACCGCGATATCAAACCAGAAAATATTGTTTTGGTTGAGCGAGGCGGTCAAAAGAACTTTCCTATAGTGGTCGATTTTGGTATCGCCCGACTAGTCCAAGAAGAATCTGATCAGGCCAAAATTACACGCACCGGAACAGTATGCGGCAGCCCCACTTACATGAGCCCAGAGCAGTGCACTTCAAGCAAAGTAGATCACCGCAGTGATATCTACTCATTAGGCATTGTTTTCTATGAATCGCTCACCGGTGAAGTGCCGTTCCAGCATGATGAATTAGTGCGAGTAATGGCTATGCATCTTTCAGATACACCGCTACCACTCAATGAAATGAGGCCAGATCTCAATTTCCCTGAGGCGCTAATGCAAGTGGTGCACAAAACTCTTCTAAAAAATCCAAACGATCGCTACCAAACAATGGACGAGCTTTCGCAAGCTTTAGAAGACGCCATGAAAGAAACCGAGGCCAAACCTTCTGTGGCTACCACCCAAACGGTGCACAAAGAAATTGCACCGGGACCATTGGCTCAAGACGAAACCTTACAGCATCGCAAAGAATCACGGGATATGCTCCAGCAACGCCCGCTGACTAGAGAAATGCTGCAGCAACAAATTGCCACCAATCCAGCCTCGGCCGGAGCTGGAACAAGTCATAGCGGTGAAGAAAGCCGCTCAATGAGTAGCAATTACGCTGATCAAGTAGCGGCCTATCGAGATGCCCAGCGACATGCTGACCAGTCTAACAATCAAAACCGCAACTCAACTAATTTCTCGGCCGGACGCGGTGGCGCCACTGGTGCAGCGCAGGCTCTTCGCTTCGTACCGATTTTGATCACCGTATTGCTGATTGGTGCAGCTGGTGTGTTTGCCCTCACTTCAGCTCAATTCCAGGCAATGATGCCATGGAACAAAGGCCCTGAGGTCAAAGCCGGAGTTGATGACGATCCAGAAGCCTTGATAAAGGCTGGCAAATTGGCTCAAGCAGTAAGTTTGATGAAAGCTCAAAAAACCCAAGGCAAACTTTCGCCTGAGCTATCGGAAAAGTACTACAACACCTGTGTCAGCCTGGCCAAACTCTATATGAAAGACAAGAAGTACCCCGAAGCCATAGCAGTACTGCAACAGGTACCATCAAAGTCGAGTCAAGGCCAAACAGCTAAAACCCTCTTGGCCAAAGCCAAGAAGCAAGCTCATTAAACACTAACTAGAATTAGCTTTTAGCGGAAGCTGCCAAAGCGTCTGAACTTGTCTTGGCGGTCTTTTCTTACTTGCTCTGGTGATAGCTTCATTAACTCAGTCATTTGCGCCACGATGGCTTTCTTTAGATTCTCAGCGGCAGTTTGATAGTCGTGATGTGCGCCACCCAGTGGCTCGCTAATAACTTGATCTATCACTCCGAGCTGGAGAATCTCTTTGGCTGTCATCTTCATGGCCTGACAAGCTTCGGATACTTTGTCATTAGAGCGCCAGAGAATTGAGGCACATCCTTCTGGTGTAATAACTGAATACACAGAGTGCTCAAGCATCAAAATTCGGTTAGCTACACCAATGGCAAGAGCGCCTCCAGAGCCTCCCTCCCCAGTAACCGCTGCCACCACGGGTACAGTCACTCCGGCCAATTCCATCAAATTTTCGGCAATCGCTTGCGACTGATTATGCTCTTCAGCTGTAAGCCCTGGGTAAGCGCCAGGTGTATCGATTAAGCAGAGAATCGGTAAATGGAATTTATTAGCATGGTGAAAAAGCCGCAAGGCTTTGCGATAACCTTCAGGCTGTGGCATACCAAAATTGCAATGCTGCTTATCGCGCAGGGTACGGCCTTTCTGGGTACCAACCGCCACCATCTTGATACCATCAATTTCCAACAAGGCACCAACCATAGCGCCGTCGTCTACGCCCTTGCGATCGCCGTGCAACTCAACCCAGCCTGGATCCCAGGTAGAGAAGTAATCACGGGTATAAGGTCTCTGTGGATGACGAGCAATGGCTAAGTGATCAATTGGTCGGAGATTTGAATACAAAGAACGCTTGAGTGAATTATATTGATCTTGCATGCGCTCAAGATCGCCTTCCAGCTCTGGATTATCCGATAGCTGCTTTTCCAGAGCTTCCATATTTTGAGCAAGGATAGCCAATGGCTGCTCAAACTCTAGTGGTATCGGTTTTTTTTCGACAGTAGCCATAGCACTCCAGCCTATTGATTGACTTATTGATGTTGAGGGGGAAGAAGGAAAGGTTTAGGTTCTAAGTTCGCCCGGCGGCAGAAGGCTCACCGCTGACTTTTTTTTCCGCAGCAACTTTAGGGGCTGGTTTGTGAAAAGCAATCAAACGAGCGAGGGTTTCTTTAAGCTTGTTGCGGCTTACAACCATATCGACTTGACCATGCTTGAGCAAATATTCAGCAGTTTGGAAATCGGCAGGCAACTTTTGCCTGATAGTTTGCTCAATTACACGCCGACCAGCAAAACCAATGCGAGCACCAGGCTCAGCAATGATAAAGTCGCCCAGCATGGCAAAACTAGCAGTGACACCACCAAAAGT
>CAJXZK010000153.1 GCA_913063055.1 uncultured bacterium
AACGTTCTAAGATTACGGAATTTATTGAAAGATGCTAGCGACGCGGGTGTAAGCTCGCTATTAGCCATGACAGAAAGCGCCGGGATATCAGGAAGACAGGTGAGCGCCTTCAATACACTGTCGTCACCACCGCTGCTGTATAGCAACACTCCTTGCAAATCATCAGAGCGAAAGCGCTGCACATACTGCGGATACTTACCAACAATTCGCGATGGCATAAATGTCAGTGCAGCACCTTGCCGGCAAACGATAGTTCCTTTAGCGTCAAATCCAGGGTCATTTCTAACTGTGTAGATTTTGCCGATGACCACATCCGTGGGAAACTTGAATGAAATCATCGGCACACCGTTGACCACAACTTTAGTCGAGTATTTTTCAGTCTCTAATTGCGAGCCCGTCGGAGCTGCTTGCTCGCCAGAGTACGCGCCCATACTGTGATCGGCGTCGCCCACCATATTAACAAAGGAATCATAACCACTATCTTCAGCAGCGCTTTTATCTGCCAATGCTTCCGTCTTTTGTGCAGACGGACTTACCGTAGAAAAAGAGCCCAGTGAATCTTCAGGGACATACGGCCCAGGATCCCGCAAAGCTACACTGGAAGACGAGACCTGCTCATTCGGCTTGGCTACAGCTGTATTCTTCACCGCACTTAACTGCGGTGACTGGGCCGCAAAGAAAAAATAGGCCGCAATCAGGCAAGCCAGTAAGAGCAAAGTCACTACTATGACTAAGCGAAAGGGAAATGGCTCAGTTGAATCTTCTTCGCGCATCTCGGCCGAAGGAAAGACGCGGTTGTAGGCAAGCACGTCTTTGCCATCAAGAATACGTTCCAGGTCTAAAGACAACTCTTTAGCTGTCTGGTAGCGATCTTGCGGCAACTTTGCTAAACACTTAGATAACACAAGCTCTACTGACGGAGGAAACTCGTTGGCAGAAGAAACCTCTGAAAGCCTCGGCGCATCTCTATCTTGATGCATGGCAACCGTCTCAACAGAACTGCGCCCCTCAAAGGGTACAAATCCAGTCAAGACTTCAAACAAAGAACAACCAATAGAATAAATATCAGAACGGGCATCAACCACATCGCCAACACATTGCTCGGGGCTCATATAATAGGGGCTACCGAATACCTCACCGGTAGAAGTCAACGACTGAGCTAGACTGCCACCAGGAAGCACTAATTTCGAAATACCAAAATCTAAAATTTTCACTTGCTTAGCACTGCCTGCGGTGCTTAGCATTATATTACTAGGCTTAAGATCGCGATGGATAATGCCATTGCGGTGAGCATAAGCCAAGCCGCTCAATACTTCGATGAATATAGGCAATGCTTGATTGAGTGGAAGAGGACCATCATCAATTAAAATTTCTTCTAAATTCTGCCCCTGCAAATAATCCATCGAATAGAACGGCAACGCTCGGTCATGAATGCCCAGATCGTATACTTTCACCAGGGTGGCATGATTGAGCGAGGCTAAAGTCTTAGCCTCGGCCTGAAAGCGCAACCAACTCTGCTCGTTAACAAACTCTGGTGAAAGCACTTTCAAAGCCAGTTGTTTTTTTAACGATAGTTGTTCAACCAGATAGACAACTCCCATGCCGCCCTGGCCAATCATGCTAATTACCCTAAAGGCGCCACCAATAATACTGTTAGCTGGCAAAATCTTTTGAGCACTGGAATGGCCAGATGGCCCGGTGCCGCTCACTCGCGACTGAGTAAATTGCTTTCGCTGAGTCAACCGCTGGGCAGTGGCCGAGCGATGGAATGAAGCACCGGAACGCTTTTTAGTCGCGACGGGCCCGGCACACTGACAGCGAAGTTCCTTGAAGAGAAAAGACGTGAAAGACCCAGCCCGACGACTGAGAGGCCGAGACTTACCACAACTGATACAGACCTCATTTTGACCACGGTCCGCAGGCCTAGCACTATTGCATTGACAATAGTTGTGCTGAAAGAAATACGAGGTGACTGAACCGGCACGATTAGCCAGGGGTGCTTTGCCGCAAGTTTTGCAGAGCTTGTCAGTCATCTAGGGTACCCGCATCGATTCTGACCAGCCATAGATTTTAACGTGAGGCAGTTGGTTAATCAACTTTGTTCTTAGCTGCGGCGATGAGCTCGCATGCAAAATTGCCAACCGTTTCAGGTTTTTCATCTTCTGCAAGACAGGAATAGCTTTAACACCTAGACCCGAATTGGTCAGGTCCAGGCCAGTCAAATTTGGCAGGGTGGCAACGGCCTCAAGAGCTTCAAGAGTAACCTTAGTGTTGGCCAGACTCAAGTACTCCAGACCAGTCAATTTAGAGATAAGTTCGAAGTCAGCTTGACTAAGTTTGTTTCCGGATAAGTCGAGGTAAACCAAGGAACTACTCTGCTGCAGCTTTTTAAGGAAAGCACCTGGTTCCTTGGCGTCACGCCATGTCAGATGCGTTAGATTCTGCCAGCAATTAGCACGAGCAATAGCAGCACCAGTTAAATCGCTAGATGAAAGAGAGAACCTAGCTAAGTGCTTAAAGTTCGCAACGGCCTGAAAGCCATTCTCGGTTAATTCACTTGCACCAGGCAATGCCAAATCTGTAACGCCGGAAAGATTCCCTGCAGCAGATAGCACTTGATCCGTGCCAGCGAAATACGAGTACGTGAGATGATTTATATCATCCGGGCGAAACCGTCTCATATACTGCGGATAGCGCCTCACAATTCCAGCCGTAGCAAACCTAATCGGTGCGTCAGCAGGAAAATCGACTAAGCCTTGTGCAGCCTTGCGCTCCGAATTTTTTCCGTCACTCACAATGCCAATAGAAATATCAGAGGGAAAATTGAAGCGACGCAGGCGATGGCCATTCTCGACAACTATAGTCGAATACTTGAACGTATCCTTCTCAGATCCCTTAGGTTCCACCGAAGTGCCTTCTAAATCTGGCATTACTTCAAATAGAGTGTTACTCGCCGTTCGTTCACCGTTGCGACTAGCTGTAGCAACCTTGCGTAGAACCGCATAGTCTGAGCTACTAGGGGGCTTGCCTAGCGGAGATTCGACCTCAGAACCGCTTCTACTATCTTTTTTAAATACTTGGATGCCAACATCAGGGTCAATCTTTCCAAGATCAGTGTCGCTATTGGCAGCAGCGGCATTCGTGTCAATCCCGTTAGTAGAAATTTCTTTGTCGGCAGCACTAACTAGCGATTGAGAATGGTAAGCGGTAGAAGTCGGCCGCAAGAGAAAGTAAGCACTGCCAACGACTAAAACTACTAATCCAGCGGCAACGAGAATGAGTGGCAGAGACAATTGAAATGTTCTATCGCTAGATTTCGCAGAATGAGCCGACCTATCCTGCGGCGAAGATGCCAGCTCCGGTGCCATAACCTCTTTGCCCTCAAGCACGCGCCCAAGGTCTAATGCCATCTCTTTGGCAGATTGATAGCGATCTTGTGGTCGCTTGGCTAAACACTTGGCCAAGACTCGATCAAGGGCAGGTGGATACTTTAAGCTAGGCTCCAAATCAGCCAAAAATGGTGGTGCCTCGTCTTGATGCATCATCACAGTTTCAATAAATTCTTTACCTTCAAATGGCACAAAGCCAGTCAGCACCTCAATTAAAGTGCAACCAAGAGAATAGACATCTGAGCGAGCGTCAACAGCACTACCAGAACACTGCTCGGGGCTCATGTAAAACGGGCTACCAAATATTTCGCCAACCGTCGTTAAACTCTGCGAACTAGCTGCATTAGGACCAATTAGTTTAGAAATACCGAAATCTAGAATCTTGATCGACCTGGCACCATCGACAGTGCACAGCATTATATTTCCGGGTTTAAGATCGCGGTGAACAATACCGTTGCGATGGGCGTAAGCAAGCCCATCAAGCACTTCAATAAAGATAGGTAGGGCTTGCCTGAAGGGCAAGGGTCCATCATTATCCAGTATTTCTTCTAGGCTCCGCCCTTGCAAAAAATCCATCGAATAATAGGGAATCATGTTCTCATGAACGCCTAAATCGTAGACCTTTACCAGCGAACTATGATTGAGTACAGACAGAGTCTTGGCCTCGGCCTTAAAGCGCAACCAGCTTTGCTCATTGACCAATTCTGGAGCAAGAATCTTCAAGGCCACCTGTTTTCTCAATGACACTTGCTCGGCCAGATAAACAACACCCATGCCACCTTGGCCAATCACTGATTCAATACGAAATGCTCCACCAATAACTGCACCGGGTTGGAAAGCCATTCCGACTTTAAAATTCTCACCGGCTTTAGACTTCCTCAGACTCTCGGTAAAGTTCTTGCGCTGAGCGATACGTGCAGCAGTGCGCGAACGCACTCTCGCGGGCCCAGATGAACCAGCACCAAAAGCTCCGCCCCGACTATCAGCTACCCTAGAAGCGACCCCAGCACAATTGCAACGCAGCTCTTTAAAGAGAAAGGCCGTAAATGAGCCGGCACGCCGATTTGATGGTCTACTCTTGCCGCAATTAGCACAAACTTGATCATCACCCTTGGCAGTAGAAACTTTGGAGAAGCGTCTTTGCTCATCTGAATTTTTTTCGCTTTCACACTGGCAATAGTTGTGTTGAAAAAAGTATGACGTAACCGAACCAGCCCGATTGGCTAGAGGTGGCTTACCGCAGGTTTTACAGAGTGAGGACATAGTCATACCGAATAACAAAAGTGGAATTAGTAGCCTTGAGTCAATGTACTAGTACATTTTGCAGTTCCCTGCTCAATAGAGCGGTCTCAGCTTTCTGATTTGGACCTGGAACAAAAGCATCTACTTCACGTAATTTTGAAAAGCGCTTCAACTCTAGCAAAGCCTTATGGTCAAGTCCGCACATCTGTAGGTTTAGGTACTCTATATTTGGCATCTTAGACAAAGTTCTAAGATCTTTAGCCGTGATTTTATTTTGACTAAGATCGAGACCGCGGATGCTAGAGATGGTCGAAACAATCTCGATATCACGACTAGTTAAATTGGAATCGCCTAGGGTCAAACCCTTTAATTCATGGGAATTTTTCAAGACTTTCAAAAGCGGCTGCAAGCCATAAACTTTAGTCAACCATAGCGATTCAATCTTCTGCCAGCAATTAGCCTCAGCCAGGGCAGCACCACTAACACCAATTTCACTGGCATAGAACTTGCGAAGTGACTTGCATCGCCGTAGAGAATTAGCCACAGAAGAGTCGGTAAATCCGTCGTTACCAACAACTTGCAACGAAGTGACGTCAGGAATGTAAGATACGGCCTCTAATACTTTGTCTCGGCAAAGGTCCTCAATGAGAATTACCGAAGTAATATCACCAGAACGAAAACGTTTCATGTACTGAGGAAAATCCTCAACGCAACGATATGGTGTGAAGCTATAGTTGTACCTGGGGTTAAGGTCAATTGTGCCATGGGCTTCTTGGCCGAGCTCTGGTTTATTAACCTTATCAACCTCAAAGCGACCAATAGTTATATCTTCAGGAAACTGGAAACGACGAATCTTGAAGCCCTTAACTTCTAATACTTTTGAGTATTTGAAGGTTTCGTTCTGCGAACCGGAAGGAGGCTTCTGTTGGCCTCCAAATTTCTTCGCAAGTTCAGAACGCTTACTATTTTTGCTCTTCTTATTTTTAGTGCCACTATCCTCATAACCACTATAATCAGTGCCGCCTTTTTTGAAGACACCCATCCCAGCCGTTTCATCAATCTTTCCAAGATCAATATCACCGTCGGCATTTCCGTCGTCTGTTGACTGAGAGCTGGGCAGATTTGATAGGTTCCCCGTACTGGCAGTATTCGCTCCATCTATTCCACTCGCCGAGGTTTGGCCGCCCACAGAAAAACCTGAAGCAGTGATCGACCGATTTGCACGCTTAGCCGCACTAGCACTAGTTTTAACGACCCAATCAGGTTGTCGAAAAACAAAAAACAAAGCAATCGAGACAACTACTGTTACAGCCACTAGAACCACCGACAATGATTTAATGGTTCTAGCCGACTTCTCCTCCGGCTCCTCATCTAACTCTGGATCACTTGAAGAGTTATCGGCAATAGATTGAGAAGTGGAAAAAAGCGGACCACTAAAAGTGTCCTCACCAAAGCGAGCCGCCGAATTAGAGCTAGCAGAATCGCCAGCGGCATGGTCAGCGCTGTCAGAGCGATGCTGCAATCTTGCCGTATCAGAAAGCCTCGCCGCGCCTAGAGTAGGCTCCTGACCTCGAGCGATGGCAGCCAAATCTGAAGCCACCTGCTCCATGGTCTGGTAGCGATCTTCAGGCATTTTAGCCATCATTTTTTCAACCACTTGCTGCACTTCAGGCGGGTAGCTGACTTCAGAAACATCATTAATTATGGGAATAGGCGCCCCTTGATGCATCATCATTACTTCAACGGCCGAGTTAGCAATAAACGGTGGGTCCCCGACCAATGACTCAAATAGCGCCACTCCCAGCGAATATATGTCAGTACGCGCATCTAAAGTCTGCGCCATACTCTGCTCTGGGCTCATGTATAAGGGGCTACCGAATACTTCTCCAGCCGTCGTCAGCTTCTGCGCGCCGTACTGAGAATCGGTGAGCTTAGCAATGCCGAAATCTACAATTTTTACCGTAGCGCCCACAGCGTCTGGGCGATTGAGCAAAACAATGTTTCCCGGCTTAACGTCCCGGTGAATCATGCCCTTAGAATGGGCATAGCCAAGGCCAGAGGCGGCCTGCTGAAAAATTGCCAACACAATCGCCAAGGGCGGAGTGCCATTGTCACGCAGCTTCTCGCCAAGATTGCTGCCTTCGAGTAAATCCATCACATAAAAGGGGATATCAGCCTTGCCTTCACTGTGATGCAAGGCAAAATTGTGAATGCCAACCACGTTAGGGTGAGACATTTTGGCGATCGCCTGAGCTTCAATCTGGAAGCGACGCCAGGATGTATCAGAAACCTGATCAGCGCCAAGAGTTTTTAGGGCATATTCGCGACCAAGAATGTTGTGCCTGGCACGGTAAACAAACCCCATGGCGCCCCGACCAAGATAATCAACAATCTCATACGAACCACCCACCAGAGTGCCCGCGGCAAACTCGGCTCCCTTGGGTATTGGTCTGCCATAAGCCCCGGCTGGAGCTGGAGGAGACTGTTCGTTTTCACCAGATGAAATGGTTGGGTACTCTCATTACTGACAAGCGCAAATGGCTACTATCATAGCCCAAAGCAAAAACTGTCAATCGTTATTGGGCTACAATTACCTAGTTCCCAGAATTGAGCTAACAATGCAATTAAAAGTCTCGGCCACTGCCTTTCGTTCCCTTTTTCTCAGTTTTTCAATTCTCCTAAGCTTTTGCCCAGCCTTCGCTGAAGGCGATAGCAAAGATAAAGAAGCTGGCAGCTCAGCTGCAAAAGCCGAGGTAAAAAGCGAAGCAAAAGGCGATTCTCAGGGCGATGTGAAAATCGACCCAAAAGTCGACCAATTGCTCAAAGGCATGTCAGATTACTATGCCGGCCTGAAATCGTTCAAAACTGTACTGAAGTACAAAATGAGCGTGCGCCAAGGATCAGAAAAGGACGAACGCAATACAACTTTCAAAATTTTTGTGCAACGGCCCAATAAACTGTCTATAACCATGGACAGCAACGATCGTGACCGTTACAACGGCAGTGAAGTACGCATGGATGGAGACAATCGCTATCTCTACAACCCGCGCCTTGGCTACATCAAGGGTAAAGCCACAAGCAAATTCTTTGATTCATTCCGCGACCGCGAATTCTTTTATGCCACTGGATTCAACTTTGGCGGCCTCAATGCCCTTGAATGCTTGCTTGCCGAAGATCCATATCAGTTTATGCAAAAAGTCTACGGCATCACCGGCGGCAGCCTGATTGGCAAAGAAACAGTTGACGGAGTTGAATGCGATCACATCAAGGTTGATGCGCCCAAAATGGGCTGGGACATGTGGATAGAGAGCGGCAAAACCCCTTGGCTCAGACGAATTTCACCGGCTCTAGGCAAAATGCTTGGCGACCAAAGCATTTCAATTGTTTTTGACTACACTCAACTCTCCGATGCAAAGATAGCAGCTAGCGAATTTAAATTCGTAGCACCGCCTGCCGCTAAAGAAATTACTACCTTTTTTGACGAAAGCAAGCAAGCCGCACGCTCGGGTCACTCAGCTGCAGCAGAAGCAGAGGAGCACGCCCTGCTGAAAAAAGAGGCACCCGCCATTGCGCTCAATACCCTAGATGGTGGCAAGTTCAACCTGGCAGACCTCAAAGGCAAAAATGTAGTTGTCCTAGATTTCTGGGCTACCTGGTGTCCACCTTGCCGCCAGGCTCTGCCAATTTTGGCTGAAGTAACCAAGGCCTATGAATCTAAAGGCGTCAAATTCTACGCCGTAGACCTGCGCGAAGAGCCAGGCAAAATCGAAGCGTTTCTGCGCTCGCAAGGCCTGAGCATCAATGTCGCTCTAGATAAAGACGGCAAAGTAGCTGAAGCCTATAAAGTTGAAGGCATCCCACAATCGGTAATTATCGGCAAAGACGGCATTGTCAAGGTCGTCCATGTGGGCTTTGGTGGCGACCTGAAAAACACGCTAACTGCCGAGCTCGACAGTATCTTGAACGAGAAGTAGTTCAAGGCTAAAGGCCGACTTTCTGGCTGGCGACTAGGTCTGTGGCACTTTGGGTACAAAGTATTAGACCAGGGAAACATGTCATGCCAATCAACGCCCATTCCAGCGACAAACAAAGTACAAGCGATCAGACCAAAAGTCAGAGCGACAACGCTTTAGTGTCAGGAGTAGGTGATGCTTTGCATGCAGCTGCCTATTCAGCAGTGGAGCAACCACTAGCTGGAGTTGCCCAGGTAATAAGACATACCACTTCTTTTAAGCCTGACGCCCCTGATTTAATTAGCAAACCCACCCACGACAATACCTGGACCAAAGCCGGCACCATCGCTGGCAGCGTGCTCGACTTCGCTATCATAGCCAAGGGAGTAGGTGTATCTCGAGCCCTCGCCTTCGACAGAGCAACTACAGTACCGATTATTGAATCAGCCGCCAGCGGCGCAATCTATGAAGCTACAGTACCGATTGCTGACAAAGATTTTGGCGTTAATAAACTACGGAATATGGCAATCGGTGTCGGCACCTTCGCCACCATGGATGGTGCGGCGATGGGACTAAAAGCCATACCAATGTTCGCCCGAACTGGCTACCTCAGTACCGTTGGCACCGCCACCATTTCAGGCGCAGTCGGTGGCGTCGGCCATTCCAGCCTGACAGCGGCCCTAAACGGAAGACCACTGAACTATAACGAAGTGGCAAAAGACGCCGCCTCCTATGCCACTTTCGGGGCAATGTTCGGCACCCTCGGCTACGGTACAGCAGCAGGCAAAGAAGCTATTACTAGCCGCTTACAAGCCCGTGTCAGTGAGGGTAAGCCCTATTTTTCCATAGGACCAATCGAGGTTCACCCCAAGGGTTATTCTGAAAGAGCCAAAGAATTCGCTCTTGTCGACGGCCTCACCGGGCTGAAAAATAAAACTGGCGGACAAGAAGCCTTGCGCACAGAAGTTGCTCGTAGCAGCCGTGAAAAAGAGCCGCTGTCAATGACCTATCTTGACCTGGATAATTTCAAAGCTGCTAATGACAATTTTGGCCACAACGTTGGTGATGCAGTCTTGAAGAAAGCATCAGAAATGATCAAAGGCCACTTCAAGCGTGGCACAGACATTCATGTACGTGAAGGTGGCGACGAATTTATGATCGTCATGCCCAAAACCGACTTGCCCCATGCCACAGAACTAGCTCAGACATTTGAGCAGAAGATGCGCATTGGCGTAGCCAAAGAAGCCCCAACAACCATGCAGTTGAGCGCGAACTACCCAGCCGAAGTAACCAAATTAAAAACCATGCCACGCTCGGTCATTGGCAAAGAAGGCCAAACCATCGAAGACCTAGCCGAAACTTTACTCAAGGCTCGCTCTAACATAACCGGTGAGAAAATCGATGCCGCCAACATCAGCGCCGAAGTCGCGCGCCTGCAAGAACGCACTGGTCTCAAACCAGGACAGGTTACCAGCGGCAGAAAGCTAGATGTATACAATGACAACGACATCGCTGCTCTGGGAGAGAAAACCTCTTATCGCTTCTTGCCACAAATTGGTCAGCTTCTCAAACTCCACGGCGGTGTGAAGGAAGAGCAAATTCAAGAAGCAATGCGCATTCAATCACAGCAGACACCCGAAAATCGCCAGCTAATAGGCCAAATTTTAGTGGAGAAAAAGTTTGCCAGCCAGGCCCAGATAGACCAAGTATTCGAAGTGCAACGAGCTGCCAAACAATGGCTCAGGGAGCTATTTCATTCAACCCCCGGCATGCATGCTGCCAACGACAACCCTGCACCAAATAGCCAATTGAATCTTGTTGTCGACGCTCAAGGAATGCTAAAAAATGTTCCTGTTGTACCAAGGCCGATCCTAGACCAATCGGGCATCAGGCCACTGCAACCCACTGAGCCACCAGTTCCCGGCGAGCTTGTAGTTGGCGTCAGCGCTGGGGTTGTACAGTTAAATCCCAATGAAGGCCTTGCTGCCTTTAAAGGCCGGGGCGACGCCAAAATGTTCGAGCAGAAACAAATACGCAAAGAGAAGGGCCTGCGCTACGATCGTGCTCGCTAATAATTTTTCGGTAGATTTGCGGTAGAACTAGCCTTCTAATTCACTCTGCAATAATTCGAATAACACTAAACTACGCGAATGCAATACGAACTTCGAGCCAAAATCAAAGCGCTGATGATCGCGCGATTGATCAAAAGTATCTAACAAGAGACTCCAACGTCCTTCTTTGCATTCCTTACTCTGAGCCGTTCTCGCTGGGGTGCAGAAGGAATCATAGTGGGCAGGCATAAGATAGGTTATGTCGTGAGCCGAGGCATTGAGTAGCATAAACAATGTATTGCCAACAATTGGATCACCCAATTCATCAACTTCTGTAATACCAAAACCATCGATCACCATGCCAAAGCTCTGCAGACTTTGGTTGGTCCATTCCTTAGCAGTAAGTTCTTGGGCCTTAGCATTAAACCAGGCTACGTCTCTATTTCCCTCAAGGCTTTCTAGCCTTCCACTAAGAAACTTGCGCCGCAACAGGACTGGTTGAGTCTTGCGAATGTGAGTAACTTTGCGCACGAACTCAAGAAAATCTTGTTCTTCTTCATTCAACTTCCAGTTGTACCAGCTGATATCGCTATCCTGGCAGTAAGCATTATTGTTGCCGCGCTGGGTACGACTGAGCTCATCGCCTCCACTAATCATTGGTACTCCAAGCGAGAGCATCAAAGTAGCCATCAAATTACGCTTTTGCCGGGCCCGCAAAGCCTTAACTTCAACATCGGTAGTGAAGCCCTCAACGCCGCAATTCCAGCTGCTGTTATGGTTCTCACCATCGTTGTTATTTTCTAGATTGTCTTTATTGTGCTTGTTGTTATAAGTAACAAGATCATTGAGAGTAAAGCCATCATGACAGGTAACAAAGTTGATGCTGGCGTGCGGCGCGCGGCCACTATGTTCGTAGAGATCACTACTACCAGACAATCTTGTCGCCATCTCGCCAGCAACACCACTATCGCCTTTCCAGAATCGGCGAACAGTATCACGGAATTTGCCGTTCCATTCAGTCCACAATACAGGGAAGTTACCGACTTGATAGCCACCCTCGCCTAAGTCCCAGGGTTCGGCTATGAGCTTAACCTGCGAAATAATCGGGTCTTGAGCAATGACGTCAAAGAACGAGGAGAGTTTATCCACAGCATAAAGTTCACGAGCCAAGGCGCTGGCCAAATCAAAACGGAAGCCATCTACATGCATGTCTTCAATCCAGTAGCGCAGACTGTCCATAATCAGCTGAATGACACGCGGATGGGTGACATTGAGGGTATTGCCACAGCCAGTGTAATCGACATAGTAGCGCTGGTCATCGGCATTAGTGCGATAGTAGGCACTGTTATCGATACCACGGAAATTGAGAGTCGGCCCTAGTTGACTTCCTTCACCAGTGTGGTTATAGACCACATCGAGAATTACTTCTAGTCCGGCAGCATGCAAAGCACGCACCATCATCTTGAATTCGCGCACATGATCTACGGCACCATCTTTCCAGGCTAAGCGCCACTCCGGAGCGAAATAACCCAGGGTGTTGTAACCCCAATAATTAGTAAGACCTTTGTCAACGAGAAAGCGATCATTGATTTTGACATGCACCGGCATCAGCTCAACGGCTGTAATGCCAAGGCTCTTCAAATGTTTTATCACGGGCTCGCAAGCAAGGGCGGCATAGGTTCCGCGTAAATGCTCAGGAATATCTAGATTCTGAAAAGTCAGACCTTTAACATGGGCCTCATAAATAATTGTCTTGTGCCATGGCGTCTTCGGCCTCCGATCGTTGCCCCAAGAAAAAGCTGGATCGACCACCGCACATAGTGGCGCATAGGCAGCCGAATCACGAGTATCGAAGCTTAGATCTTTGCTGGGATCGCCAGTCTTGTAGCCAAACAAACTATCGTCCCATTTGACGTGGCGAACTATCGATTTAGCATAAGGGTCGAGCAATAATTTATTAGCGTTGAAGCGCAAACCTTTTTCTGGATTATATGGCCCGTAAACACGATAACCATAAAGCTGACCCGGTAGTACATGGGGCAGGTATACATGCCAGACGTTGTTATTGTACTCGGGCAAGAGTATGCGCTCTGACTCTCGCTCAGCGTCTATCGAATCAAAGAGACAAAGTTCCACTTTGGTGGCATTCTCGGAGAAAATCGCAAAATTTACTCCTAATCCATCCCACGTAGCTCCTAATGGATAAGGCTCACCCGGCAACAAGCGCATGTACAATCCTCAGGGAATCCAACGGTCAAAACAA
Source organism: uncultured bacterium (assembly GCA_913063055.1). Lineage (GTDB taxonomy): Bacteria > Cyanobacteriota > Vampirovibrionia > Obscuribacterales > Obscuribacteraceae. The sequence continues at coordinate 12,899 of CAJXZK010000153.1, forward strand.
TTACGTTGAGCTTTAATTTTTCAGTAGAAGAAAAATCTACTCTAATTAAAGGCTCAGGCTAATTATACAGTGGTCAAAGGCCATACAGGGGCAAGCAGCTACAACTGAGCTAGCGGTAAGAGACCTGCACCGCCCCGCCACTCACCTTGGCAAGCCCACCTTCGGTAAGAAATTTAGAGGCCTCAAGCAAGCCTTTAACGTAGCGATCAAAAAAGGCCAAAGTCGACAGTTGCACCCATTCTACATGGCTGTCATTAGCTGGACCTGAGCCAAAAAATTTAGTGCCAGTGATGCCACCAAAACCATGGTAACCACCCTCAATTACCATCAGATATTTATCGTCAGGAGCCCCATACTTAAATGCTTCAGAGCGCCAAATATGATCTTGACGTCGCCTACCCTTGTCTTCAGTTCCAGTGACAATCATCATTGGTCGCTCAAAATCATCCCAGGCTGACTGATTAAAATCTGCTGTTTCAGTTAGTGCACGGCCGCTCCCTTGCGGAGAAAGAAGAAGAAAGGCCAAAGGCCGCTCATCTCTAAATTGCTTGCCACCAGCATTGCTTTTAGCACTGGCACCGCCAGAGACATTGCTATTAGCTATGCTGCCGACATTGCCGCAATTGCCAAAGCTATTGGCTGAAAGCTGGGTGCCACCGATGAGCATGGCCGTATGAGAGCCGAAAGAATGGCCACCCATGCCAATGCGCCCGTGGTCAAACTTGCCTTGAAAATCAGGCAAAAGAGTCTCAATATGAGCAAGTTGATCGAGAATCAAAATAATGTCATCGGGCCGACTCTCCCAACCGACGAACAATGGCGTCAAGTCACGCAGTTCGGTCAATGTAGGCTTACGAAAAGAAGCAGAATCATAATGTGTTGGTTGAATTACAACATAACCATTTTCAGCCCAATAGCGCACCAATGGCTGATAGCCATCTTTGCTGCCAAGCAAACCATGAGAGAAAACAATGACTGGATAAGTATCAGCACCGTCTGGATAGGTCACTTTGATTTCAAGATCTTTTTCTCTGACTTGATCACGCAAAATCAGATCTGCTGCCTGCACCTTAACGAGCCTCCAGTTACTTCAGTGGTCACCTAAGCAATGATAGCAGGGCACAAAATCTGCAAGCACTTTGCCAATTGGCAAAGTGCTTGTAGATTTTGTGCCCTGCTATCA
>CAJXZK010000154.1 GCA_913063055.1 uncultured bacterium
AACTACGCGCGCAGCTATGGCAGCAAAAGATTTCTCCTCAATTTTTCTGGCTCCATTGGCCAGCAAGTTACGCATGGCAGTCTCAGTGCCTTCGCTTAAGATTTTCTCGTAACCAGCAACGAAGAGCTGCTTACCAGCAACACCTTCAGCTAGTTCAATGCCTGCGCGCTTGGCCACAACATCAACACTCTCTCTAGCAAGAGTACTGAGAGTAGCAGTAGCAGCTGTTTTAGCCGCCTGCTGACCGACCTTGAAGACTGCCGCTAACTGCGCCTGACCAAATACTGCGGTAGCGCCAGTCAAAGCTCCAACAGAAGCATCTTTAGCAACTGTACTCAGTTTGAAATCATAATCGGACCCCATAAGAACAGCCTTGCTGCCCACTTTAGTAGCGGCTCCACCGGCAGCCAACATCGCTGCCACAAGCGGCAAGTCAGTACCACCAGTGGCAATTACACTAGCAATGGCGCCACCGGCAATGAGAGCATCAGCGGTGTAATCAGCAGCTGCGCTCTTGGTTTCGCGATGATTATCAATAGCAGTAGCAAAGTCATCGAGCATATTCTTCATTTGCTCGGGGCTGGCCACTTTACCCTTGCGATTAGCCTCTGCAGCGGTTTGCAGCATTTGGTCTAAAGCATCATCTGACTGTTTGCCAGTAGCACTAACCCAATCAGCAAATCCTGCACCGATACCACTACGAGTAGAGTAAGACTCATCGCGAGCAATGTTAACCCTTTCGGCCAGTGACTTATCGGCTGACAAAACACGCCGGGCCTCTGCCATTTCTTGGCCGCCTAACTTAGCCATCAAGTCGCTTTCAAAGCTGCTGCCATACTTGCGAGCATAGTCACTTTTTAGCTGGTTCAATTGCTCAGTGGGTACTTGCTTGAGCTCCTCGACTATTTCTTTACTGCCACCAAAGCCTAAAATGAGCGCCCTGATTTTGTCTTCACTGCGATACTCGCCTTGGTCAGCAGCAGCCAGAGCAATTTTACGCTCGTCACTATTGAGATGATCTAAAGCTGTGTTTTGATAGGCAGTGTCATTCTTTAAGCGGTCACGTTCTGCTTTTGGCGCTTTAGCAATATCTTCGTAGGTTGTGACTTCATCGTCAGAGAACACTCCCTTAGAAAGTCTAGTCATCTTATCGGCAGATATCGAGCCAGTTTTGAGCAGTTCGCCCACATACTCCTGATATATATCCTTGCCCAAAGCCTGCTCTCCGGCCTTTTTAAAGTCAGCAGCCAGGGCTCGGTCAGCATCAGACCTGGGTTCACTAATGCGACTTCTAAGAGTTGGATCGGCATTGAAAGCATCGCGAATATCACGAATAGCCTTCCCTTCATCAACAAAGGCATCAGCTGCATGTTGAGTCAGCTTGGTCACGATAGTCGATACTGGTTTCTCACCCAGTTCAACAGCTTTTAGTATCTTCTGAGCCTCGTCGCGTGCTTGACCAGACATGTAGCTATCGACTTTTTGATCAAGCTCTGCCTTGAATTTGCCGTCGCTCTTGTAACGCTCTCTGTCTTCTTTAGACATGCCAGAAACAGCTTCAAGCATGGCACCCTGGTCATTGCGATAGAAGTGCCATTCTTCGTCCATGCGCTCAACGACTGAGACTTTACCAGTATCAACCGATTCTTCATAAGTCTTGGCACTGATTTTTTGATCGAAAATCTTCAGCAATGACTGCTTATCTTTCTCAGACTGATTGAGGCTATCGAGCATCTGCTCAAGCTCTCGGCGAGCAGCAGGATTGTTCTTGGCTGCTTCCCAGTCTTTTTTAGACATGCTCTCAATAGAGGTGCCAATGTCAGCGGCCGAATCATTCCACAGTGTGCCCCGATGACGATCGAGAGTGGCAGCAATAGAACCGCCACGCACATTGATCATTGATTCCCAACGGGCCAATTCAGTGGCATTACCTGCTGCCTCTAAACTGGCTCTGAGAGTGTGATATTGCGCTGTGGCAGTAGCTTTTTCAGCCGCAGACATAGCCTTGAGACGCTCACTATCTTGGGCACTGAGCGGGCTACTATCACCGCTCAACTGTCTGCCGATGCGATAATCGCTGCGCTCAGAGTCAGTCATGCGCGACAGGGCTAACTCGATGCCCTTGTTGTTATCCCAGACAGTGCCTGTATTTTCTTTGACTTGTGTGGCCGTAGACAATTTACCATCAACACTAAAATCACGAGCCTGGGTTAAATCAGCTCCAGACCAGGCAGCTCTCATTTGCTTGTCGCCACCACCAGCTATGAATGACTGCCGCTCCTGTGGGCTGGCATCTTTCATCACTTCTTTGAAGAACTGCAGATCTTCCGACTTTAGAGCGGCAGCAGTAAGCTTGGCAAAATCTTCAGGAGCACGCTTATCATTACCCTTAAGGTAAATCATCAGTGCTTCTTTAGTTGTCGCCGTAAGATGTTGGTCTTGAGCAATTGCTTGCGCCAGTGGCTTGCCATGGCGCTCTTGGTACTCAGCCGAAATTTGCTTTACTTGCTCAGCGTTGGCTGTGCGCAAACTGTCGCGCAGATCTTTCTCGATGATGGAATTGCTTCGCCCGGTCCATTCGCCTCTTTCAGTCAAAGCAACATTGATGCGGTCAGCGGCTATGGTGTTTTCGTTACCGTCTTTCTTGTGCAGAACAGCCATCAAGCGAGCCTTATCCGAGCCGGTCATGAACGACATCTCTTGCTCAAGACCAACGCCATACTTCATCTTGTAGATGCCGTTAAGCACCTTGAGCTCTGCAGCTGTATGACCTTTGAGCAAGTCAACTATTTTGTCTTTGTCCGCCCAGCGAGCTACCCAATTATCGTTGCCAGTGGCCTGCCTGAGTGCCACAGCGTCTTTCTCTAGGGCCACTCGATCAATCGGTTTCTCAGCAGCATCAGCGGGCTTAGCTGTCTTGGTCAGATCGTCGATCTTTACCACGGGTAAAACAGCCGAGTCACCTTTAGCGGCGGCAGCTTGGGCTTTTTGATCTTTGACAGTTATCTCGTGAACAGCTTTAGTAGCCGCCGAAACGTCAGGCGAAGTTTTATCATCGCCGCCATCTTTTGGTAACTGTCTGACGTCGATTGCCATCTGGTTGGGGTTTCAGGGGCTCTAGTAACTACCAGTTATATATACCCGCGAGCCAGCATTTCTGGACATGCAAGACCACTAAAACCTAGTCGGCGCAAACAAATGCATTTCTTCGGCACCTAAACTGGAAGGATTACCTGTTTGTACGCCACCATTGTCAAGCACCAAATTGGGAATATTTTTTCGCAAATCCTGCAACCTAGCGCCTTTCAGCTCACGACTTGAAACGATAACTTTGGCAATTCGTGACAACTTTTTCAAACTGCGACAATTTACCGATGTACCAGAAAGGTTTAAAGCCCTGAGGGCAGGCAAAGAAGCCAAAGTCGGAAGAGAAGCATCAGTGATGGCACTATTATTGGAGAGGTCTAGAGCCACCAATTTTCTAGCCGGCGCGAGAGAATTAACCATAGCGTCGCTCACATGTGAACTACGCAGGTACAACGCTACTAGCTTTGGCAGGCGGCCAATGGAGGAAAAATCAGACTTGGACAGGTCGACATTGTTCAGAGTCAAATCTTCCAGGCTAGTTAACTTGCCAATAACCGCTATAGACTTAGCTGTAATAAGGCTGTAGCTCAAATCCAGAATTTTAAGTTGCTGCAGACCACGCAAGCCCGAGGCCCCGACGTCAGAGACGTCGCAGCGGCCTAATCTAACAAAACTAAGATTTTTCAAGTGTGACAGTTTAGCCACCAGCCGGTCGGCAATGGCGTCTTCAGAATCACCAGTGGAAGTGAAAGTAAAGTAAAACCCTGTGATATTATCCGGAGATATGGCATCAATTAGCTCAGGGTGGCTTATCAAAGCCGTTCCAGGGGAAAAATAGACCCCGCGATTTTGAGCAGCAGTAAGCTTCACTGTGCCCCTCGCCGGGGCGACTTTGCGTCGACGGCTGGTAATACGGTCTAATGCCCCTTCGCCACTAGTTGCGGCACGAACCTCTAAAGTACCCAAGTTGGCGACATCGGGGAAGTGATAAATAACGTCGGCGGTATCATTTCCGGCTGAATTAGGCTGCGCCAAACAGACTGAGCCAAGCCCGATCAACAAAACAAAGAATGTGCGAAAAGCTTTCACAGCAAGGGCCTCGAAACTCAGTCACCCAGTTTAGCTGATTACAGCGAATTCTCCTAAACCCAAGTCGACGGAACTCCTTCCGTCGACCTAGATCAACCACTTTAGAGTCCTTCGTCTATCCTAAAATCCAAGCATGCCACGTACTTGATTGACATAACCGGCATTAGCCAGACCATTCACACCCAGACCATTGTTGAGGGAACCATTATTGAGAGTGCCGTTATTCAAATACTGATTGCGTAAGTTGCTGAGAATGCCGTTATTGTAGCCATTCGAACCATAGTTTTGATTGCCTAAACGAGCTTGCAATTTATTTAGCCTATTCATCAACTTATTGCGATCACGAGAAGACAAGTTGCCGGCAGAGAGTTGTTGCTGAATCTGGGTTACTTGGTTCAAGAGCAATTGGTTATTGCCAAAACCGTTATAACCAACATTTTGATTGTAACCATATGCGGTATTACCACCAAAGGGAGTATTGGGATAAATTCCTACTTGATTCTGATTGCCGTACTGATTCTGGAACTGGCCACCAAACGCTCTTTGACCATGACGATGATGACCACCATCACCATCATTATCGCGATCACAACCACCGCCTCTGCCACCGAAGTTACTACTAACTCCACTACTCAAATAGTTACCATAACCATTGTTGTCTCGGGCTTGAGCGGGTGCAGCAAACGCGATCACTGCTAGTGCCAGAGAAACTCCAAACAAACTAGCTACCTTGATCTTCATGACTCTCTCCTGTGCAGAGGGTTAACCCCTCCGCTTTTGAAAAACCTACGACCTTTTGAAATTAACCGACCTTGCGCTCGCCACCCTTACGCTCCCATCCGCCACCAGGTCCACCCATCGGCCCACCTGGTCTGTGACCGCCCCACTTGTGCATACCAGGCCCGCCATGACCGCGACCATGACCAAATTTTGCAAACATTTCGCGCTGCTCGGGAGTGAACACAGCTGAGGCAGTTAAGGCCATATCAATGCGGGCATTAGACAAGTCATCTCTGAGCGAATTGATCTTGCTTTGCAGCGCCAGCACAGCCGATTTATCAATGGTAGCTTTTGACATTAGCTGACGTTGTTGGCCCATAGCCACCTCTAACTCGGCTTTTTTCTGGGCGGTTGCTAGTTTGTACTGATCACGAATAGAACTAAGTTTGTCTTTTTGATCGCTAGTCAATTTTAGTTTTTCATGCATCGAACCCGGCGCACAGACTTGAACAGCTGTTTGAGCGCGTGCACTACCAGTAGAAGCGGAATCATCTGCAATGGCTGGGAGAGCACAAAAAAGCAAACCTGATAATGCGAGGGGGGTAAATTTATTCATCACTTGGCTCCTTCAAAGCACTTGTTTCCTTCATGCATCAATAGACGCAGGTGCCCGAGTAATGATTCCGCATTTAGATAAAACCAATCTCATAATTGTAGATAATCGCCCATCTACTTATATATTAGGTAGGCATTAGTTTGAATTACTGATTAGTTGACCTACCAACTAATTGCAGCGCTGAATCTGGAGAACCTTATGGCCACTGACATCGAAGCTCCAATTCCAGATAATTTGAAAGACAATCTCGGCTTTCTCTTGAACAAAGCGGCCCGACTAATGCGCGACGCTGTTGCCGACGGCCTAAAGCCGCTGTCACTATCATTTCAAGAGTATGTAATTCTGCGTATGATTGAGAATCAAGCCAGCGAAACCCAACAGGAGCTGGCAATACGCAACGGTATTGACCGCACTTCGATGGTAGATATCGTAGACAGACTAGAAGAGCGCGAACTGCTGATGCGCCACAAAGACGAAAACGACCGGCGCAAATATCAGCTATTGATTACATCCAAGGGTCGCAAAACCCTTACTCACGCTAAACGCATTACTGAAAAGGTGCAAAAGAAATTGCTTCAACCCCTGAGCGAGGTTGAGCTAAAAACCACTAAAGAAGCACTGTCAAAGTTGATTAAGACTCAACTTTGCGAAAATGTTTGACGTCTTTGTATTGGTTCAAATCGGGGAATTTTGCGATATGGTCTGACACAGCTCGACCTTCAGCGTTGACAATAAATGAGTAGCCATTAGGGTGTTTAGCATCAGCACCCGTGGTGTAAACATCACCAGGCTTAGCTTTCTCACCAGGTGGCAACTTTTGCATTCCAGGAATGTCTTCCACCGCCGCGGCATTAGGCACACGCGGAGCATCAATACCGGCCGCTTCTAGCACCAGACGGTTTGCCTTCCACGAACTACCGTTGCTATTCATCATCACAGCTCTTTGATCAGCTGCTTCGACTAAGCGAGTAGCAAAGGCACTGAGTTTATCTTCCTGGGTCTGGGGCTTTTCATGTAGTAAGTTGCTGTTATCAATCTGGGTTTCCGGCATCTTTTGGACTTCTGGCTTGTCGGACATATGCGAATTCTCCATCGATAGCTCTAGCCTTTATGCCCAGATATCCAGTTAGCAAACCTCAGGAACCTTGAACCTTGGCCGTTCCTAAAGGAACTATAAATTGGCTACAACTCATAAAAGTTCCAACCCCCAAAACCAGCATGCTGCAAAGCTTTCGAAATTGCCAAGAGGAGGGCGAGTTATACGCTAGCTCGCGCGCGCTCGCTAGCGTCAAGAGACAAGACCGTTGATTTAAGCTTGTCTTAATCAGTTCTCTATCAGCGAAAAAGAAATATTTGCCCCAATCGCGACGGCAGTCATACCTCCGAAAACCCAATGGCAGCGAGAGTTAGCGCAATCAGACGGAAGTGACCGAGAAAATTAAAATATACTTTTGCACCACGAATTATATGCAAACATTACGTAACGGGCACCAGGGCTTGGATTTGAAACACGGGCTGGAAGTTTCATAGGCTGATGAAGCTATTTTTCCATCTCTTCCTCCGGACCTCCAACCAAACTTTCCAAACCATCAACCCACGAACATTCAACCGATATCTTCATCCCATCATTGGCGGTGATGATTGACCACGGTGCTTACCCTAGCGCTAGCGTGCAGCAATCATCCCCCTCAGTGACCAACAACCAGTAAAGGTAAATACTCACGAATGACAAATCACGCACTGATCGACTTGGACTACACCAAGCCGCCGACAACCCTTTGCGGGCATAGCCTGATCGGCCCCGACACTGGTACTTGTCCATGCTGCAAGAAGTACAAGCAGATCATGTTCAACGGCCAATGTACCTCCTGCAACACGCAAAAAGGTCTCAACCCTCTGGGCTATTGCCCGAGAGCTGATGACAAACCTGAGGAAGAATAAACCATGTATCCCGGCGAACAATCCTACCCAGGGACAAACGCTGCTCCCGTACAACTGACGCGCTTGAAAAAGCGGTTGGTCAACTTGCAATCTCTGCTCAGCGGACTGGAAAAGCAAGTAGGCTCGGCCAACAACGAGGCAGCTACTGCCCTCGTCAGCCGTGCTCGCGCCAACTCCGTCACCGCCACCAATCTGTCGCAAGCGGCAGACATCGTGGTCAACCAATCGGCCCTCGAAGCACTGCGTTGTGAATCGATCAAGCTCGAAGTCACCGTCGTCTCGTTCGAAGATGTTGCCGCACTGAGCCCGCTCAAGGCTCACTCTGGCCCCATCCCCGAAGTCAACAGCGACGAACCCTTGATCGACTTCTCAGCCAAGCCTGGCTGCACAACCTGCGCGGCACCTGACCCGAACAAGTGGTTCGAGCAGCTGCAAGCCGGCACACCGCAACCGCCCGCACCGACCAGCTGCGAAGCACCGCGCGTTGTCGTCGAGCTGCCTATCGACCTGAACAGCAAGATCACTCGCGTCGACGAGCTGATCAAGTTCTCCGAGTCTGCCATCGCTCAGGCCGAAGGTCAACTGCGCCAAGCGCGCATGACCCTCTGCCACGGCGACGGCGGCTCTTGCAGCATCTAGCAGTTCCCTCAGCCCTGAGCTGAGCTGAACTCTTTCTGCAAAAAATCGGCACTCTAGTTTAAAAGCAAGAAAAAACTGGCCTAGAGACAAACTTTGAAAGAGGCGCAGCCAGGGCTTTTCCTTCAACGGACGGGCTTCGACTGCGCTTCTTTTTTCATTCGGATGGAGCGCCAACCATCAAGGATAAACAAACAAATTAACCACCATCAAGGGGTCTTACAACTTATGACCAGCAACACCAACGAAATCAATTCCGCACAGGACACCGAAGAGCAGAAGAGCTCTTCTCCCGATAACAACCAAGCGGGCACCTCTCCTCTCTTCGTCGAGAGCGCCAAATCTTCGCCAGCGCCACGCGCCCGGAAGACTTTCGCTCATCGCGTCGAGGCCGAAAGGGCTCTCTGGTAACCACCATCAATCCGAGCAGCCAATCGCCTAAATAACGATTGGCTGCTCTCTAACGAGGACAAAAGATACCTAGGGTGCTACTTCATTGTGGCATCCTAGGTATTCTCGTTTTCTCTTTGAACGTTTTTAAAACTATCACCATACTAAAACAGATAGTATAAATAAAATCCGAATTTGCAGTATTCTTGTATGCGTTCACAGGGAGCGGCTCCAATAGAGCTTGTTTCTCTATTGCCTGCCCACGCCCTAAGCCCTCGCTCTAAGAAGGAACCACATGGCCACCGACACTCAAATTAGCTCAGCCCCACTCAGCGGCATGCGCGACTTCGCCCCGGCCGAAGTACGTCTACGCGACTGGGCAACACAAATAATTACCGCTACCTATGAGCGCTTTGGCTTCACTAAAATTGAAACACCTTGCTTAGAAAATATCCAACTGCTGAAGCGAGGCGAAGGCGGAGAGAATCTACAGCTAATTTTTGAAGTACTAAAGCGCGGCGAGAAGCTCGATAAAGTACTGAGCCAAGCCCATTCCGACAACAGCAAAGCTGATCGGGCTCAACTTACCGACATGGGCTTACGCTTCGACCTGACAGTGCCTCTAGTGCGTTTCTACTCGCACAATCAGAACAACCTGCCTAATCCCTTCAAGTCTATTCAAATCGGCTCTGTATGGCGGGCAGAGAGCGCTCAGCAAGGGCGCTTTAGACAGTTCACGCAATGCGATATTGATATCTTTGGTGTCAAAAACGAAATCGCTGAAATCGAACTACTACAAGCAACCTCTGAAGCCCTTGTCAAACTTGGCTTTGATGGCTTCTCTATTATGATTAACGATCGCCGCATGCTCTCTGGCATTGCCAAGCACTGCGGTTTTGCTGAGGATCGTTTTGACAGCGTTTTTATTGCCCTCGATAAGTTAGACAAAGTTGGCCTTGATGGCGTCGCCAAAGAGCTAACAAAAGACGGGCATCCAGAAAGCGCTATAGCTGCACTGAACCAACTGTTAGACGAGCTAGCCAAAGAAGACCACCAGCTCAACTTCTTAGCAGAAAGAATCAGTGCCGATGAAGAAGTGGTAAAGCTGCTCAAGAACATAGTTTCGGTGGTTTCAAAAACCGCCAACGATAAATTCAAAGTGCAATTTGAACCATCCCTGGTGCGCGGCATGGGTTATTACACCGGTCCAATTTTTGAAATCAGATATCCTGGCTACAACTATTCAATCGCTGGCGGTGGGCGTTACGACAAGATGGTTGGCAAAATGTCCGGTCGCGACGTTCCTGCCTGTGGATTTTCCATTGGCTTCGAACGCATCATTGGCATTCTCAGCGACAAACAATTTGTGCCACCGTCTACGGTGGAGAGAATTGCTCTAATTTTCGACAGCGGCAGAGATGATTTAGCCATGGTAGCCGAGGCCGCCACGATCTTGCGCGAAAAATACTCTGTGATTACCCAAGCGAAAAAGAAGGATGTCAAAAAACAAATCGACAGCCTTCCTGCGCAACAAATAAGCAAGATGTGCATGTTTAGAGGCGACGTCAACAATCTAGAAGTGAAAGATCTGACCTAGTTGAAAGCTGCAGACAAATCAAACCAAAGCTTATTCAAGCCTTGCGTGCAGCTTACGCCAATCCAGAATCTAACCGGTATAGACGAAGAACTTGTCTTTGTTAGTTTGATAGCGACCGTTGTTCTTGTTGAACTGAGTGACGTGATCGCTGGCTTCCATAATGCGGCCGTTCTGCATAGCCAAAGTAGCTACGTGACCACCGCGAGAAGTGTCGCCAACTGAAGGGTCCCAGGTTCTAGTGACAGCAACGGCCTTACCACCGCGCATCGCTTCTTGCGCAGTCTGCCAATCAACTTGTTGGAACTTATCACTACGCTGGAAGGCTCTAGTCATCTGCACACCATCGCCAGAACCAACAAGTTCCGGTGCAGTATTAGCCCAAGCAATTTGAAACTCTCTAGCACACCAACCAGTCGTTCCCACTCTACTTGCATGGCTGAAGGCACGACTGACGATCTTAGCGTCCATCGAAGTGCCGTCAGTACTGATTTTGTAGTCGAGGCGATCGTTCTCACCCATGCCATGGCGGGCGCCGGACAACTGAGCCAAGCGGTCAGCAGAGCGCATGTACTCTTGATTGCCTTTGTCACTCAGGTCTGATTGGGTGAATTGATCTGGTCCTTTACCCAAATGGAAGGCCAAAGCTGTCTTACCAGCACTATCTCCACCAGCCTTGTTGTATTTCTCAACCAGGCTCATGGCCATTTCTTCTTGCATTTCTTTAGGCAGATTGGCTTTGACATCAGCCGCCGTAACGCCCTCTGGTTGGCCTTCTTTATGGCCTTCCTTCATGCCTTTAGCGAATTTCAGGAATTTGCCGACAGCTTCTTTGTCGAAGGAACCATCTTTCTTCTTGAATTTCTTGAACGACTTAGGTAGTTTGCCGTCTTTGTCTAGCTTGCCGAGCATGGCGATGAAGCCATCTTCATCCATCTCATCAAGGTTAAAGCCGCCCAGACCATAGAAGTAGTCACGCATGACTGGATAGTTCATGCCATAACGGCCGACTTCATAGTTATTGTTGCGAACCCGCACAGTTTCATAAGGTGCAGCTCTATCCGGATTGAACATCCCGGCTACAGCGTTCTTTGTATCTTGAACTTTATCGGTCTCACCAGGCAGTGTAGGCACATCCCGTGGTGGGAATTGGCGTTCTACATCGCCCCGCGACATACTACCTTGCGAACCAGGGGTCATACGGCTCATGTTAGACATGGCGCGCTGACTTTCAGGCGAGAAGTCTCTGCGAGAATCAGCGATGCTTGGCTCTACACCTGGGTCACCATTGGTGGCCAGCTTCTTCACCAGGTCTTCCGAAATCAAACCAAATTCGTCATTGAGCTTCAGACCATTCTGGGCCACGGTTGGATCAGCACCAAGGCGGTCATACGCATAGCTAACAACTTTATCGATAGCGTTTTTCTGAGCATCATTAGGGTCAGATGTATCACCAGGGGTACGCTCTACCTGCACTACAACGTTTTTGCGCTGCAATGCTTCAAAATCTCCAGTGGCCTCAATCGTGCCATCCTTCTTAATGATGAAATCGGGCACTTTGGTGGGGTCATTTGCCGCAGCATCAGCATAGGTGACAGTGACACCAGCCTGAGCACCTGGCTTAGCTACTTCAGGGGTTGGGCTAGGAGCTTCAGAACGGCGAATCGAACCGTCTTGAATCAACTGACTGACCGATTTAGATTTGTCGAATGGCGCTGCGTCGATTACAGCAGGAGCGGCAGCGGTGGGTGCGCTGACAATCTGTACGTCTCCTGGAGCGGATACTGGCAATGACATAGCTGTGCGCAGGGGGTAGGCTTCTCCTACCATCTTGACGCCAACATCATGACTTAACTGTGCAACAGAGCCGGTGTCGGTGGTTTTCCCGACTCTAACATCTGTGGCGTGTCCATCTCCAGCAACCATGTTCAGCCCCCATATATCGATTCAACCCGAAGTCTATGTCAAACCGACGGCCTTGTTAATACGTACTTTTACGTGCTATTCCCAATTTTTCGATTAAATCTGCCGTAATCTGCGACAATTTTGCCAATAAGCATCAAGCTTTCGGGGCAAGCGAAAGAGAAAAAAGCTCCCGAGCATACAAAAAAAAGCCCATGAATATAACCACAAGCAGCATCAAACAACAGCTCCAAAATCAAATCAGGGTCAGCCGCGAGCAGGCTGAATGGTTGTGGAAAAATGCCTCAAACGACGAGCTAATTGAACTAGCCAGCATCGTGCGCGACCGCTACCACAAGCCCAATCACGCTACCTATTTGCTGATGCGGATCATCAATTACACCAATATTTGTGTAGCAAAGTGTGACTATTGCTCCTTCTACCGCCTGCCCCGCGACAAAGATGGCTATGTGCGTGACAACCAATGGATTTTCTCCAAAATCGATGAGCTGACCGCAGTTGGCGGCGATCTGTTTGGCTTCAATGGCGGCTTTAACCCGCAGCTCAAAATTGAATATTACGAAGAGCTATTCGGCAAGATTCGCCAGAAATACGGTGACACAATTGAGTTTTATGCCCTCACAGTAGTGGAGCTCTTATACATAGCGCGGCTGAGCAAGCTATCGACCCCTGAGGCACTGGCGAGGCTGAAAGCTGCCGGGGTGCGCTGGATCACTGGTGGCGGGGCGGAAATTCTAGCCGATTCCTTCCGTCTACGACACAGCCCGCTGAAGTACACCGTGGCTGAATACATGGAAACCCAGCGAGACATTCTCGACGCCGGCTTAAATAGCACCGCCACTATGGTGATTGGTTTCGATGAAAGTTTGGATGAGCGCCTCAGTCATCTTGAGACTGTGCGCAACTTCCAAGATGAACGCCTGAACAGCGGCAAAAATGGCCTATTTAGCTTCTTATGCTGGACTTACAAGCCTTACAACAATGAGCTCGGCGGCGAAGAAATTGGCTCTGATGAATATTTGCGTCATCTAGCTTTGTGCCGCATCTATCTCGACAATATCAAACACCTGCGCACTTCTGTATTAACCCAGAACGAAGCAGCTCTGCAGGGCTTGCGCTATGGCGCCGACGACTTTGACGTGCCATGGGAAGACGAAGTAACTCAAATGGCTGGTGCCATAGTCGAGCAAGACTTGGAACGGGTGCTCGGTTACGCCCATGCTGCTGGTTTTGAAACTAGCTACCGCCACGTGGCCAGCAATTCACGGACTTTTCAGGAGCGCTCCCTCGCAACCAAAGGCAAATAGAGTCTTTTAGCAGAAAGAAAAAGCAAACAGAAAACAGAGCCACAGAAGCAATGCGACTCACATCCAAAGCAGTTCTAGTCAACGCTGCTCAGACAAAAGTCTGGCAAAAACTAATTGACTGGCAAACATGGCCAACCTGGGACGGTGGCATGGAAACCATTACTTTCCAATCACCAGTACAACTCGGTGCTGTTGGCAAACTTAAAATGAAAGGCGGGCCGGCTGTAGATCTGAAAGTAACCGAATTCAGTTTCGAAAAATCCTATACCTCTGAATTCGACTTATGGGGCAGCCGCTTTGTTTTTATCCACTATCTCGACCCGGCCTTGGACAACCCGCCTAGGGTTCGAGTTACTGTCGAGGTGGAAGCCTACGGTTTCACGGCACCGCTTTTAGGGGCATTTGTCAGATACGGTTTAAACAAAGAGATGCTCGGATGGCTGGAACGCTTTAGAGACTTGATTGAGACAGCACGCGCCTAGGGCTGAAATCGTAGCTAATTTCTCGGCTTGTACTACATTGCACAGTAGTCAACCTGTGCAAAAAAATTACGGGGAGAAAAATTGGACGTGGGTGACTGTCGAAAGACAATCACCCACGCCAATTCAGTAACCATTAGTGGTTACAGGTCGAAGACCTGTCTCTTATACACATCTGACGCTGCCGACGAATAGAGAGGTGTAGATCTCGGTGGTCGCCGTATCATTA
>CAJXZK010000155.1 GCA_913063055.1 uncultured bacterium
TTAATGATACGGCGACCACCGAGATCTACACCTCTCTATTCGTCGGCAGCGTCAGATGTGTATAAGAGACAGCCTGCAGACGAGTGACGCGATCCGCACCATAAGGCCCACGAGGGGGTGACTTGGTCGGGTCTTTGTCAGCGGTTTTGCCAGGATATTCGCGATCGAGTTCAGTCTCGCCGACCACACTCTTTGGCAATTCTCCAGGAATGGGAGCACCCATGGAGCCAGAGCGATCGACGGCGATGATAATGTCGCGTGCCTGAACAGACTGATTGGGTTCGTAGTAGACGCGTTGCGGTCGAGCCAGAGCAAGGCACAGGGCAATGAAAGACAAAGCCAGGAGCAAGCGAGGCAGAACAACAAAAAAGCGGCTACCAACACCAACGGAAGCTTGGTCGACCCGGGGAAGCCCGAATTTGCCAACGCGCCGAAGAACGAACCACAGGACAGGTAATACGAGTATGGCCAAGAGCCATAGCGGTTGTGAAAGAACCATATAGTTGACCTTGATTAGTTTTAGGCCTAGTTTCACTAGGTTTTGAGAGAAGCAATAAAGCCCCTGCAACGCTTGGCCAGGCAATTCCCTAGGCAAACAACCCACAAACGGCAGATATCAAAGCCCTCGGCCTCAATGGTTTTGCTGGTTAGTTTGCTGCTAGCTGACTGGAATGGGCGTATGTCTGATGCTGGGGGAGAGAAAATAGAACAGTCGAAGACTAGATGGTCAGAATTACTCTTCTCAAGACAACTAAGTAATAGCCATAGTTAAAATAACCAAAGTTAGCTGTTAAACTATGCGCGCGCGCCCACGGAACTATACAGGCCAGATAAACGCCAGTTAACCGGGATTGCGCTAGCTACGCTATCAGGAAAGACTTGAGCACTTTTATGGGTTCGAGTGTGAGGTTGGCAACAAGCGGGTAGGAAAATTGTGGGAGTGAAAATTCCCCATGTTCTGTTCGCAATTTTTCCCACTTTCTTAGTATTGAACGTTCTATCTGTTCAGATTTCAGTTCAGTTTTCAGTTCACTATTTTTCGCCCAGGTTTACTATTTTCTTTTTCAGTCATCACTTACATCGTTCGCTCGGTAGAAGGACTTACTAAATGGCCCTCCACGACTCGTTCAAGTCATCAGCTAACGCTAACGTTCGGCTGGCAAAGCTTTCATCTGTTCCAGAAGAACAAGATCTCAGCTTCGCTATGACCCAGGCTAATAAACACCCCAAGGCAACTATTGAATTGCCATGGAAATCACCGTTATCAACTACCACTTTCGTGCTTAAGGTCAGTATTGCCTTAGGCTCAGAAGAAGGCCCGCGCTGGACCCTGCATGCTGGCGACTCACCCGACTCTGCTGCACTCTGGAGTCACGACAGCATGGATACGGGCTTGATTCAAAGCTTAATTTCAGCCGAAAGCGATCCCCAACGAGCTCTCAATTCTTACGTTGACACTAACAAGAAAGGTGATGACTCGATCTGGATTAAGCAGCCAGAGCCGCCCGCACCACCCGTAGAAAGACCAGCACCCAAAGTCAATTTACCTCAACCGGTCGATTTAGACAAAGCCGCCCTTGATTTACTGCAGCAACAAATGCGTCGCCCCGAAACCGGCATGATGTCTGAAGCCGCTTTTTATTGGCTGATTTTGCAAGAGTTCAATCGCTTCCAGCGCAACCAAACGCCCCACGCTATTATCATGATTGAGTTCGGCCTCAAACTCACTGGTGGCGCCATGTCGTTACCACCGGTGAGAGTCTTACACGAAGTAGCTAACCGCGTCCAAGCAGTTTGCCGCCCACTCGATACAATTTGCCACTACAAAGACCCTAAGCTAGTTTTGATTCTTCCGCACACGGGCTCAAACGACGCTATGCAAATTGCTATGCGCATCAATGACGTGCTGATTGAGTCACCATTAGGGCCAGGCCTTGATGCCAGTAATGTAGTCATCCATTTTGGCATAGCTAGCATGCCTGATACTTGCAGCCATCCAGGCATCCTCATAGCCACTGCTCTAGAAGCTCTTGAACAAGGAAAGAAAACCAATAACACCGTGGTGCTCTTCCCTAGTTCTTGATCAAAAATTGAGACTATAAAGCTTTTCAAACTCTCTCAAATTGACTGCTGCCGGAGTGAACTTCACTGCGGCATTGCGCAATTGCCGCTGAAAAACGCCCTTAAGGTGAGCCATTTTTCCCAGTAAGCGCGAGCGACGGACAATGCGGCGCGCTTTTTCTTGGCGGATTTTTTGATACTGTTCAAAAGCCTGACTGGGCTCATCACAGTCGTGCAGCATCTTAGCCAACAAATAGCCATCTTCAATAGCCTGAGCACCACCTTGACCTAAGTTGGGAGTGGTAGCATGGGCGGCATCACCCAATAGCACGATCTTGCCACTGTACCATTTCGGCAAGTTGGCAAGGTCTGACAAATCGGTACGAATAACCGCTCTAGTAGAGGCTAGTAATTCGTGCACAGCAGCTGGAAAAGTAGCAAATAGATTTTTAAGCGCATCAATTTCTGCGCTCTGGAGGCTACTTGAATCGGCTTGATGTGGGCTTGCTGGCATATCGGCTGTGGCATACCAATAAACCTCATCAGCATTGACGTGGGAGAAACCAAAACGCCTTCCCTCACCCCAAATTTCAACACTAGTCTTCTTCCACGACTGAGGCAATTGTGCTTTGACCACAGCCCGCCAGGACGTCTGTCCGGAGTAATTTGGTTGCTCTACAGGAAAAATAGATTGCCGCAGGGAAGAGTGCAAACCATCTGCTCCCAGGACATAATCTGCGATTACCTTTTCTTGCTCAAAAAATGAGAGCACAACTTGCTCCTGGCTCACAGTTGCCGCCTGGCAGCGATAACCAAAATGCAATTGAGCCGCTGCGCGGGAACGCCTTTCTTGCAAGGCCTCAAACAATATCTGATGCAAGCGCGAGCGCCGGATGGCCACAATCGCGTACTCAAATTTTTGCTTTATCCCGGACAGATCAACCTTCATCAGCGATCCAGAAAGATAATCAAGCAACTCAATTTCAGTCAATTCATATCCAGCCGCCAAGACTTTCTCAGCCAGACCAAGCCTGGCAAAAACCTGCATGGCATTAGCAGGAACCCAAATCCCTGCTCCGCCGGCATGCTCAGTCTCAGCCGTGGAAAAAGACTGGAAAGGCCGCGACTCATAAACAGACGTGGAAATACCATACTGCTGAAGAGCCAGAGCAGCAGTCAATCCACCGATTCCAGCCCCAACTATAGCTATGTTTTTACCGGGATTCATCACTCTCCACCTGACCTGCTTGAAGCGACTGTCAGGGCAGTATAACCCCTGGACAAGCCGCTCCAGCCCAACTACACTTAATAGTAATCAAAGTTCAAAAAAAATTTCTAAAGAGATCAATCGGCGAAGTTCCGTCTAGCCAGCTGATCGAGCTTGCCGCAGCAAGTCAACAGGCCAGAACGGAACTTCGCGATTGATGCCTGAACAAAGCAGCAAGAATAAAGCAGCAAAAACAGAGCAGCACCAACTGAATGATCATCAATATCAGTACCAGATTACTTAGCATCGGGTACTGCAACAGATGGTCTCTCAGCGGGTCCGCCGGGGACAGTCACAACAGGAGCAGGAGCATCGGCAGCAGGAGCAGGCGCAAGAGCAACCGGAGCCGCATCAGCAACAGGTGCCGCAACCGCAGGAGCAGCAGCAGCAGGCGCAGTCGGAGGAGCCGGAACCACATCAGCCGCAGGAGCCGCAGCAGGAGCAACCGCAGCAGTAGCTACCGGACTGGAGTTCTGTGTCGGGCAGGAACTATCGTAGTCACCAGCAGCCGTGGCCGCTGATTTGAACTGCGACATGACATGAACATAGGTAGCGTGCGAAGGCGAGATTCCATAACCGCGCGTGTAGATCTCAGAGATCACCTGCGCCAAGGTGGAATCCTTGTCGACGGCAGCACCGAATTCATACCAGAGTAGTTCACCGGCCCGGTGAGCAACGCCAGCGGCATAGCTGGGCAGAAAGTAGTCCTTACTGCAGAGGCGCTTGCAATGTAGACGCTGATAAAAAGCCAACCGACGCTTGCGCATAGTGGTTTCATCAACGCTTAAGTTAGCTTCTTTGGTCGACTCAATTTCGAGGAAAAGACCAATTTGAGTCTGATGGTAGCTGGCCTTAAGCACCTGAATCAATTCCTTCATGTGCTTGCTACCGACACCAGACGAACGCTTGGTCTGATCTGTGGCGATATAGGCAAGCAAGGAGAAATTGCTCATCGGCGTCACCAATGAGAAACACAAGAGTTCGCCAGCAGCGTTTGTAGTGCGATGAAGCAGCATGGTGTTATTGCTGATCATGGCTTGAACATCGGCTAGAGGCATTCTTTCATCTTGCGGGAAGGCAGTTTCGTAGAGCTTGCTCCAGTCACTCTCTTGACCGTTGCTGGGTTGACAGAGTTGTGCGGAGCTAGAATTTTTGACATTTGTCATATGTTTATTCCATTACCGCGAGCGTTGAAGGCTTATGGCCGTTCGACGAAGGCAGTCGACCGCAAATCTAAAAGCACAGTCCAAATCAGCTCCGCCATAAATTAGGTGGAAAGCAATTGGGAACAGCAGTGCTTTAAGGTTTGAGGTCTGTAAGTGGTTGCGAGGTTAGAGTGGGAAAAAGAAAAGGCACATCAACCTAGCCCTTATGCCTCTTGTACTCAATAGGGGCTGACCAAGCAGGGGAGAGGTCGAAACCAAAGCACCTCATGACAATAGCAAAACTGACTTGAATAACCGGTGAAAACCGTTGCCAGGCGGACTTCTTCAAAAGCAATGAAAGGCCACGATCTCATGACATCCCGCGGCCCGAGCAAAGCCTTCTCTAGTCCTTACAAGTTTTCCATAATCACAGCTCGCGCAAGCTCCTGACTGCCTGCCGACGACAGCAGCGCCAGTCGTTAGCGATAAAGCTAACCGTTGGTAGCAAACCTGAATTAGTCGAAGGATCAGCGCAGCACGGGCCAATATTTAGCAAAGTGCTTGCGTACTTCACTGACACGCTCGTCCACCAAATCACTGTTGCGATCACCAGTGATATGTTCACTGTTGCCAGCCGCACCAGGCATCAAGTAAGAAGCATGCACTGCGCCACTTTCCGATTCATTGGCAGCATTGAGAACGCGCATGGTAGCGATAGCAGAATCAGATAGAGAACGGGTGTTATAACCGCCCTCAAGGAAGACAACAGTAGGAGCACCAACCTGGTTCGAGAGATCGCGCACGCGCTGGGAAAGCATGGCATAGCCAGATGTTGTAATGCGTTGCTGACCAAGGGGATCGTCTTGATGAGCATCATATCCAGCTGAGACCATAATCAAATCTGGCTTAAATGAATCGCAAACCGGCTTGACCAGCCGATCGAAAGCATGCAAGTAGCCCCGATCTCCAGTTCCCTTGGGCAAAGGTATGTTCATATTGTAGCCGCGGCCTTCTCCCGTGCCATCTTCGAGATACCAACCAGAATCATAGGGCCAGAAAGGGTATTGCTGGAAGGAGACAAAGAAGACCGATGGGTCATCATAAAACGCCCACTGGGTGCCATTGCCATGATGCACATCCCAATCGATGATAAACACTTTCTTGTAGCCTAAGCGCTGAGCATAGCGCGCCGAAACAGCAATATTGTTGAACAGACAAAAGCCCATGGGCTTATCAACCAAGGCGTGGTGGCCCGGAGGTCTAACTGAGACAAAGGCACTATCATATTCACCACTCTTTATCGCATCAAGCGCTGTCAAGCCGGCTCCAGCAGCTAACTTAGCAATATCATAAGTGGCCGCACTCATAAATGTATCAGCGTCTAATTGCACCAAATTGTGATTGGCTGCGGCCTTCAAGGCATCCTCTTGCAAATGCTCAATGTAAGACTCTTTGTGCACATAGGCTATCTCTTCTTCGATTGCCGATCTTGGCTCTAACTGTCGCACTGAATTGTCTAGGGCCGCTTTGAGGAAAGCGCTATCGATTGCAGCAAGCCTTTGCGGCGACTCTGGATGAGCATCGGGAGTAATGTGATTGAGAAAGCGCGGATCGCGCACGAGAGCCAATCTGGACATCTATGTTCCTCTATATTCCGCTGCTACGATTGCGCAGCAACGATTCAACAGCAATGAAGTCAACGACAATGAAGTGAACGGATAAACAGTCAACTACAACAGATAAAGACAAACGGTCAAGAGAAATTATAGCTCTCTTTTCCTGCCATTTTCCTAGGGCTGTCTTGCAAGGTTGAAGTCAGTCAATTAACAATTCGGCCGCCAAATGTAAAGTGAGTCAGCTGTTCCAGCCTAAAAGCTGGGGCAAATACGCAGCCGAGCCTCTGAGCGCTTGTACTCAAGCTCGGTTTTAACTAGGTTGAAGGATATTCCAATCTAGTCAGAACATTCTCAAATCATTCACTAAAAACATTCACTAAAACCAAAAAAACATGACACTAAGTATCATCCTCACCAGTCTCGGCACTGGCTTTAGCTACCTGCTGGTTGCAGCTATCTATCTAATTGTCTGCTACGCCTTAATCAAGACTCTGAAAAAACTCGGTATTTTCTTGGCTGCTTGCCTCTGTCTACTTATGGTTTTCCAGATCTCGCACTGGCACAAATTAGAAGTAGAAAGGACGAAAGACAAGTCTGAGCTAGTGGAACGGTCGCCTGAGATCTACACGCTGCTAAGCGACAAGTTTAATCAGTTCGACAACAATCAAGACGGTCAAATTGATTCCTGGGAACTGGCTCACTACAAGACTTCCTGTAGCTGCAATGCCTCCACAGTTAACTATCTCAACAGCAATCTGCGCCGCATTGGTGATTGGCGTGAAGTAGCTGGTAGCGACAGCCTTATGCTGACAATCAATGGAGACGACCTGGAAATCTTGAAAAGCAACGCTATTAAAGAGCTGGACTAAAAACTACACTAGAAACATGTCAGAGCTTCGTCGTTGTCTCATTTTTCGAGTGAATATGAGACAAGTCTCCAGCAAAATATCGACCAACTCAGTTCCCTAACGTTGACTAAGTTTTCGCTGTCCCAAAATGTCCGATTTTCAGCTGAAAATCGGACATTTTTAAAAGCGCATTGACTCATCTAAAAACACACCATTGACTAACCGTTGCCTCAATTAAAAACTAACTTTCGTTAGTTCTTTTCGAGGTTGAATCAATGAGGTTAAAAATGAGCAAAACTGCACGCAGGGAGCTGCTTGAAGCTCTCAAATGCGAATATTCGAGATCGAGTAAAGTACAGAAGATGGCTCTGTTAGAGGGCCTCGTCAGGGCTACAGCCTACAACAGAAAGCATGCCATCAAGTTACTGAACTCCGGTTCCTTGCCATCTAAGCTCCGAAAACACCAACGAAAGCCCAAATACAGCATTGGTGATTTCAAAGCTCTCAAGTTTGTTTGGCTGGCTTCTAATCGTATTTGCTCCAAACGATTACAGCCTTTTCTCGAACCTTTCGTTGATTCACTGGTCAGACACGGGCATCTAAGTATCTCAAAGGCAATCAAGCATAGACTTCTCAGCATGAGTGCTTCAACAATTGATCGCCTGCTCAAAGAAGACCGAAAGAAGCTTGCACGAGGCCGCAGCACCACCAGGCCCGGGAGTTTGCTCAAACGACATATAGAAGTCCGCACCTTTTCGGATTGGACAAACAGCCGCCCTGGCTTCTTTGAAGCTGACTGCGTAGCTCATTGCGGTACTTCGATAAAAGGAAGCTTCCTGAGCACGCTCACTCTGACCGATATCCACACAGGGTGGACTGAGTGCAAAGCACTGCCCAATAAATCAGAAAGCGCGGTTGCAGCCGCGCTTTCTGAGATTGCCGGACAATTGCCCTTCCCTGTTAGAGGATTCGATTCAGACAATGGCACCGAGTTCATCAATTCTAAAATACTCGAATGGTGTGCCGAACGCAAAGTAACCTTCACTCGATCACGGGAGTACAGGAAGAACGACCAGGCCCATGTTGAGGAGAAGAACGGTTCAATTGTCCGGAAATATGTGGGTTACGACCGTTTTGAAGGGAAAGCCTCTTTGAAAATTCTGGCAAAGCTCCATAGCCTAACGCGCCTCTACGTCAACTTCTTCCAGCCATCAATGAAAATTGTAGGCAAGGAGAAAGACGGTGGCAAAGTAACCAAGGTGTACGAACAAGCTAAAACACCCTGCCAAAGATTGCTCGAATCTGACATCCCGGAAACCGTCAAGAAGGTTCTCCGGCGGCAATCAAAGCAATTCGATCCGATTGCCTTGCTTAAAGAAATAGAGGAGACTCAAATAAAGCTCTGGCGTACCTCAACTACAATCAATACTTCGGATATCGCACAAGGTTCGATTCTCCAGCTTTTACAAGATGAGCCTGGCAAGCCATGTGAGTCTCTAATTGAAAAAATCGCAAATCATCGAAATGATCTGCGTGTTCGAAAGAAGAAGCCTAAGGTCTCTAACATTCCAAAAACTTCGGAAAAACCTGAAGGTATAAGAAAGCTCAGAACCTACATCAGGTCTCTAAAACCGGGCACAACCTTCAAACTGAAAACCATCGAACATTTGCTTCCACGCTGGAAACTTCACACCTACATCTCCAGAATGACCAAACAACGCGAGCTGATCAGAATTGGCTGGGGCACCTACAAAGTGCCAACAATAAGTCCAATTAAGATGAAAACGACAGACTAAAACAACCCAAAAGAGGAATCGGGGCGGTAACATTTTAAATGAGGCAACGGTTCCTCTTGGGTGTGTTTTTTAATTGACGCAATACGGAAACAGAAAAAGCACTCGATATCGAATCATCTAGCTGAAAACAGGCTAGCCAATTTGAAATCTTAGCGGCAAGGAATATCTAGGTACGGCCCTGCAAGAAGATGCGCACAATCGCTCCATCTCGCACTGGCACTTCCCGATACATACTGGTTCTCAATCTACCAGTCGTATTTGGCAATTTAATTACAGCGTGCAATAAGACACCTTCAACGTGGCGCGGCAAAATAGTTTGCTCTGGCGCCACAGTAACGATCATCGGATGCATACTCGTCACAGAGCCAGCGACAAGTTCAATAGCACAGCCTTTCTCCAAACAGATACCATTGAGAATGGTGAGCGTTTCACCGTTGTCGATTTCGATTTTTCCATTGTCAATCCAGACCGGATAATTTTGTGTAGTCATGGGAATTCTGATTTTGTTTGCTCGGCCCATAGCTGGCCCGAATGGCTAATAGAGAACGATTTTCTGGGGTGGAACAGGAATTATTTCCATGGTCAAATCAGCTTTCTCCGGGGCAGCAAGATAGATACAACCTGCCTGGGCAACTGTCCACAAAGGAGCACCGGCAGCGCTTTCATTTGTGCCAATCATCCAACCCTTGTTGGCAAGAAACTGCTGCGTATTACTGCTGATAGTCAATCGCAACAGGGCAAATGGCTCAGGTGGCAGCTTGGCGAGGGTTTCATTGATGGCATCCTGGCGATTCTGATAACCGCTAAGAATTTTACCTGCTGCGTTGAGCACTCCGTTTTTGAAGGCTGCTTCACGGTTGCAGAAAATCCACGAAGCACTAGAGCTAATCGTGGGCACAAAGATTACTGTGTTCATAAAAGTGATTTTGTTGTTTGGTTGATGAATTACCAGCACAGAGCCTGCCGCGCAGAGGACCATGCCAGAGTAAAAAGACTCGTAAAAGATATTAGAGTAGTTGTTTTAGCTTTAGCGTGATTCTTGAATGATGAATAAATTGGTGAGTGAATATAACAACAAGCTACCTAAATAGAGCACCGTTAACAAGCTTATTGCGCGCCCTGGTCAGCCTTGTGTGTCGATTCTAATAGAGCAGCTGAGTTACTTTACAAACGACTGTGGATTACTTCCCCTTACCACTGTTCTTATCTAACTTAGTGGTAAAGCCAACATTGTCGAGCATGTCGTCGAGTTGATCTTTCTTATCAGCCGAGAAAGTTACCTGAATGATGTCCGAAACACGTTTGAAATTCTTCGGTGTCGCAAAATCTGCTGAGTTATATGGCAATGACTTCCAAGACACAGTGCGCAAAAACTGCACCTCACCCTTTCGCAAGTCGGAAGCACAATCGTAGTCATTCTTGTTTATTGTGCCTCTGTACACTCGCAGAGAGGCACCAGCTTTCTGACCAGAACCAACCACAGGAACATTAGTAATCACAGGCATGGTGTAAAGTCTACTCAAAAACTCAGCGGCCTTCGGGGCCAGTGGAATATCGTCAGCGGTGCACAAAAAGCTGCTTCCATAAAGACCAGACCTGTACTTTGAATACTTTAGCCCCTGAAAATCACCACTTCCGACCACCTTCCAGGGAATAGCTCTTGGTGCCTTTGGAAGGGCATAAGGATTACCCATAACAATGCCTGAAAACAGGGATAAATCACCAATCCACTCCAACTTATCTTGGGGTTGATAACAGTGTACTTTCCAATCAGGGGCTCTACAGAGCAAATTACAACCAAGTTTCTCAGTCGTTACCCTTACGGCATCGTCAGTGACATAAACAACTGTGGCACCGCCCATGTCTGAAGCTTGATGTAGAATCCACTCTTTTTTGCCTGTTTTTGCACTAGCGCTATCGGCACTTAAAACCAAGCTGCCAAAAGTGACAACGGTAATCGAAAAAACCATAAGAAATGCAACAGCTGCTGGCGCTAACCACTGTGAGGTAGGGTTATTCTCGCTGTTGAGTCTTCCGAACATTGCTCCAGTATACTTCATGGTTGCCAGCTCCGAAGTGTCAGGCTGCTACAATAAAAAGTCACATGAAGGGCCTCAGCGAGCGCCCGCCTCGGGAGTTCGGCCTTGGAAGAAACAAAAGACATGGAACAAACTGATCAAAATGAAGGATCAACAGAAGTTCTGGTACCTCAGTTTGTGGTTCCACTGGGCACAACGTTGGCTGCGCTTGAAGCGACCAAGCAACGACTGCTTACGAATGACGAAATCATCGAATGCCGAGACAAAGAACCATGCGTCATGATGAAGGCAGAAGACATCGAAAAGCTCACTGCTGTGCGGGAATTTGTCGACATTCATCCAGAAAACGTCTTGGTAGATTGGCACCGCCGCCGTATTGAGTTTTGCGAAAGCTACTGGCCATCCCTGGTTTTCTATGTTCCAACAAAAGGCGAAGTAACTCAAGATTGCCGCGAGTTGCTCGATGCTCGTGAAGTCAAATACGAGATAAAGCCGCACAGCAAGACCATGCATAAACACTTTGAAGAGCAAGCTTCATGGTACACACCAATAGCTTCTGCTGCGGAAATCGCCAGCATATCCGAACATACAGACTTTTTTGTTCTTCGCACAAAGCCTTTCAAAAGCAGTGAGGCCCTGGAAATTTCCGCGTCATTTCTACCATTGATTGGTGAACTACTAGACCTCGGTGCTCTTGGTGTTTCGCTTGAAACCGCTAACCTGGTTCATTCCAAAGAAGCGTGGATGAGGTTTGTGCGCAGATTCAGAGAACAGCCGCTTGAGACTTGTGTCTTTTCCTTGGCGCAAATGCCGGTGACAACGCCCGATTCCATTATTTCTATCGGCATGCACTGCCTTGGCCAACCAGACTACAGCATCGAAAAAGAGACGCTCCTGAGCATGGGTTTCACCCCCGAAAACATGGGTGAAGCCGCCTGCAATCTGTTTCAATCACTAGCAACCTATCTCATTGGCACCTGCCCACCAAACACTTTCATTTCAGGAAATACCTTTAGCATCACACCCGATGCGCCGCGACTGAAAGCAGAAATTCAAAATTGCAATCTCTTCAAAGATCCCGACATTCGCTTCAACCCCTTTGGCGTGTGGCACTTGAGCCGGGAGTGAGTCCCACTAAAGAAATGTAGCAATTGACAATCCGAAGTACTCAGCAGCGACAGTCTTTAGGCATAATATAGCTCTTCAGGAGCACAGGTAAACCATGGCCAATCCAGTACACGGTCGGCGCAAAGAACTAACAGCCTTCCCCCAGGGCGGCATAACAGTCAATTGCAAGGCGATTCTAAGCGACTTAGACGGCACCCTGGTAGATTCTACAATCTGCGTTGATTACGCCGTTGCAGCCTGGGCAGAAGAGCACAATTTGCACCTGGGCGACTTGGTCGAGAAAGCTCACGGCCGACGCACCATCGATATCGTCCAAATGTTCACACCTGATGCCGATATCGACGCTGAAGTGAAACATCTTGAAGATCTCGAAACTAGTTGCACAAAAGGGCTTGTTCCCATCGATGGCGCTGTCGAATTGCTCTCACGCCTATCACCCCATCATTTTGCCGTGGTTACTTCAGGCAGTCACAGACTGGCAACGCACCGATTGACGCATACAAAGCTACCGATACCTCGTGTTTTTATCACCGCCGATGATGTCACATTCGGCAAGCCAAATCCTGAACCTTACATTCTCGCAGCTAATAGACTAGGTCTAGAACCAAAAGATTGTGTGGTTTTTGAAGATTCCCCCAATGGCATAAAAGCAGCCAAGCAAGCGGGTATGCGCGTCATTGCCATAGCTGTTCGCTCCGCCGACCATAACATTACTGAAGCCGATTATGTTGTGCACGATCTTACCTGGATAACAGTGCGCGTCAAACCAGATAGCACCCTAGAGTTGACTCTGCAAAGCGCAGAAGAAGTCTAACCTAATTCAATTCGCCCAGAGTGTAAGCCTTAATCACCTTGGTGTTTTCAGGCCTAAACAGATGATCTGTCTTGATCAATTCCATAGTCTCAAAAGACAGAGCGCCCAGGCTCTCACTGCCGTGCTCTATAACATAGTCTAAAAACTCACGGGGCTGATTCGGCCCAAGCCGAGCTGCTGTAAGCCAGAAGATTTCCGTGTGCAAACCAATCATCTTGGTGATGTCCACGCCGTCGCCGTAGAGTTCTTCTGTCAACTCAATTACAGCACTCTTGTTGAACTGCAACAAATTGCCAATTGGGTCAAATGCCTTAAATACTAGAGTATTACCCACAATCGACAGCCCGCCAAGAGGCAACGTTACCGGCTTCACCGCACACACATGCGACGAGAGATAGCGGTCGAAGTGACGATGAACCAGAGGGCTGCTGTCAAGATTAGGCAAGCCAAATACGGTCAAATGCAGATTTTTCTCGCCATAATAGATATTATCTGGAAAGCGCTCAGCCACTGACCGCAAACGCTCAGCCAAGAGCTCACGGCTTTCTTCGCTGGGGCGCATTATTAACGTAAAGCACTGTTTGTCCAACTGCGCAGTTGTATAGGCTAGGGGCGGCCAGTTAGCCTGAGCTTCTTGCAGAAGCTTTTCAAAGTACTGGGCCTGAAGAGTGACGCAAGAATCTATAATGTGCATTCTGATAATGGTAGCAAGGCCAGTCAAATTAAAGTAAGGCCGTTTATTGAGGTTGTTATAAGTGAAATCAGTGGCCATATTTTGCGGAGCCAGTATGGGCAATAATCCAGCCCACCGCGAAATCGCTGTACAGACCGCCGAATTAATTGCTGAACGCGGCATGACTCTAGTCTACGGCGGCGGCAACGTCGGTCTCATGGGTGTCATCGCCGACGCTGCAATGGCCAAAGGCGGAAACGTCATCGGCGTCATTCCCCACTTCCTCCACAGAAAAGAAGTCGCTCACCAGGGGTTGACCCAGATTCACTACGTCGAAACCATGCACGAGCGCAAGGCCTTAATGGCAGACCTCTCAGACGCATTTTTAGCCCTTCCAGGCGGTTATGGAACCCTTGATGAGTTCTGCGAAATTCTCACCTGGGGCCAACTTGGTCTGCACAAAAAGCCCATGGGTATTCTCAATGCCTACGGCTACTACGACTCGCTGCTATCGTTCTTCGACGATGCCGTCGCAGCTGGCTTCATCTCGGCCAGCCTGAGAGCCACTATTCTGGAAGCTTCTACTCCAGAAAACATTATTGAGCTCTTGTCCATGCACGAA
>CAJXZK010000156.1 GCA_913063055.1 uncultured bacterium
ACCTGCAGCCACCGCCGGGAAGTCCGTCACTGTCTATGGTAAGGGCTTCGGTACCAGTGGAAAGCTCAGTGTGGCTGGTGAAGCCCTGACTACTTCATCCTGGGCTGATGACAAAATTGTTTTCAATGCCCCTCTGCTCAAGCATGGTCGTCTCGCCCTAGAAGTCGAAGCGGCTAACTCAAGCAAGGCAAAATCAGAATTGGTAGTTGTCGAAAATAAGTTGGTACTTGTTCGCTTTGTCGTGCCTAATTTAAAGCTGGCGCCTGGCGAGCGGCTCTATATCAGTGGCAGTACCAGTGCATTAGGAGCAGGCTCTTTGTTGCCCAATGATATGGCTGGGCCCATGCTTGTTAATCAAGATAGTGATGAGAAGCCCTATATGTTGGCTGTGCCAATGCCCGCTGGAGAATCAGTCGAATTGAAGTTAGCTGTTCACAACGGCAAGGGTCTGGTTAGAGCCGAGACCAAGCCGCATAATTTAAGGATGCCGCAGCTAGGACCCAGTGTTATAACCATGACCTGGCAATAAACCTAAATCAGGCCTTCTTTCATGGCTTTCACGGCTGCTGCTGTGCGTCCTGTTACGGCTAACTTCTCTAAAATGTGTTCTACGTGGGTGCGTACTGTTGACAGGCTGATTATCAACTTGTCGCCGATTTCTTTGTTGCTGGCACCGTCGACCATCAGTCGGAGGACATCTTTTTCTCTAGTGGAAAGCACATCTATTGGCTTCTCCTCCACTGCAATTTGCTTGCCAGACTGGCTGTTGGCATGGTGTTCGAAAGCTTTGAGTACTTTCTGGGCAATGCGCGGGTCAATCCAGGCTGCGCCATCGGCGACCGATGATAGGGCCACTTGTATGCAGTCAAAGGCAGCGTCTTTCAGGCAGTAGCCAGCTGCTCCTGCCGATAAAGCGGCAAAAATCTCATCGTCGTTTTCATGGGCTGTAAGCATCACTATGCGCACATCAGGACGCGCTAGCTTGATTGCCCTGGTGGCGTCAATGCCATTTAGTTCGGGCATGCCGATGTCCATGACTATTACATCTGGCTGCAATTCGGCGGCCATTGCCACCCCAAGGCGGCCATTATTGGCTTCACCGACGATAGTAAACTTGTTGGCACGTTCAAGAACAAGGCGAAGGCCTTGCCTCAAGATATCGTGATCTTCAACAATTAGTACGGAGATCTGTTTAGTCATAGAGTCTAAAACTATACCAAACAATGACAGATAGCAACCTTAGTTTTGCTTTTGCCACTGCCCCTAGTGGCGGTTTAGGGTTTTCTCTTGACCCGGCTTAATTTTGGGGTCTTCCTGGGGCGGTTCCAAACCCGGCTCTTGTCTAATCGGCTTATCTGAAGGTGCACCTTTGTCTTTTTTCTTAGCTTTGGTGCTGAAGTCGATTAGTTCATCAATAAATTTTGGTACGACAGGTTCCATAGCTTCACCTCATCTGTTACCACCATAACCCTGATTTGATCAGTACGGAATCGGTCAAATGGCTGATTGTTGTAAAGTGACCAGCCGGCAATTTTTTCAATTTTGCTGGCTTTAGCTAATTGATTGGCTAGAATAAATCGTCTTATCCGTTAGATTCTGGAAGCAAGGGTTGCCATGACCGAAAAAAACAAGAAACAAAAGTTTGCCCAGCTGGGTAAGACCAATAAGCAAATTTACGATGACCCGAAAGCCTCTATTCTGGAGTGCTTTCCTAACCCTTTTGCCGACCCAGAGCAAAATGTAAATGGTGTAGTCGGCACTATTCACATTGAAGCGCCTGAGTTTACTACCCTCTGCCCTATCACCGGTCAGCCGGACTTTGCCACAATTGTGATCGACTATCGCCCGCGCCAGCTATGTGTTGAGAGCAAGTCTCTTAAGGTCTATCTTGGGGCCTTCCGCCAATTTAACGAATTTCACGAAGCCAGTGTCAACCGTATTGCAAATGATTTGATTAGCCTGCTCGATCCCCACTACCTCAAAGTAGAGGGGCGTTTTACCCCCAGGGGCGGGATTCCCTTTTGGCCCACAGCCGAGTACAGTCGCGCTAAAAAGTCGGCTAAGTAAAGCTATACGCGGTTGTCAATCGGCTTGTGCGTAGGCCTATTTACGGGCTTTTGGTACAATCCAAGTCCCCTTGGTTTAGTATCAATGCCTAAAGCACTAGTCGTTTTCTCTGGTGGTCAGGACAGTACCACCTGCCTTTACTGGGCCAAACAGCATTTCGATGCTGTGCACGCTCTCACCTTTGATTATGGTCAGAGACACCGGCTTGAACTTGAGAGCGCTAGAACTATTGCCCAGATGGCTGGTATTGCTCAAGAAGTAATTAACCTGGGCCAGATCTTTGCAGGTTTAAGCCCCCTCACTGATCTTTCCCGGCCCGTTGAGGCCTATGATGACGTCGAGAATTTGCCTCAGGGGATAGCCTCAACTTTTGTGCCCGGTCGCAATATCTTGTTTCTCTCGGTAGCCGCGAACCGAGCTTATGTCTTAGGTTGTGACACCGTTGTAATCGGTGTGGCCCAGCAAGATTTTGGCGGTTACCCCGATTGTCGCTTAGATTTCATTGAGAAAATGCAAAGTGCCTTAGGCAGTGGACTAGATGCTCCCCTGACTATTGCAACACCGCTGATGAATTTGACTAAAAGAGAAACTGTTGTGCTGGCCCAGTCTTTGCCGGGCTGTCTAGAAGCTCTCGCCCATTCGACTACTTGTTATAACGGTCAGTCTCCACCTTGCGGCCACTGCAATTCTTGCTTGTTGCGCGCTAAAGGTTTTGACCAGGCCGGTATAGCGGACCCCTTGACCAGTGCTGCGAGAAGCGAGAAATTGGCTGAGGAACTAAGCGGTGGATAACAACCAAGTTTCAGCGGTTCGTAAATTGCAGTTTTGCGCTGGGCACCGCTTATACGAGCATGAATCGAAGTGTCGGCATTTTCATGGTCATAACTATCAAGTCTTCCTTCATGCTCAATCTAGCTCAAACAGCCTTGATCAAGTTGGTCGGGTGATAGATTTCTCGATATTGAAAGGGCGATTTATGCCCTGGATTGAAGAAAATTGGGATCACGGTTTTATTGTCTGGAAAGGTGATGAAGAAGCAATTTCGGCATTGCAGGCGATACCAGAGCAAAAACTATTCTTGCTTGAGAGTAATCCTACTGCTGAGAATTTGGCACTCTATCTACTCAACCAGGTGGCGCCCAAGCTCCTCGCTGATACTGGGGTGAATCTTACTAAGATAGTACTCTGGGAAACAGAGAACTGTTTTGTTGAAGTCTCTTTGTCGTTAGTAAAATGAGATTCGCATGAGAGGAGATAACCCCCTACGCCCGCAAGATTTAAGTGACGGCCAACGTCTCTGGGTGCAAGAAGTTTTCTACACCCTGCAAGGGGAAGGCCCTTTTGCCGGGCAGCCAGCGGTATTTGTTAGATTGGCCGGCTGCAATCTCAGTTGCTTCTGGTGTGATACTGAGTTTGAATCTTCTACCTGGCGGCCAGATTTGAAGGAGTTGATAGCCGCTATTGAGAGAGTGCGGCCGCCATTCTGTCAACTTATTGTGCTCACTGGCGGCGAACCTTTTCGTCAAAATATTGGCCCTTTGCTAGAGAGTCTGCTTGCATTGAGCGACCAGCTTGTGGTGCAAATCGAAACCAACGGCACTCTTTATGTTGAGCTTCCCGAAAGCAAGCGCATTCATATTGTCTGCAGTCCTAAGACAGCCTCACTCAATCAAAGGCTTCTACCTAAGATAAATTCGTATAAATATCTAATCGCCGCCGGTCAATACGATAGCAACGATGGATTGCCCATCGAAAGTACCCAGAGAGCCGGAGAAATCACGCGGATTGCTAGACCACCAGCTGATTTTCAAGATCCATCCCTTGGTATTTTTGTTATGCCAATCGATGCTGCTTCGGCCGAGGCTAGCTCTGCCAATACCCAAGCTGCAGTCAAGGTAGCCTTAGATTTTGGCTATCGCCTTACTTTGCAAACTCACAAGATAACTGGCATTCCCTAAGGTTAGGGCTTTCACTACCATTGCGCTTTCGCTATTTGGTTGTACCGGTGAATCTATTTCCCGCTCCCGCTCTAACTCTAAGTGTCTGACAGGCTTTTGCAGATAGCAAAATTTACTCCCTTCAACCAAGCATAGTTTGCCGCCTTCACCTTCGGCGAATTTTGCCCAGTAAAATCGGGGATACCTTTGAGCTGTCTGTTTGGGAACAAACATCCTGACTGAATAGCGATTTACTTGGGGCAGACCTTTGATACAAATTATGGGGAAGGCTGACTGGTCGGCCGCTTCTTGATAGCGAATTGGTTTTGCCCCAACACAGTTGTACGCTTCAATTTCTACAGCGATTTGCTCATTGAAAAGCCAGAGAGCAGGGCTATAAGCGCCGCAGGGTAAGTAGAAGTCATGAAAGCTGGTTTGGATGCCGAAGGTCTCAAAAAAGATTCTCCAGCTTATCTGTAAGCTTGGTTGATTTGGTTGCGCTGCGCCTGCAAACATCTCTTTGCCTCTGAAGGTAATTCGGTCTTGCTGAAATTCTGTCTTGCTGAAATTCGAGCTTGCCGAAATTCTATTACGGTTGTTTTAGCCATGCACTGTGCTATTGCACAGAAGAGTCGGCAGAGCTAAACTAGGGTTCATTGATGTGGGTGCTTATGCTAGCGAAATTCTTCTTGCATACTGAGGTTCTGGCACTTTCCTGCCTTAGCGCCATGGCTTTTTCCCTGTCTACACCTTTGGTGCTAGCGCAAGCAAGCGAACCGGCCTCTGCAAGTACAAGTAGCATTGACCGAGCTGCTAAAGCCTTAGTTGTGCTCGTTTACGATCAGCATTGTAAGGCTTGGTGTACAAAAGTCAGACCAATAATGAAAGAGCTGGGCGAAGAGCTTGGTGAAGACGTTGTTGTGGTTGAAATAGATTCTTCCCTTGATGTTGGTAAGGCAGCAATTAAAACAGCCGAAGACTTGGGCATCATTCGCTATTACAAAGATGTTGATATGGTGCCGGTGGTAATGATTTTTGACAGCAAGAAAAAACTGATGCATGAGCTAGGCGGCCCAAAAACAAAAGATACCTACAAGTCTGCCATTTTAAGTGCTTTGAAAAATGCTAAGAATAAGTAGCTGTCAATATGAGTAGCGAAGACGATAAGACTGTAGTAAGCGGCTCCCCTGCTGAAGATGCGGCCACTGTCGTATCTCCAGATGTTCAAACTAACAATGTAAGAAATATAGCTGATGCCGCCTCTGTTCGCTCTGGGCTGCAAACAAGCAAAGTAATTTCCCGCACCGAGAAATTCGATCGCGGTGATAGCGCAGCCATTTCTTTGCGTTCTGTCCGCCGGATATCTTCAGTGGCCGATTTGAGTTTGATAGCCGCTGGGCTGTTGTCTTTGTCGGTAATTGTTGGTTGGGTGTTTTCGCTCGATGTGTTGAAACGCTTGTTTTTTGATCAGTTGACCAGCTTTCCTACAGCCTTCTGGCTCTGTTTGCTGACGCTGGCGACACTACCGGTGGTGATGAAAATTAATGCCAGCAATAAAGTTGTGCAGCTAGTCAGTCGCGCACTTTTACTTGTTTGTGCTATTGCTGGTGCGGCGCTATGGTTAGAGCATTTGTTGGGACAGGACTGGAACTTAGCGCTACCAATTTATCAACCGGTGGATGCTGGCTATTTGACTTTGCCTGGGCTTTTGTCTGTTGATACGTCGTTTTGTCTCTTGCTTGTGGCCCTCACTGCCCTAGCTTTAGAATTTGTTGGAGCCACTCGCCCCCTTATTTATCAATCTCTTAGTTTGATATTGGGGCTACCCAGTCTCATTCTGGTGCTATCTTTTGTTTTTGGTGCCAGCGGAGCCATTGATGGCTTCTGTGCCATGCAAGGTTGTGTTGTCTTTAAGTATCTTACTTATCTCATTCTTTGCTTGCTAGAGATATCAATCTTCCTCTCCCGTCCCACCCTTGGAATTACTAGACTGCTTGCCATTGATACGGTTGGTGGCAAATTCTTTCGCTTATCTATTTTAGCTTTTATCGGCATGGTGCCAATCAGCTGGGCCTTACAGCAGGCGGTGATTCGTGAAATAGTAAACTTGCCGAGTGCACTTTTATTGGCCTTTATTGCACTGGCGGCTGAAGTTGGTGCCATCTTTGCTTATAGCGCTCGTAAGATTGACAAGATCGGCTTTGAGAAACAAGAAACTGAACATAGTCTTGCGGAGCTTAGTGCGGCCCAGGAAGAAGGCTTGAAGTACAAGATGGTTTGTCTTTCTTGTGCCAAAGAATTTCCTGAGGGTTGGGTTTCTTGTCCTTATGACGGAGCTGAACTTTCTCGTATTGCTGACCGCTTCGCTCCAGGTTCGATTTTTGCTGGTAAATACGAAGTTAGTGATCGCTTGGGCTCTGGCGGAATGAGCACAGTCTATTTAGCTAAACATCAGTTCTTGAATAAAAATGTCGCTATAAAAGTTTTGCATTCTAATCTCGCTTCTGATGCTAAGTCGGTGCAACGCTTTCAGATGGAAGCTAAAGCCGCTTTCGACTTGACTCACCCTAATTTGCTCACTATCTACGATTTTGGTATTTCGCAAGATGGTCAAGCTTATATCGTCATGGATTATATCGAGGGCGAGAGTATGGCCGATTTGGTGCAACGTCAAGGGCGCATTGATATAACTCAGGCCCTGCCTCTGTTTTATGACATTTGTCTGGGCTTAGCTCATGCCCACGAAAAGAATGTTTTGCACCGCGACATTAAGCCAAGCAATGTCATGCTGCTCAAAGGCGATAGTCGCATCATTGCCAAAATTGTCGATTTTGGCTTGGCTAAGAGCTACGACGAGTCAGCTATGAAATTGACTCAAACGGGCGAAATTTTTGGCAGCCCTCTCTACATGAGCCCGGAGCAGTGTCAGGGGACAGCTTTAGACAAGCGCTCTGATATTTACTCGTTGGGTTGTTTATTCTACGAGACCCTATCTGGCATTCCGCCGATTAAGGGCGATAGTGCCTATGATACTTTTAAGCGCAAATTTTCTGATACTCCTCCTGCTTTTGACCCAGCTCTCAATATTCCTGGTTGGCTCTCGGCCCTGATCATGAGTATGCTCAGTGTGCGCAGAGAGGAGCGACCAGCTAGTGCTCAGTCTCTGGCTAAATCGTTTGCTGCTTATGTGCGCTAAGTTAAAGTTCTAACTGGAAAGATTAAGTTCTAGCTTTTGCTGCAATCTTGGCGCGCCTTCGGGCTGGATAGTTAGACTAGGCAAAGGCTTCGGGGCTTTTGGCCTAAGCTGGTCGTTCTTGGGAAAAATTCACCCTTTTGGGGTATATAGATGAGTGCTTTTACTACCCCGCTTTACCAGGCAGATTGAAGATTTTGGC
Source organism: uncultured bacterium (assembly GCA_913063055.1). GTDB lineage: Bacteria > Cyanobacteriota > Vampirovibrionia > Obscuribacterales > Obscuribacteraceae. The sequence continues at coordinate 7,400 of CAJXZK010000156.1, forward strand.
AGACGATAAAGCTACCGTCGTTAAAGATAAGCCAAAAGAGGGCGAAAAGCCTGGTGATAAAGAGACACGTCTTGCTCCAGAGCTACTTGGCAAGGATAGCTTAGCCATACTGCGCAGCGCTGACAAGAATGTTAGTAAAGGAAAGACTGAATTACACGCGGTAGAGCTTTTTGACTCAGCCAGAAATGGTGGGACAACTTCTAAGGTCGAGGGCGCCAAGCCTGAGACGGTTAAGCATGAAGTCAAGAAGGGCGATACCCTCAGCCATATTGTTGAGAAGCACTTGCCCAAGAACGAGGGTGAGAGCTCCCACGACTATAGCAAGCGTCTATACGGCACAGTTGCTGAAGTGGTGAAGAAAAACGGTATTGCCGACCCTGACAAGATTAAACCAGGGCAGCAGATTGAGCTAACTGATCACAGCAAACCAGCAGTTAAGCCAGCCGATCAGCCGGCCGTTAAACCCGCAGAGCAGACAGTCAAACCAGCCGAACAGACAGTTAAGCCTGGGGAGCAGACAGTCAAACCGGCCGAACAGACTACAGTTAAGCCTGGAGAGCAAACAGTTAAGCCAGCGGAGCAAACAACAGTTAAGCCTGAAGTGCCGGCTGAGCCAGTGAAGAAACCTGTCGATGTGGAGGCCATGCGCAAACAGGCAGATGTGCTCTACGACGCTACCCAGGGTAAATGGTTCGGTGCTAACGAGGCCCTGGCCAAAGAAGTTTTGAAAAATCTCGATGAAGACCAGCGTAAAGTGCTGAACGATGTCTACAAAGAGAAACATGGCAAAAATATCGACGAAGTCTTGCGCTCAAAATTGAGCGGCAAGGACTTGACTGAATCTCTTACTTACCTCAACGCCAAAGACAAAGTTACTGGTGTCGACCGTGGCAAAGCTGAGCGTGCCGCCGAAGCAATTGATCACGCTGCCAATGGTGGCATCTTAGGCATTGGTACTGACAAAAAAGCCATAGAAGAGCAGCTCAAAGGTAAAACTGCCGAAGAACTTAAGGCTATTGATGCGGCTTTCACAGCGCGAACTGGCCATAGCTTGAAAGATGAGTTGAAAGACGAATTGTCTGGATCCGATTTGACCAAGCTTACAGCAATGGCTGAAGGTAAGAATGATGATGCTGCTCGCATCAACGCTACTCTTGAGGAGCATAAAGAGTGGGGCATTGGTGCTCGCTCTAATGCAAACTGTGAAAAAGATCTGCGCGATACTATTTCTACTTTGAACTCGCAACAAATCGAAGCTCTAGATAAGACCTATCAAGAGCGCTATGGTAAATCGTTGCGCGAAGTTCTAGAGAATGATTCAAATCTGCCTAAAGAAACTAAAGACGCGCTGAGCATCTATCTCAAGGGCACGGATAAAATGACTGCGGCCGACACTTTGGCCGTAGCAGATATTGCCATGAAGTCGCAAAACTTGGAGATGTTCCAAGAAGCTTTCCGTGGTGCTTCACCTGAAGCGCGGGCGCAATTCTTACAGAATGGCGGTGAGCAGAAGGTTAATCAAGCTTTCGGCTCGGCTTATAGCGATGAGTATAGCGGTGAAACAACTTATGGCACCAACAGCGATACTAGCCGTGCTATGGATTATGTTAGATCGGGCAAGCTGGATGTTTCCACCAAGATTGCTGATAACACCAGTATCTTGGGTGATAATGAAGAGGCGATTGAGGCTTCCTTAGCCCAAATGAGTGCCGCGGAGCGGCAGTCTTATATGGCTGGTCAAAAGCTCGCTGGCGCTGGTGATGCATCTGCGCTGAACCCCGCTGATAAAGCTAATCTTGAATACTACAATAAGGTTCATACTGCATTAGACAATGCTGGAAATGAGCGCGAACTTGCTAAGTGGGAAGACATCATTGCTAACGGCAAGGATGGCAGTCTTGTTACCAAGCTGGCTGCCCATGGTGGCATCATTGATGATGGCATGAACAAGGTGCTTGGCACGATTGAAGATATGCCCAAAGCAGATTGGGATAGACTGAAGTCCGATCCAGAGTTCCGCAAGAAAGTTGAAGCAACTCTTGCTATCGATTTGAGTGAGTCGGAGATGGCGCGAGCCCGTGAAGCGCTAGATAAGAAAATGGCGGCTGGCACCTACGAAGAGAGCAAAGTGGCCCAGCGCTCGGTAGTTGATGCTATCAAAGACGAAACTGGTTTCTTCAATAACGACGAAGACAATATCATTCGTGCCCTTGAAAAAATGACTCCCGATGAGCAAAAACGCTATCGTGAAGACCCCGAATTTAAGAAAAAGCTAGATGCTGAAGTCGCTGATGCCATGGATGCTGGCTCTGAGCGTGACGCCGCTATGCGGATTCTTGACAGGGTAGCAAAAGGAGAGAAGCCAGAGTCTGACATTGTCTCCAAGCTGGAGATGCATTCTACTAACTTCAATGTTGACGAAGCTAAAGTTGTAGCTGATCTCGAAGAAAGCTTCCGCAAAGACCCGACTCTTCGTGAGCGTTTGCGCAACCCACAAACCCCTGAAGATAAAGTTCTGGCAGAGAAGTTTAATGCCGCCATTCACAAAGCACTTGACCAAGACGAATACGATAAATTTGCTAAACCCCTTCTCGAAACTGGTCGCATACCTTTTGCCGTAAAGGCAGAGCTTTATCAGGGCGTCTTTGATGATGATGAGAAAGGTGTCTATGAAGCTCTGAAGAAAGATAGAGCTACTCCTGAAGATTGGAAAGAACTGCTAGCCAATCCTGAGAAGACTCTCGGCTTCATGTCTGCTGATGAGCGCGAAGTAGCCCTAAATATTGCTCGTCAGCAAGGCGAGATGAAGCCTGAAGACGAGCTGCGGGCTGCCATGATTGGTGCTGGCACTGACGAAGCCAAAATCAAAGAAGTGCTTAGTGGCTTTACTCCCGAGCAATTGCAAGGGGCTAAAAATGCTTATGAATTGAAGTATGGCTCTAACCTTCTCGGTGATGCCATGGACGAACTTGGTGGTAGTGACAAAACTGACGCTGCCAGGGCTTTGCGTGGCCCTCAGACTGCCCGCGAAGCCTATAACGAAGCTCGTTCTGAAGTATACGAGAGTGCTGATGGCATTGGCCGATTCGTGGTCAAGCACTGGGATGGCACCAGTGAGATGACATCTGACCAGCTTGAGCAGTATTCGAAAGCCATGGGCGAATATTCCAAGTCATACCAAGAGATGCCTGCAGAAGGTCGTAAACAGTTCGAAGAAAATCTCTATAAGTCGCTTGAACTCTATAAAAAATCAGAAGGCGCCGCTGCTGATGCTATTGTTGATGGGGCCATTATTGCGGCTGGTGTTGGCGGTGCAGCTTTCACCGGTGGTGTCAGTCTGTCACTCTTAGCTGCCACTAGTGTGGGTGGTGCTATGTTCAAGGTTGGTGCTAAGTCAGCGATTCTTGGTGCCGACTACGACTTTGGTAGTGCCCAAGTGCTGAGCGATAGCGCTACTGGTGCAATCGATGCTGCTACTATTTTCCTTGGACCAGCTCAAGCGGCTCAAATGCTTAAACTTGGCGAGCGCAGTGCATTGACTGCTGCTAGAACAGTGATGTCAGAAGTTGATAATGTCGCTGTCCTAGGTGGCAAACAGCTTCTTAAAGAAGGTGCTGAAGGCACGATTAAAAAAGAGCTAGCGGAACAAGTGGCCGTTGCTATTTCAAACGGCGCCAAAGGTGTAGACGATAAGGCCATTGCCAAAATTGCTGAGAAAGTGGCTGCTGATGCTGCCGATGTTCCACAAATACAGCAAATTCTTAAGGCTAATCTAGCCAAAGCCATTGAAACTGAAGCCGGTGCTGGCCTCAAAGCTTCTATGCGTGAATATGCACTCAATACCGGAGCTGGTGCCTTAGGAGGATCACTATCAGGTGGTGTGCGTGGTGGCGTTGATGGCGAATCTTTAGAGGCCATGGCACAACAAGCTGTGATGGGTGGTCTATCGGGCGGTGCCATGGCTGGTGCTTTCACTGCGGCTTTTAAGGGTCTGGGTAGAACTGCATCAGTGTTCCGCCATGCTGACGGTGCTGAAATCCATGCCAATCCATTGGGTTCTGTGGAAGTTAAGGCTGCCAGTGCCGCTTCTGAAGTTCACCCACCTAAACTAGATCGCAGTGGTCGCGTATCTGAAGTTGTTACTCCTGAAGGCAAATTGTCCGTGGACTATCACCGTGCTGGTTCTCTGGAAGGTGATGTCAAAAAGGTCACTTATCCTAATGGTGTTGTCTTCAGCAGCGAAGACGGTGTTAAGTGGAAGGTTAAAGATCCAAGTGCCCCTGGTGGCAAGTACGAAGTCAACGGCAAAATGAAAGTTGATGCCGACGGTACTGTTACCTGGCAAGCCGAAGGTGGCGATAAGTCAATATTGCGCAGCGACGGCACGCGTATAAAGCAAGACAAGAACACTGGTGAGCAAGTGACCACCGATGCGCTTGGCTATGTGCGCGAAGTGAGGAAAGAGAATAGCGGTGTTAAGTACGACTATGATCACGATGGTCATGTGCAGAAAGCCACCTTCGACAATGGCACTGTTATTGATGTAAACGCTGAAGGCAAAGCCGTACAGACCAGAGCTGACGGAACGGTCACCGAGTTAGACGGCAAGCTTAAGGTCAATAACGATGGACAACTAGCCCTTACAACTGTTGATGGCCATGCCCAAGTGCTCACTCCTGAAGGCGGTCGCGTGCAATACGACGGTGACAGCAATCGTGTTAGTGATGCCTGGACAGCTAAGGGTGATCATTATCAATATAAATACGACTCTGCTGGCAAACTAACTGAAGCGACCATGCCCAACGGTTCTTCGATGAAGCTAGAAGGTGAGTCTGGCTGGGTGACTTATGGTGCAGATGGCAAGGTCACCGGTTATACATCTACTGAGTACAAAGTGCAAGGCGATGGCTCGTTTAGTTACTCTCAGGGCGATCGCAGTATAACTTTTGGCTTGGATGGTCATGAAAGGGTCTATGACGTCAAGAATAACAAGCTGCTAATTGAGCGCGGAGTTGATGGTGCCGACGTCAAATTCAAGGCTGATACCGGAGTCGACGGCAGGCCTCTTGAGTTCCAAGAAAAGGTAAAAGAGAAGTTTGTTGTTCAGAGAGCTGAGACTAAAGAGAAGTCTTTAGCTCTGGTTGCCAGTGAATTGAAAGATGTTCGTGCCATTGATGCCAATGGCAAGCCCAGCAGCGCTTATGAAAGCCTGATGACTGACACGACACTGACAGATAGACAGAAACAGAACATACTCGACAATATGTCGGAGATCAGAGAGCATTTCGCCTCTTATAGAGTCGGCGATCGTATGCATCCAGACCCTGAAGTGAATTGGATTCATACCCAGGGCGAAATGGCCAAAGTCTTAGAAGTCGGCCGCAAGGCTGGCCTTAAGCCTGACGAGCTAGAAGACGCTCTCTTAGCTTCTATGTATTCTGATTCTGTCAAATTTGCCTTCCCGCCACCAAAAGGAGCTGAGGCTAATTTCTTTACTCACCATCTTGATGGTGCCCTGGCTGCCCACGAGGCTCTAACACGCAAGGGCTTCCCACCTGAGCGCGTTGACCGTATTGTTCAAGCTATCAAAGAGCACCAGATTGCCCCACCAGAATTTATGGGTAATCTCTATCTTAACTTCAAAGTTAAGCCTGGTCTTGATGATTTGCTTAAGAAGGGCACTATCACGGCAGAGCGCCATGCTGAGCTTGCTGTAGTATTGAAAGATATGACAGTGGTTGGCGAAGACGGTGTATCGAGACTAAAACCAATTGCTCAAGTCAATGATTGGCCCAAAGTTCGCAATGCTGATGGTAGCTGGGAAGTTGCTCTCACTCCCGATCAGCGTGAGCTGTTTAAACTCGCTGGTATTGAACATTGGTCTACGCCAGTAAACCCAGTTGAAACTCCTGGATTTAAGCAGCTGTCGAAAGTTGAACAAGAAGCACTGGTTAGCAAATACAAGATCGCAAGCACCTTAATCGATGGTGATGGCGTTGACAACTATGCCACTCTTGGTGGTGCTAGTAAAATTGTTGCTATAAGAGGTCCTGGAACCTTCTTCAAAGATGGCAATGTCTGGCAGTCAATTGATTCAATCGATGCTAGTTTTAAAGATACTTACTCTGTTCTCTCGCCTAAAGGGCGCGAAGTTGCTGATGCTAGTTTGGCTCAACGCAATGCTATGCTGCATGATGAAAAGAGTGGTATCAAGGCGCAGATGAATGAGTGGCTGCAGTCAAAAGGTCTCAAACCAGAAGACGTTGTTTACTTCCAAAAAGATGGTGCACTTAAATATCCTCGCCCAAACACGGTGACAGAGTCAGTTCGTATTGATGAAATCAATGCTCTTCTCAAAGATCACAAGGGAACGCCTGCCGAGCTTGCCAGCCTGAAAAAAGAGCTGCGTTCGTTGAAGCATAGCGGTATGTCCGAGCTGTCTCTTATACACATCTGACGCTGCCGACGAATAGAGAGGTGTAGATCTCGGTGGTCGCCGTATCATTAA
>CAJXZK010000157.1 GCA_913063055.1 uncultured bacterium
GCCTTCAACGATTATTTATCGGTGCAAGTTCTCACATATCAGCTCGCTATCACATTGCTCACGGTCAGCGTCAAGAAAATCAATCCTCTAGCGGAATAATCGTCTCAACTGGAGCGGGCAGCACAGGCTGGATGTCTTCAGTTTTCAATGAGGCAAGCGGCATCATTTCTTATCTTGGTGGCCAGCCAATTAAGCCCCAGCCTATGTCATGGGAAGAAGAACGATTGCTATTTGTTGTGCGCGAGCCATTCGTCAGCCTCCATTCACAAGCAGCAATTGTAGTGGGCACAATTAAACAAAGTGAACCACTAAAATTGGAGTCGCAAATGCCCTGCGGCGGAGTAATCTTTTCTGACGGAATGGAATCTGACTACCTGGAATTCAATTCTGGCACTGATGCTACCATTGGCCTTGCCCGTGAAAAAGCCAATTTAGTGGTGTCCTAAATTTAGTATTGTTCTAAAAAGAGCATCATGAAAACGCAATGACGAAACTTCAAATCACAGTCGACATAGTGCTCTTCACTATCCTAGAGCGACAACTACATGTGCTTTTAATTCGACGCCTGGCCGAACCATTTAGGGGCAGCTACGCTTTGCCTGGTGGTTTTGTCCTCGAAAACGAATCAGTAGATGAGGCCGCTCACAGAGAACTGCGAGAAGAAACCGGCGTAGAAAAAGTTTTTCTTGAACAGCTCTATACATTTGGAGAACCCAATCGCGATCCCCGCGGTCGAGTCATAACTGTGGCTTATTACGCCCTGGTCGCCAATAGCCATATTCTCCGGTCAGGCACCGATGCTGCCGACGCCGCCTGGTTTGCTCTAAATAAGCTGCCACCCGTAGCTTTTGACCATCAAAACATAATTGAATACGCCCAACAAAGACTGCGTAACAAACTTGATTACAGCAATGTTGGCTTTGAGCTCTTGCCAGAAAAATTTACCCTAACAGAACTGCAACTAGTTCACGAAGCTATTCTTGGTGCAAACCTCGACAAGCGAAATTTCAGACGCAAAATCTTACAACAGGGCATTGTTGAGCCCAGCAAAGAATGGCAGAAAACTGGTCGCAAGCCCGCCCAGCTTTATCGCTTTGTTGATTGAGAACTATCTGCTATCGTGTTAGCAAACCAGATATAAGGCCTGCCGTGGCAATTGCTATATACCTAGAATATAAGTCCAATGTGGCCCTTTACAGGCGCCTCTCGGACGCCCTGCGCAAAGCTATTATGGAAGGTCGCCTCAAACTCGGAGAGCCAATGCCCTCAATTAGAGAGCTTTCCGAAACTTTGAAACTATCGCGCTCTACTATTCTCAAGGCCTACGAAGATTTAAAGACTCAGGGCCTGGTAGTAGCCCATTCTGGCTCAGGAACCTTCGTGGCTAGCACCTTGCCCGGCGACCTGGGTGAGCTAGCACCAGCTTTCTTATCAGCAGCTAACCGTCCAGTAAGTTTCAAGCCCCTTCCACTCTCAGATCGGGGCCGCACAATTTTTGCAGTGGGCAAGAGACAAGCGACTGAACATGTGCACGTTCCGGCCCTAGAATACGGCGGCACACCAATTGAACTTTCACCTATGCGCGACTGGAAAACGCTGATGATAAAGCACTGCGATGTCAGTCGCGAAGAGCAAGTAGCTGAAATGATTGACCCCCTCGGCCTGGAAAAGCTCCGTGAAGCTATAGCAGCTTATGTATTACGTCGCCGTTCAATTTCAAGTGGCCCTCAGAACGTCTGCATCTTCGGTTCTAAACAATTACGCCTGGAGCTAATCGGCCGCCTGCTGCTCAACCCAGACGACATAGTTGCCTACGAAGAACCCGGCTATCCAGAAAACAGAAATACACTTGAATCGATGGGCGTAAAGATCACCCCCATTCCCGTCGATACAGAAGGTTTATCAGTAGCAGCCTTGAGGCGCTTGCCAAAGCCTCCCAAACTAATTTATGTCTCGCCCTCACACCAGGACCCCCTCGGCCATGTGATGAGCATGCCTCGCCGACATGAACTTCTAGAGTATGCCGCCGCCACTGGCGCCTTCATTATCGAAGATGACTTTGACAACGAATTTCGTTATGGCCGACCAATATTGCCTTCGATAAAAGCCTTAGACCAGTACGACTGCGTCATCTATATGGCATCCTTTTGGAAAGTTTTATATCAATCGCTGCGTCTAAGTTTTGTCGTGTTTCCTGATTGCCTGGTAAACATCGGAGCGTTAGGCAAAAGCTATTTAGAAAGACACCTACCACTGCTGGAACAATTAGCCCTCATAGACTTTATAAACGACGGCTACTTAGAAAAGCACCTCAAACAAACCCAGCGAGTGCTTGCCTTCCGCAGGCAATCGCTAATCTTAGCGATTACACGCTATCTCAAAGATATGGTTGAGCCACTAACAGACGGCGGTGGCACCCATCTGATACTGAACTTCCAAGCAAATTTTTTCGACAGCGCCATCGAACAAGCAGCCCAGCAAAGCGGCTTCAATCTAATGAGCACCAAACCATACTACGCCAGCACAACAAAGAGTGGCCAGTACATAGTGCCCTTCGCCTCAGTCGACCAAAACAGTATCGACAACGTCGTCAAGTCTTTTGCCTTAGCTCTCCAGAAACAATCAGGTCGTAGCAACGATGCAAATTGATAGACTAGATTTAGCTCTAGACCCAAACTCAGGCGTTCCGGCATCAAGACAAATTGCCGAAGCACTGAAAGAAGCGATTATTGAAAAACTAGTTAGCCCAGGGGTAATTCTGCCCTCAGTGCGTGACATTGCTAAAGCCTTAGACATCTCACGCTCAACTGCCGCCAGAGCAATTGATGAACTTTCGGCTCAAGGTTATGTTGTCACCGAGATGGGCTCAGGCACACGCGTATGTCCACACCTTCCTGGCCAGTCAGAAGAGCTACCGCCTCGCGACAAAGTGCACAAAACCGTTCATCTATCTCAGTTTGGCAATAGACTAAAAGAACGATTTGACGCTGGGATAATTACTGCCAAGACTGCCTATGTCGGCCCCCTCTTGCGCGAATTACCACTGAGCACTTGGCGTGAGCTTCTAGTTCGACACTGCCATGCGGCCTCAAAAGAAGAATCTCAATACGCACCAGAACCCTTTGGTTATCAGCCTCTACGCGAGGCCTACGCCTCCTATCTGACTAGAGCCCGCGCCGTGAAGGTCAGTCAAGATCGTCTAATTACTTTTGCATCACGAAATTTACGCCTCGACTTGCTCGCTAGATTGCTTCTCAATGACGGCGATCTAGTAGCCATGGAAGAGCCTGGCTTCTCTGCCGCAAGAGAACAATTTTTAGCCAATGGTGCCCAAATAGCTCAAATTGGTGTAGATAACCAAGGCCTGATCGTAGAACAGTTGCATGAGCTTAAAACAGCTCCACGCTTGATTTACGTCACACCATCACACCAAGCTCCAACCGGGGCAGTGATGTCAATGAATAGGCGCAAGCAACTTTTAGAATATGCTGCTAAAAATCAGGCCTATATTATCGAAGACGACTATGATAGCGAATTTCGCTATGACGGTCGCCCGCTTCCATCACTACAAGGCATGGATAGCAACGACCGCACAATCTATCTTTCCTGTTTATGGAATGCCATGGCACCAGTGTCTAGAATAGGTTTCATGGTAGTTCCTGACCCCCTGGTTGAACCGCTCACAGCAGCTAAAGGTCTTGTAGAAAGAGACGTTTCTTTAGTTGAGCAGGCGGCCCTTGCCGATTTTATCAACGAGGGTCATCTGGAAAAACTAATCAGAAAGCAACGCTCTCGCTATGCGCTGCGCCGACAAAATTTATTGACTCTTCTAGCGAAGGCCTTAGACACAGCCTATATTGCACCAGAAAGTGCCGGCCTGGGCTTGCTTGTGCGCTTAAACAATCACTATGAGGCTGTTAAAATCGAGCAAGCAATTGCTTCGAGTCAACTACCAATGACAAGCACCCGCAGCTATTATGCTGGAGTTGCACGGGATCTGGAGTTCATTCTCTCTTTTGCCGCCATAGAAGAAAGCGATCTTGCTCAGAGGCTAGGGCTGTTTACAGCCGCCTTAAACTCATAGCTAACAAATACTAATAGCTCATAAGCGCTCACAACCGATGAACAATTACTGCAGAACAGCAACTTTGAGCTTAGCAATAGTAGCGTCCTTAATGGCTGTGGCAGCACCATCAGCCCAGTCGATGGATTGCTTGCGCCTGGAACAAGACAGCCAGATCTACGGAGCAGGAACCATATTTTCATTCGGGAAAGATGGCTTTCGCTGGTCCAATCCGGCCAATGGTGTGAGCATTATGGCCCACGCTCCAGAATGGAAAGTACAAATATATAATGCTAAAACCAATCGAATTTTCGAAACGCCGTTGAACAAATACGAGGGCCACATGCTCCGTATTTCCATCATATTTTGGGGCTTCTCCTTTCCTCGTATTCCCTTTGATGAAGGCCCTAAAGAGAACATTCTTGGACTCCAGTGTCGCTCATTTAAAATGAAGAAGTTGAACAAAGCGGAGAAGGTCGAGAAAGGCATAGACACACTCTTTGACGCCAAACTGCTGACGACCAAAGACCTGCCCTACCCACCACAAGTGCTTGCCTTCGTCAGACAACAGTATAATTTTCCTGCCTTGGGCGACTTGCCGCTTTCACTGCTAATAGAGCGCAAAGGCAAGAAAAAACAATTCATGCTGCAAACAAAAAAGATCACCAAAGTGAACTTACCCCCTAGTGACTTTCAGGCACCAGCAGGCGCCAAGCGGGCCCCTAACGACAAAGATGTACTGCGTGGCAGCGACGAAAACAGTTCACTCGATGGACTGATGCAAGACATCGATCGCAAGGGCTTCTAGAGTCGAACAGGCCGCTTTGAATAAGAGCGCACGAGACTCTTGTAACTACCAACACGTCCTGACAAGGCAAAGCTCCACACATTTCTTTTCATAGTGACGCTTCGTCTCACTCAATAGAGACACTAACACCACTGTCATTTGTAATCACATAACATGTGAGAGTAATTAGCTAAACAGCTCTATTTAAGCCAATCCCCAGTTGTCAATTAGCCTTAGCCTTAGGCATATTGAAGAGTGTTTTTCTTTCTCATTTGCCTAGGGGCGTCAATAAAAACCAATCGCTTGGCTCCATATAACTAGTTCTTGTTCTCCAGTCATGGAGCTCAGGAAACACTCGGCATTTTTTAAAGCCCAACAAAAGAAAACACCAATTAACGAGACTTTCAACCAGTCTCAACCGCCTGCAACACGGCATCACCTTAACCTCAGCAAAATCTGCTAGGACGGAAAAAATGGACACTAACGAAACAAGCCTGAAAGGCAAAGTAGCATTTATCAATGGTGCCTCACGCGGCATCGGTCTAGCCATTGCCCTTGAATTAGCAAAGCATGGCTGCAAAATAGTAATTACAGGCAAAACTGTAGAGGAACGCGCTGAAGTATCAGGCACTATCTTCACCGCAGCAGCAGAAGTGATCGCAGCTGGTGGTGAATCTCTTGCTCTTCAAGTTGACGTGCGTGATGAAGCACAAGTAAAAGCTGCAATTGCCAAAACTGTCGAAACTTTCGGTGGAATAGACATAGTCATCAACAACGCTGGAGTGCTTAGCCTCACCGGCATTGAGTCAACTGAGATGAAACTGTTTGACCTCATGCATGCGGTCAACACCCGCGGACCATTCATGGTGATCAAATATGCCTTGCCCTATTTGAGAAAGAGCTCAAACCCGCACATTCTCAACATCTCACCACCACTAAACCTTGATCCAGAATGGTTCCAGTTTACTTACACTTTGACTAAATATGCCATGAGCATGCTGACAATGGGCTTCGCTGATGAGTTTCGCCAAGATGGCATCGCTGTCAACTCACTCTGGCCAGAAACCACTGTTGATACAGCTGCTGTACGCAACAAACTTGGTGGTGCCACCACAGTTGCCCACTCACGCAAGCCAGAAATTGTAGCTAAAGCAGCGCAATGGATTTTCAGTCAACCAGCGCGCTCAACCTACGGTAACTTCTACACCAACTCAGTAGTAGTAACCATGCAAGCCGCAGGAATAAGCGATCCAGCTATGTATGCCCTGCACCCGCTGAACGACATGGCCACTATCAAAGCTGTCCAAGTAGCCGGCAAAGTCGACCTCAGCTCTTACGCGATGGACCCCAGTCGGCCACTAATCACCGACTTCTTCATTGGCAAAGTACCCAAAGTAATTCCCGGGGTTTCAAAGGCAAAGCCTGAAGCCAACACCGCAGCAGTAGCGAAACCAGGAGAAATTCCATGAACTCAGAAGACAATAAGGGCCCTGAAAGCCAAGACATCAATCTTCTCATCGGCACCGGCGGCTCAAGAGCAATTCTATTTGGCACAGGAGTTTTACTCGCTCTAGCCCAGGCTAACTTTCGCCAATTTCGTTCGATTACAGGAGTGAGCGGCGGTTCCATCCCCGCGGCCCTGATATGTGCCAACCCCGACGTCACTCAGCTACTGATGCAAGTGCTAGACACTGACTTCAACAAACTAGTGACCCGGCGGGTCTCCCTGGTGACATTCCTCACCCAGGCCTTGCGAGAACCCAAAGATGTTGATCCACCGCCATTGGTAGGTGCCCTTGATGCCAACCTTATGGGCCAATACTTCGATGATCGCATCAAAGAATGGCCTGGTCTCTTTTGCACTGTCGCCTTGTCGCATCAACGCAAAGTAATATTTACCAAAGACGGAATCTGGCAGGAACAGGAAGACGGTAAATTACTTAAAGCGGCGCAGAAACCAATTGCAATTGGAATGGCCGTGCGAGCCACTTGTGCCGTACCAATCTTGCTTGACCCCGTGGCCTGGAAAAGTGACAGCGGTGAAGAGCACCTGCTCATTGACGGCGGCTTGGGCCCAGAAGGTCGCTGCCCAATCTCGGTACCACAAGCACTCTTCCCCATGGAAAATTCATACCTGATTGTCGTCAATGTCGGTGAAGATAAAAGCCCACTACATCAGCTTATCGACAAAGTCTATGGCATCATCAGCCATGACCGCGAAAGCCTGAGAATGGACGGCATTGTCTTGCCAGACAATCACGACCGCATTGTCATCAGCCCACCAGCCCCTCTCTATGGCTCATTCAAATTCAGCATGACCCGGCGAGAAAAATGGCAAATGATTATGTCTGGCTACATGTCTGCCATTGAAGCATTGGAAAAGCATGGACTCTTGAGCAACGAAGCTCTCAGTCAAGCTCGCAGTATAGGTGTAAAAGCCCTGCTACTTCTAGCTGGTCGCCATCGTCCCTACTTCAAAGATATGCTTCCAGCTGAACTAGATGGCCTGTTTACCGATCTCAAATTTGCAGAAGAAAAACTGGGCAAGTCGGCAACAGTGACAAGTGTCTCGCAGCCATTAGCAGAATCGTCCCCCGCTCGCTAGCTGGACACATACAGAAATGCAGAAAGTAAGCAAATGAGTAAGAGTTTCTCTTTCTGTAGCAAAGAAGAGGGTGTTAGGTTCAGATATATCCACTTTACATCTTCTTCCATTCGAGCAATTTCTTCACCGCAAAACAATCCATAGCTCTATTTAGCATCAAAATCTCCGCGCCTGTGCTGCGGAGATTTGAACTACCTAAGGGAAGCTCTACTGCTGTCACTGGATGTGGTGGCATGGCAATACCTTCGTGGCTGCCAGGGAGCGCGGTCATGAAAAATCCAATCTTCATTCAATCACGAGAGAACAAAACATGAAAAACTTTAATAACTTAGCAAGACTGCCAAACGAGATCAGATATGCCACCTGGTGCGATTTAGCTACCTGGGGAATCGAACGAGTTGGCCCTGCTAACAAATACACTTGCGAAGTTAACTTGCCCGAAGGTTGGCAGGTAAAACAAAGCGATCATCCGCACTGGCAAGAACTGACCGACAACAATGGTCGCAATCGTGCCGATATCTACATCTGCTCCGATTTCTGCGGCACGCGAGCATTCTTCGCACTACGTCGGCGCTTTACCACCATCTTCGAAGTGGCTCACAACAACAAAGAGCTGCGAGTGTTGGTCATGGACGGCAAAGACGCGCTTTATCACACTCCCTGGGTACCGTTGAGACACGAGCTGTGCGAGAGCCAACCCGATCAATACCACGATAAACAAGCCCATGATCGCGCCGAGAACTTAGCCAAAACCTGGCTGATGCAAAACTTCCCATACTGGCAAAACTGCCTGCAATACTGGGATTTTGACTTCTGAAACAGAAGAAAACAACAGAGCCTGAAGCCAACTAGTTGATTCAAGGCTCTAACTTTGTCTTGGTGCTAGGTCTAGCCTGGCACCAAGCTACTCTTAGGAAATAAACATGAAACCAACTACTAATAAACCCGCAAGACGCCAACCCTGGCGCCAACCTCCCACAATGCTTGGATTCGCTGTGGTGCCGCTTGCCTTTGCAGCTGGCGTTCTTTTTCTGGGCTGGCTAGTCAGCGGCTAAATCTTTTTTGCACTCTGAGGAAAAAAGAATGAACAAGCTATTTTCAGTCTGTTTCATCAGCTTGCTCTTTGCCTTAGCTGGCTGTTCTTCGCTCCCGAAGCAAGGGATAAGCAGCGAGGACAAAGAACTAGGTCACGACATGAGCAGCATGCCTGGGCATCAACATCAGCACCAGCACGAAACTGCTGATGGTGATTACTTAAAAGCCGAACCAATGCCCTCCAACTTTGGCGGCCCCTATCAACGCATGAACGCCATTGGCTCAGGCACTAGCCTGATACCCGCCGATAGCCCTGCTTACATGTGGCATTTCAATCTCTTTGAAGATAAGGCCAATTGTATGGCCCACGCTGAATTGAAAGTTAGCTTCAATAGCCAAGGCGGCCCTCGTGGTGTATCGGCTTTGCAGTCACAAAACTGGCTCATGGCCTCATGCGAAGTACCGGTATGGGACAACTCAGCTTTCCAGTTCCGCGCCATGCTTACCGCTGAACCCTTCACTACGCCACCTGGCGGCGTGCCACAACTTTTTCAAACAGGAGAAACCTATCGCGGGCGTGAGATTGTCGATGCTCAGCATCCTCACAATCTCTTCTCAGAGCTATCCATAGCTTTTACACAAAAGCTCTCGGAAAACTTTCGCTATTACCTCTACTTCGGCCTCCCAGGCGACCGTGAAGAAGGCCCCACAGCCTTTATGCACCGAGCCTCCGCCTTAGAAAATCCAGCCGTGCCCCTCTGCCACCACTGTATGGACGCTGGCCACATCACTAACGGCGTCTTCAGTGCCGGTGTTGATGTTGGTAAATTGCGTCTTGGTGCCTCGGTCTTTCGCGGCCAAGAACCAGGCGAAAATCGCTACATCATCGCAAGTGGTGGCTTTGACAGCTATTCCATTCGCGCCCAATACGCTGCCAATGAGAACTGGGTACTGGGAGCCTCCTATGCAGCAGTGCATAACGCCGAAGTGCTCCACCCCGGTGACATGGAACGCTATACCGTTTTTGCTCAATACTCCAAACGCTTCGATGGCGGCTATACAGCAGTATCTGCCGTAGTTGGTCACAATCAAGAGGCTCATGGCACTTTGAGCGGTGGTCTACTGGAAGGAACAATCAATTTTCTTGATCGTAACTACCTTTACGGCAGAGGCGAATGTGTCAATAAGCCTGGACTGACAGATATGAACATCTACGGCAGACCAGGGCTAGAGCATGAACTCTCGGGACATGAGCACAGCCTGGTTGCCACCAACGACAGCAATGCCAATAGCACCGTTTGTGCCTTAACAGCTGGCTATGCTCGCGATGTCTACGCTTCTTCAGCGTTGCGTGTAGGGCTCGGCTTCGATGTAACTGGCTATGTAGTGCCTTCCGAGCTTGAAGCAATTTACGGCTCAAATCCGATTAGCTTCATGCTCAATATCCGCATTCGGCCCGGGCGCATGTTTTAACCGGCCAATGCCCCTTCAATCAAAAACAAAATAAACAAATTTCAGGAGAATTTTATGAAAACCAAAAACTTCGCCAAAGTCTTACGCATTCTTTTAGCAGCATTTGCTTTTTTAGGTCTGCTTACCCTTAATGGCTGTGCAGTAAGAGGTGGCTATATCGGTGTAAGCGACGGCTACTACGATGGCTATCGTCCCGCCCGTCCCTATAACTACAACTATAACTACCGCCCAGTCTACCCTTACCACCATCGTGGTGATGGTTACTGGCGCGATCATCGGGGATACCGCAGATAAGAGCTAACGGGCAAACAAGAACTTTAATCAGGAGATTTGGATGTACATAACCATCCGCCACCGCAATTCGGACGGTTCGGTCGCAAACGGCTTTGAAGCGCGGCAATCAAATGAAACAGCTTCGTTCGAAGTGGTATTGCCATCATCGGGGCAAATCACTTTCGACATCAGCCACCTCTCCCAGGCAGAAAAAGAAAACGGCGCTGCCGTCGAATTTATTGCCCAGGGCAACCTAGAGGTTGTTAGCCAAGGACCAAATCGTCTGGTGCTTGGCCCCAAAGAAAAATCGTTAACTGGCACCGTAGAAATAAAAACTGTGGAATGCCACTTAATTGGCACCATCAAAGCAGGGGAGCGAGTCAAATTCAGCTTCCCCTACCTAAATCAACAACCAAACAAACCTAAATAGGTCTATTTATGCTCAAGTATTTTCGCAAACCAACGGAAACAATTTCAGACGGCGATCTGAAAGAGCCCAATTTCTGGCGCCTCTCAGCCAGAATTCTCCTCATCACTTTCCTCGTCACTTTGCCGTTCTTCCAACCAGGCCTAGGCTGGATCACGGCAATATTAGCTTTTATCTACGGCAGCAAAAGATGGGGTTTCTTTGCCGGCCTGGCCTCAGCAATAGCCTATACCGGCCTCTATACGGCTATCGCAATCTACGCCCTGCCATTTATACATACCTATACAATCACAGCCTGGCAATATGTGATGCAGTGGGGCCCTGCAACTGCAGCCATTATTCTCAGTAGCGCCTTTTTAATACAAGGGAAAGTCAGCAATTGGGGTAGCAAAACAAAAGCCACAGTCCATCTCACGGTTTGGGGCATTGCACTATTTGTTGCAGCATTCTCATGGCTAGATTCAAGCAATCAAGATGTCACAGAATGGACCATGGCAGAAGTGCTTGATCCTGAAGTGATCAGAACCCTGCCCAATGCTGAAAAGAAGAATTTCCGCATGCTGCCTCAAGCTACCGCTCTAGGTTATTTGCAAAACCTCAATGGCGACACCAGAACCTATGTCTCTGAACCGCATATGGCACCTTGTGACTCACAAGGTAACCAATGCTGGGAAGGTGCCATTCACCTAAAAGGAGCAGCCGATGGCATTTGGTACAACTTTCTTGGTGACACTATTATAAATGTCGCCACCGTCGATCCGACTCAGGTCAACATGAGAGGTAAAATTGCCGAAGGTTATGACGGCTTCTTCTTGGCTGGCCCCAAAAGCTGGGTAGTGCAGGCTGCATTTGCTGTACACAACCCTTTTAGCGAACAACAAGAAGCACTTTACTGGAGAGAAACAGACCACGATCCGTTGGTCATGCTCATCCCTTACATTTCTTACAGACCAACATTAACAGGAGTAATGTTGCCAGAATTAGCTGGAGTAATGAGCGTCAATCGCTTTGGCATCGTCAATGATATGAGCCCAGCTACGGCTAAAGCGAAATATCCCAACATGCCGTTTTACCCCACTAAGTTAGCTCGGCTCTATGCTGAGATCTATGCTAAATGGAATGGCGGCATGAAAGGGCGCATGATCACAAAAGAGCATGAGCTGCGTGTCAGCGAACCCGATACCACAGGCAAACCGCATTTCAACAAGGCACCCTACATCGAAGTCTATGACAGCAACTTTGGCTGGCAAGAAGTAATCACCTTAGAACCCAAAGGTGACGATAGTGCCAAACTGGCAAAGGTACTTTTCTTTGATGCCGCTTCCGGTTATTGCAAACAATACATAGTGCCTAACATTGCTCTGAATGGTCCTAGACAAGCCATTATCCAAGTGATGCAAGGCAACTGGAATGCCGACTGGTCACAATTCGAAAAAGTAGAGCCGCGCCCGCTCATAATCAACGAGCATATTTACTATGTTGTTGCCGTTGTTTCTACCGCTGGGACAAAACACCCCTATGTTCACTCAGTAGTCATCGACGGTCAAACCTTGAAATCGTATGAAGTGGGCGATCACGCAGCGCTCTTCACTCTGATAGACAAGCTAGAGCACGGCATCACAGTGCAACCAATAACACTACCAATGGTGGCTCCGAACTCTAACCAATAAACCCTCACCCATATGAGTTGGCGTCAAGCTTTTTGCCGCCAACTTGTATGGCCCTTCTCATTGATATTCGAGGTGCTCAATATGCACACACGTATTACTAAGTTTTTCATTGTCATTGGTCTAGTGCTGGGCTTCATGCTCTCTCGCGCTAGTCAATGGCTGAAGAGAAAAAATAATCGAAATCCTAGCAATCCAAGACCAATCCTGCTGCACTACGGCCCTATGCGCTTGATGCAAACGAATTCCCAAGGGGCCCTAGAGTTGCAATCAGTCGATGTTTACTGGCGCTTTTCTGGAGTAAACACAGAGGAGGTCATCAGGATTCACCCAGAGAAAAGCTTTCAAGAAATTGTTGGCTTCGGTGGAGCCTTTACCGATGCCGCCTGCTTCAACTTTGACTTACTGTCAGAAGATGACAGGGCTGAATTATTTCGTGATCTCTTTAGCCCTGCTTCGCAAGGGGGCCTAGGTCTAAACTTTTGTCGAGTCTGCATTGGCTCAAGCGATTATGCCACTCATGTCTACAGCTATGATGAGGGCGCACCCGATGCCGAGCTCAAACGCTTCTCCATCGATCATGACAAGAAATACATTCTCCCTTGCTTGCGTCAAGCTTTTGCTCTCAACCCAGACTTACTCTTTTATGGCTCGCCCTGGAGTCCTCCAGGCTGGATGAAATCTAACGGCTCAATGCTTGGTGGTAGTTTTCAAAGAAAAAACTTTGGCAGCTATGCCAATTACTTTGTCAAATTTATTGAAAGCTACAAATCTGAAGGAATCAACATCTATGCCATCACCGTGCAAAATGAAGTTGATACCGATCAAGATGGCCTAATGCCAGCTTGTCTCTGGCCCCAAGAGTATGAAGTCGACTTCGTTAGCTTCCACCTGGGGCCACTCTTTGAAAAGCTTGGTCTAGAGACACAAATTTGGATTATCGACCACAACTACAACTTGTGGGGCCGCGCTGTGGCATCGCTAGAAACTCCCGCTCTAGCCAAATACGCCTCGGCCATTGCCTGGCATGGTTATGTCGGCGACGTCTGGCGCATTGGCACAGTGCATGAAGCTCACCCCCAGGTCAGTCACTACTGGACAGAAGGCGGCCCAGACTATACAGACCCCAACTATCATAGCGATTACATCAAATGGGCAAAAACTTTCACAAACAATCTTACTCACTGGTGTCGCGGCATCACTGTCTGGAACCTGGCTCTTGATCAAAACGGCAAACCAAACATCGGACCATTCCCTTGCGGCGGTCTAGTGACTATTAACTCAACAACCAAAGTAGTAACTCACAGCGGCCAATATTATGCCCTGGCTCATTTTTCAAAATTCATTGAGCGCGGAGCAAAACGCATTGAATCTAC
>CAJXZK010000158.1 GCA_913063055.1 uncultured bacterium
GTATATAACAAGATACTCCCACCAAGACCAGAAGGAAAACTTCGATGCTCTCCAAGATTGCCCTTGCCTTAATTATTCTTACCACCGTGATTGGCGCAGATGCCGCTCAAGCCAGGAGTGTTGAGACTACCCAAAAGAACCCAGGTCGTGTCACTGGTTCGGTTTATTGTGTTCATGGCAGCGTTACAGTAAAGGGCTGGGAGCAAGATTTAGTCAAGCGCAATCCTGGTTTGCGACGCTTTAACTGGACGCCAATTACGGCAGCAAAGCCGGGTGTTCTGGTCTTTCGTCAACCCGGTCAGGAACAATCAAGTAAGCAATATCATTACACTAAGCCAAAAGTGTTTAGCTATGCGGAAATGCGCGCTGCTCAACGGGTGCAAGAGCAAAGAGCGCAGGAGCTGAAAGCTTCTCAGGTAACCGCTGCCAGACTGACTAATTCTGATCTTAGCGGTAGGTTGACTAGCGGTGGTGCTGGTCGTGAAGCCAATGGCCATGACATGCAAAATGTTCAAGCTCAGTTGGTGAGCACTTATACGGGTGCATCACTGAGCCAACCGGCTACATATTTTAGTTCTTATTCAGCTTCTGATAATCAGAGAAAAGTTCATGGTCGCCTTATCTCGAGCCAATATTGAGGCCTAGTGCTCGGCTTTGACCTTTTCAGCCGAGCCGTCGCTGCCGCTATAATAGCTGCCTACTTTCTCTTCTGGTATGAGCCACTCAATTTCATGGAGAAAGAGCTTTTCATCAAAGCTTTCCATGCTTATATAACGCGCGGCGCCAAGGGAGCGGGCAGCTGTGCGCACGCCGTCGGCAAGGTACTTACCAACTTCTGGTGGTTCGGCACTAAAGCAAACAAATGGAGTAGCGTGCATGTGGGGATCGCCCTTTACCCAGCGTAAAAAGTCAAAGACACTGCCACCATTTTGCAGGTGTACATCTGAGACAATCAAATCAAAGTCTTTGCTTCTTAGAATTTCCATAGCATTGTGAAAGGTGTCTACTTTGGTTACTTCGTGTCCAACCCGTTCCAGGCAGACGGCGATTTGATTTCGCTCTTTTTCGTGTTCCATGGTTACTAAAACTTTGGCTGCCATTTCTCTCACTCATTTTCTTTGTGGTAGTTCGACTGATCGTTGTTGATGTTTACACTCATAGTCTTTCTTGTTGTTTTTTGTTTTTGCCCATCGACTAGCAAGAGCGGTTCGATTTGGTTGCGAAAGCTCACCGGATCAAAATTCTCGTAGGTCAGGTATAGATCGGCACCGAGTAGCCTGGCTGTTGTCCTAACACCGTCTTCTACGTACTTCGCCATTTTTGTGGGCTTGCAACTGAGAAGCACAAAAGGGGTGTCTTTTGTCCTTGGATTGGCCTTGGCCCATCTGAGAAAGTCAAAGACATTGCCACCATTTTCGAGATGAACATCGGAAATTATCAATGCGCAGCTTTTTTCTTCTAAGATTTTGATTGCTTTCGTGAATTTCTTGCACACAGTGGTGCGTTGATCTATGTCCCTCAGGCTTTCTACTACCTGGTTGGAGTTTTCGTCTGATTCTAATAACGCAAGTATGTGAGGTTTCAATTTTTTACCACGCTTAGGACACCAGAAGAGGTGATTAGCGCAGCACTTACTTGTAACTTTAAGAACTCAGCCGATCTTAATGGCCCGATCTGAGTTCATCATAGGCTAATAGAGGGTAAGAAAACTATGTGTTGCGGATATATGTTTAGATTGGGCATATAGACCCGGACCTGCGCCTGTCGGAGAGAATAGTTAATGTTTACTTCTTTTGGCGGTCTCAGCTTTTTTCGGCTCGATTTAAGGAGAATGGCTACAGCTGTAGCCTTTTTGCTACTGCTTGCGCCGCTACAGGTTAGCTTGGTTCAAGCTGCTCCAGCGCCGGCAAGTCCGGCCACCTTGCCAACGGCAAAAACTAAGCCAGAAAGGCCTCGTTTTACACCTTCGGACGTCAATGGGCGCAGTTCTTACCTTGACGAAAGTGATGATTTGTCAATTTTTGATAATGCTGAGATTCTGGCTGAGGACAAGAAATGGAGCCAGGCCATTGCTCTTTGGGATAAATTACTGAAGAAGTATCCGAACTGCCCTGCCCTGGTATTGCGCCGCTCGCTGGTTTTGCGTCAGAGTGGCTTTCCTCGGCCAGCCTTGCATGCCTTGGAGAAGCTCGTTAAAGACGTTGAAGGCAAAGGAGAAAGCTATTATTCACTCTATTACCACTTGGCTGAGACTTATAGTCTTTGTGGAGACAAGAGTAAGGCCGAGCAAACTTGTCTGGCGATTCTGCGAAAGTTTCCGCAGCGAAGCGATGCGGCTCGCGGAGTGCTGGTTCTCAATCGCCGCATAGGCAGTGCAAAAATAGCAATAGAGGCACAGAATCGGCTGCAATATTTAAGCAGTCATCCATTCAGATATGACACTACATTTAGTGCTATGAAATTGCCCGCTCAACAGCCTTTGCGCTCGGGTGAGGCCTATGAGATCATGGTGAAAACCGATTGTTTCCCGCGCTTTAAGCTCACTATGACTAATGATCGCGTTGTCGGTGATACCGGCATTGTTAAATATATAATTGCGCCACCAAACTATGAGCAAATAGTTCTTCTCAATGAAGAGAGTCGGAATTACTATAAAACCTCTATTGGCGAATTGATGCTAGACCACTGTAATCGCCGCATTGGCGAAAATCATTATGGCAAAGTTACTAAATTGGGTGAGACGAAAGTCTTAGGAAAAGACTGCATTGAACTAAAGTGTCAAGAAGTTGACGAGAGCTCCTATGAAAAAGTGGCCCTATCTAAAGATATAGCCTTGACTAAGCCCCTTGTAAAAACTATCTGTTTGATGTGCGGTGCGCCGGTTTCAGAGTTCCTTCCGCTCAGCGATGTTTGGGTCAAAGAAGGATATCCAACGCCCAGGCTGACGGTGAGTTCTATTAAAAAAGTTAAGGTAACACCAGCGATGATGGCGCTTAATCCAAAATATCATCAAGTGAAGAATAAGGGCGAGCTGATATACGCATCTAATGGTGACTTGAAAGACAGTGATCTAGATCAGTTTTTGCAAACAAAGTGAGTTTTTGCAGTCATAACTTAGTCACAAATTGACAATACACTGTTCTCAACATGGAGAACTTAGTGATGACACCCACAGATACCACCCTAAAAGTATTAGACTCTCAGTCAGGCAAATATACTGCACCAGCTCTAGGAAAATTACCTCACGACAATGAGCGCAGACAGAAGCAATCTCGATTTTTCACTGAATTGCGTATCTTAAAAACAGCCAGTCGACTTACTGTTGAACAAAATGATTTTGCTTGTCAGTTGGTAAATGGCTTGCAGAAAGGCGATATTGCCGCATTGAACAAGCTTTGGGTCGAGCGCACTCTCGCTCCAGAGAGTCTGCATGTGGCCGTGAGCGCGGCCCAGAGAGTTTTTGATAGCTTTGATCTGCATGTCCGCCTCGAGCTGTTTGAGGGTGAGGTGCGCTTATGGTTGCAGCACTCCGATTATGGAAGTGTCTGCATTGGCTCTGGTGATAGTCAATTTGACTGTGTCGATAGTGCTCAAGATATTGCTTTGAAGGCAATGGCTGAGCGCGTCAATGACTTTTTTGTCATGTATTGAAGTTTGAGCTGACTAAAAATATTCAATAAAATGTTGCGCGCCGATAGAATAAAGTAGTAATATTGAAAAGGTTGTTGGCCGTTTGCCACTCCGCAATTTTCTTTTTTACCACTCTATAATCTAGCCAGGAGCCGTGTTCCTGGAGGAGCTGCGCATGATCATGAATCTGCCAGCGGCCTATCAAATTCTTGATCTGCCTGTTGGCAGCTCACTCGAAGTTGTTCAGGTTCGCTATCGTCAACTCGTCAAAAAATATCACCCTGATCGTTTTACAAATGCTCAAGATAAAGCCTCTGCAGAAGCGCGTTTAAAGCAAATCAATCAGGCCAAAGAAGTAATTCAAAAACATTGGTTCGAGGCCAAAGTAAAGGCTCATGAGCCGATACCGTATGGTGATAAAGAGTCTGCGGCACCACGGCAGACCAAGGCACAAGGTCAAGCACAGGAGCAGTCTCAAGCTAAAACTCCGCCGCCGTTTTCATCACGACAAGCAGCACAAGATCCGCATAGAGGACCAGCAGAAGAATCAAGTACTGCACCAGGTCAGCCGCGATTGCAAGTCTTGTGGCAAGAATTTTGCCGGCAGCTGTTTCTCGAGCTTGAGGCTCTGTTTAAGAAATTTGAGAAGAAGGTGACTTTGGACGAGGCACTAGAGCAACTCGACAAACCTTTTAAATTCACCAGCGAAACTAAGTTACGGCGAGCATGGTATGCCATCGCCATCATAATAATTGTTGATATTCTTTATACAGGCTATTGCGAAAATATGGAGCGGCGCAAAAATAATTTGAGCGAGCCACAGGCTAGAGTCGAAACCCGCTTGTTGCGAGGTTTAACACCTGTGGCTGCAGTGAAGGCGCCAGACTCTTTCGCACAAGAACAGCGCAAAAGGCTCGAAAATGCAGTTTATTTCAAACGACTACAATTGGATGCCACCGAGCGCGCCATTCGCAAAGATAGTGAGTTGATTGACGAAATCGAGATAAAGCTACTTGCTGAAGATATGGCTAACGAAAATCGACGCAGTCTGGAGGGGCTAAAAGTCTTTCGGGAGCAAGACAAGCAGCAGAAAGAAATCGAGAGAGCTGCCATTCTTGAAGACTTGCATCAGCTAGAGTTATCTCAGAGTGATACATCTGGGCAAAAACCAGGCTAGTGACTAGCTCTTCGGCCTTGAGCCTGCTACCCTTTGGCCTGATAACATTGATATTGTTGTTTGGTGGGCCAATGCATAGAGAAATAGTAGCAATGGAAGTAAAGTTGCGCCGGGCGCGCGTAGAAGATGCGACGAAAATCCGCGACTTGCATGTTGCGGCCATTCGCAAGACTTGCGCGCCCGACTATACTCCTGAACAAATTTTGGCCTGGTCTGCTAATCGCAACGTTGATCGTTACCGTTGGGCCATGGAGGAAGGCGGCGAAACAATGTTTGTGGCAGTTTGCCAGAATAAAATCGTAGGCTTTTCTTCTTGTTATGACGATGAAATTTGTTCTGTTTACGTTCATCCTAACTTCAAGGCTCGTGGCATTGGTGCCATGCTCTTGCAGGCTGTTGAAGACGAAGTGCAGGGTGCGGGCTGGGATGAGGCGCACTTGAATGCCACGCTAACGGCACAGAATTTTTATATCAAATACGGTTGGCAGAACACTGGCGGTCTTAAAAGTGAAGAGCGCAATGGTGTGGCCATTCCCTGCATCGGCATGACTAAGCGATTTGTCTAATATTATATTCTGTAGTTAGTTGAGACCCTTTAATAACCGGCGAGAGAATCGGTGACAAGCAACCGGAGTGGGCACTAACCCACTCCGGTTTGTCGTTCTTGTCGTCAGGTTAGCTCAATCACAGCGCTGCGCTGAAGCACTTCACCCAGGCAACAATCTTGTTGGCGCAGAAGTCGCCGGGGCACAGTCCTGCTTGCAGCGGGCCACCTTCAGGGTCGAAGTATGGCTCTTCGAACTCTGCCAGGTAGTCGTTATTTTGCCAATGCTCTTCGCTGCTGGCGATTTGCATGGCAATTTTGCTTCCCCGAGCGCGGAAGTAGACGTACTGCCCTTGTTTCAGTTCGCCAACGAACTGCACTGGCACTGCTCCGAAAGGGCCTTGCCAGCGCTGAAACAGACCTGAGCTGTGCAGAATCTCTTGGGCTGATGGCAAATGACCGTCAGTCATATCTTCGTTCTCCTGATCAGTCCAGCTTAAGAAATGGGCTGCGGCCCAATCCTCTTGCCGGTGGGTTGAAAGATTCGATAGTAGGACTTGGTTTGAGAGAAACAATTATTTTCAGTGCTTCGCCAACAACGGCATCGGGGTCGTCTTTGGCTAGCACCGCTTTAGCCTCATCGCTGAGGGCTAAATAGAGGTCTGTAGTATCGTAG
This sequence comes from uncultured bacterium, assembly GCA_913063055.1. GTDB lineage: Bacteria > Cyanobacteriota > Vampirovibrionia > Obscuribacterales > Obscuribacteraceae. The sequence goes on from CAJXZK010000158.1 coordinate 6,028, forward strand.
GAGCCGTTGTCCTGGCTGCTGTACGACTCAAGAGTGCCATCGACTTTGTAGGCCTTGTCGGTGTGCGGCAGCCAGCCGGACGATTTGAAAGTGCGCACCGACTTGAGATTCTTTCCTCCTGGATAAAAGGTGATTACTCGTCGATTGCCAGCCGCATCGGCTCTCAGCTCCTCGATTTCAGCTAGATAGTAGCCTTCGCTGACAAGGCCTTGTTGGTCAGCTGGAAGGTCTTTGGGGAGGTTCTTCCACTCTTGCTTGCAGCTCTTATTGCCGGCGCTGTCGTAGTGAGTAACTACCATGCTGTCGTTGTACCACTTCTGGCATTCGTAGCTAGGCTTTCCATTCTCGTAAACTGTTCGTGTAGTGCGTGAATACTCACTTTTGACAGTTTCAGAAATTAGATCGCCGCCACTTTGCCAGATAATCACTGTCTCTACGCGATCGCCCTCGTAGACAAAAGAGAATGTGCGTCCGCCATTTTTGCCGAAGAGATCGCGGCGAACACGGTTGCTCCCTTCTTTGCTTAGGCTCGACTGCAGTCGCCCTTGACCATCGAAAACTTTTTCTCCAATCAGTTCTCCGCTTTTGCCAGCGTATGTTCTGATGGCCTCAAGGTTGCTCGATGGTCCGTAAACGTTTACCACTAGGTCTCCGCTTTTAAGGCGGGTGGCTGTCTCTCGGATTGTCTGGTCGGCGTCTAAAAGCGTTTCTTCAGTGATCGTGAGGCCATCTTTGTCGAAGTTGGTCTTCCTCACAACGGTCCGGTTGGAGAGCCCAGCGGCAATGTCTTTCGATAATTCGGAGCTGATTGAATTGTCGCTGTCTTTGCTCTGCCTGTAGATGAGCGCTTGATGCGGACGGCCATTGGTGTCGCAGTGCACCAGGCATGTCAGGCCGTTGCTCCACTCAATGCGGATACGGTGTGGGCGCTTTTGTTGATCTAGCTCGATCAGCCGCAGGGTTTCCTCTGAACGAGCTGGCCGCAGTTGCACAGTGATGCTCTGCGGTTGATGGTGCAGATGGTCTGCCAGAGCGGCTGTCTCCAGCTCTCTCTGGTCACGTTTGCGCTGCCAAATGGTAGCGCTGATAGTCAGTGCCAGTAGCACTATGGTCGTTGTTGTCCAATATGCCAGGGCTTTTGAGCCTGCCATAGTTTTGTTCCTGTCTTAGTGATTTTTTTCTGGTGTCAGAATTGGAAATTGGGAGAGGCAACGTTTGTCTCTCCTCAGGTGTCAAAGGCAAGTAAATACGACAGTGCAACCAAGGACTGCCCCAACCAGGCCGTTCAAGGCAAAGAGCTTGCTTTGCTTGCTGGGCTGATTGAATTCCTGGTCGCACTCAGCCCGATAGACGTAGTAGGCAGCCCAGCTCACTGCCATCGCTAACAGGCAAGAAGCGATGCCCAAGGCTACCATTGCGGTGGTGCTTAAATTGTAGGTCTGCTTGCTGTAGCTGAGCAGACTGGCAGCTGCCAGAGTTGTACTCATGAAAGTAAGCAGATGCATGCCGCTGTTGAGCAGAGAGTTCATGCTAAACCGTTCGGCAATTTGTTCTTCTTCGTTAACGCGAGCCATTGGAGTTTTCTCTTTCTTCTTCGATGGTAGGAAGTTACGGGTAAGGTCCGGGCAAGTTCCAGGCAAGTCACGGCGAGTTTGTAGCGAGAGCAACGTGCTCTTGCTATCCATGGACGATTCGCTGGTCTGACTCTGTGGTCTTGTTTGGTGCTCTTTGGTTTTGTTTTGAAAACGGTGACAGTTAAAACTAGTCATGACGATGTCTTCTAAGCAAGCTAATTTCGTCAGGTGTAGATCTTATTTCGTCTTAAATTTGAAGAACTAGTTATGCACCGCTAGCACTAACTTTGTATGGCTAAGAGTGGCTTGTATTCAGTGTTTCTAATGATCGTGAATTGGTGAAATCTGCAACAAGTTTGCAACAATCTTGCCTTCACTTTTCGTCTGCGGTATTGAATGTGGAGGCAATCTAATTGCTTTTGAAGAGTCTTCGATCGCTTTCCCGTTGTCGATTTATTTCGTTGATCCTCTCTGGCGTAAGGGGATCAGCCTGCTGTGAAGGTGAGTCTTCAGGGCTTTGGAGTGAGCTTAGTGTCGGTGCTACCCAGCTCAGTGCTATTTGAAGCAGGGCTACAGTGGCTGCGGCCAGCGTGATCGAGCGCTTTTGGGAAGGAAGCTCGACACTGTTGGGAAAGCGAAAAGCAAAGATGGTTAGAAGTGAAACGTTGCCGCGCGTTAAAACAATAAGGACGATTAAGCCGGCAATTGCAGTAATTATTTGAGTGCTCGTGTCTGCTCCAGTTGGGCTGCTCACCCTACCTACGGTGAATGAGGCTAAGACGACGACGGCAATCATCAGTGTGGTCACGGCCATTAGCGTACTGAGGAAGGCGTAAAAAAGGACGAGCCCAACTTGATTGTTCTTGAATTTTATGCCGAACACAGGCGAGAAGGCAAAGCCAGCAATAAGCCCAGGAATTAGTGCGAGAGCCAGTGCGATGGAATAGTCGTTGACGAACATTAATCGACTTCGAATTCGACTTTAATTTTGCGCACTGAGGCGACGGGCGAACCACTTAAACTGGCTGGACGAAAACGCCAGGTGCGTAGAGTGCCTAGGGTCATTTCATCGACTTCACTTGAGCCCGTTGATGAGATCAGCTCGACTGTTGACTTGCCCGAGGGGGCGATAGCAAATTTAGCTGTGCAGTTGGTTTTGATGCCTTGCTCGAGCATTTCTTCAGTAATAACTGGCTGTGGGCAGTCAAGGGGCTCGGCGGGAATTAAGTGGTTGGACTCTTGGGTGCCAAGCTTAAAGGTCTCCGCCAGGGCAGGGCTGCCCAGGGTGCCAATTGGCGCTATAGCTAGCAGGTTCGCGGCAAGCACAGATAGTGCGGCGGCTGCAAAGTGGGTGCGTTTTGAGTTCATGAGGGAAATTATAACGGAAACCATTTCCATTTATCTGTATTGCTGCTAACATTTCTGGAAATGGAAATGATTTCCATTTTGAAAACGGCGGTATCCATTTTGTCTCCCGGAAGCATTAGCCCAAGCAGCTCCAATAGCAGTAACAGTAGCGGTGGGCGAAGACTCACTCTCGGTCTTTTCTGTGCCTTTTCTCTGGCCCTGACAGGCGGTCAGGCCTGGGCCCAGTCCGACTCAGTCAAAGATCTGCTAGAGAAGCGCGAGGCCGCCGCTCAAGCTAAGGTTGAAAATGCTGTTAAGGCTGTTAGTGGGCAGTCTATTAATTCGGCTTCGATCACCGGTAAGGTGCTTTCGTCTGAAGGAAACCGACCAATTGCCGATGCTCAAGTCGTCTTAACTCAAGATGGCAATGAGCACAAACGTTTTGAAACCGAATCAGACGCCAATGGTCTCTTTCACTTCAATAATATAGAGCCAGGCAACTGGCATATCACTACTTCTGCTAAAGAGATGCTCTCCCACACTCAGCCGGTGAAGCTAGCCGGCGGCGAAGTACAAGATCTTAGTTTAGCCTTAGATGATATTGAGCCTGTAGATGTTTTGCGCGTGACCGGCAAGCGCTCTCTCATTCACCCTGAGAAGATTGGTAGTGAAACCAATCTCGACCACAGATTTATACAAGAGTACAAAAGTGGCAACGACCTGAAGCAGCTGCTTGAGAGTACTCCCGGTGTGATGAATGATAGCTATGGCAATATCATTACGCGGGGCGAACACAATGCCATCAACTACGTTGTCGACGGTGTGGTCATACCTGAGGCTGCCGGTGTATTGCAACAGACCCAACCTGTTAGCCCGCGCTCCCTGCAATCAGCCCAAATAGATATTGGTGGCTACGAGGCTCAGGATGGCGGTGGGCCACTAGGGGCAGTGGCACACTTGAAGACTCTGCCGATTTTACCAAAGCCAAATTTTACGATTGGTCAGCAAATCGGTGGCCCACTTGCCGGAAGCATTTATTACAACACTAGCGGGGCCTTTAGTCAGAATCCGGCTAGTAGACTCAATCGCTTGCGCTTTGATTCGTCTGGCTCATTTCGTGGATCGAGCATACGCATAGCGCCACCGACTAAAACTTTTGCCAATAACCGTGGTGCCGACATCAACGTGCTCGCCCGTTTGGAGTATTTGCTTACTCCTCGCGATACATTGCGTTTGACCGTTGCTATTAACGAAAGCTTCTTGGGTGTGCCGACAGCTAATCTTTCTAGACAATTTGGTGTCAAGCAGTTTCAACAAGACCGCCAAGACTATTTCACTTTGAGCTATAAGCATAAATTTGCTAAGTTCTTTGACGAATTCAATTTGCATCTGCTCAATGGTTTTTATTCTGAGTCTTTTCGCTCGACTAATGTATTTGACCCCAGCCCTGACTTTAACGCTGATCAGCCGCTGCTTTCAATTGCTGCCCACGCTAAGAGATTCAACTACATCTTTTCTGCTCAGGGCGATTTGACCAAGACCGCCTTTAAGACACACCATCTCAAGACTGGCTTTTTGAGCGAAGTACGACCAGTGAAGACTAGCTTTCAGGCCACTTATTTTAACGCTGATTATGTTAGCTCTGCCCTGGCTCAAAATGATGCTCTGGGCCAGGTGGCTCAATTACAACAAGATGGCGACCTTGATGGTGCCAATGCCATTAATACTAATCCCTTTCCTTATGGTGGCATAATAAGCCCATTTACAGGTCAGGTTGCTGGCCCGCAGATGCAGGGCAATATTGGCAATTACAGCGGCTTTAGATACTTGCAGAGTGCTTTCTTGCAAGATCGCTGGAAGCCCGAGAAAGGCTTCTGGAAGCGCCTGACTGTAGATGCTGGTGTGCGACTCGATGTGCAGCACAGTGTCTTTGGCAATGCCATGCGCTTAGCCGAAACCCTGGCGCAGACTCCTGGTGTTGAGCAATTTTCGCTTAAGCCTTTTCAAACTCAGCGTATCACTGCTGCTCAAGCTAGTGGCCGCTATGGCTTGGCTTTTGTCATCAATAAAAATACGGTGCTGCGCGGCTCATACTCTGACATTTTTACCCCCACACCAGTTGATTACTTCCTTAGTCCCATTCCTATTACTGGCACAATCGTCAACGGCGTTTATCAAGGCACACCGCGACCGCTACAACCAACCCGGGGCAAGTTGGTAGATGTTAGTATCGAAACTCAGATGGGGCCACGCTTTGTCACGCGGACCAATATTTTCTACAAGAAGCTGCGCAATTTTGGTGACTCTGGTGTGATTGGTAATCTTCCTATCTATAACCGCCTGACCAATAGCGCACAAGAGGCTTATGGTGTGGAAACTCGTATGGATCTTAAACCAGCTAAAGATGGTTATGGTTTCAATGGATTTTTCTCAAACACTGTGCAAGTGGCCTACCTGCGTGGCACCCATGGTGTTAGTGGTGGCTTCTATGATTATCCTGAAGCTCCTCTGCCTAAATATCCCGATCACGATAGACGCTATCAATCTACTCTTGGTCTTGGTTATCGGGGTCGCTCCAACTGGTGGGTCTTAGGCGATGTGCAGGTTCTGACAGGTTTGCAAAATAGTATTGATAAAGCACTCTTTGGCCAGCACAGTGGTCGCACGCCGACTTTGACTATGGTTGGTATCAGCGGTGGTTGGCAGGTTCCAGAGAAGTTTCACAAAAAGTATGCCTATCTTCCCGCGTCATTTGATGTGCGCGTAGAAAATGCTCTCAATCAGCGCTTGCTAGCCAACGCTGGCAGCCCTTTCCAGGGCACCCGCTATACTCTGCCCTGCCGTGTTCTTGCTGGCTGTTCTTGGACTGTAGGCAAAGACAACAGTAAGCTTTCTAGTCGGCCGGTTAAGGGCAGCACCATTTAGAATTTGTGGTCTTCCAAAGGTCTCTTGTCTAGTTAACAGCCTTTAGTCAACAGCTAATTTAGGCAGTTCATGCTTGATCGCCGTTAGGAAAGCTATGGTGTCTTTAGAAGCGGTCGTTTTTTCAGACGGAAGAATAGTTAGTCTTTCAAGATTTTTGAGGTTCTTTAGTAGCCCTATCAAGCGCTGATCCACTGGATAACCTTTCAAGTTCAAGTGATTAACCTTAAGAGCACTGAGCCAAGGAAGATCGCTTATTGCTCTACCGTCACCACTGATGTCGAGGTAATGTAAGTGAGTCATCCTGCCGATCTGTTTAAAGTCACTCTTTGTCAGGGGAGTCTGGTGCAATGACAGGTGAATTAGGCTGTTGATTGAGCTGAGTTTTTGCAGAAAGGCTGTGACATTTTTGTTGCCTTCGAGATTCAGGTTTGTGAGCTTCTGCCAGCAATTGGCTTTGGCTAATGTGTCACCACTCAAGCTGGAGCCTGATAGATTGACAATGGTCAAGTTAGTAAATTTGTTCAGTGAGCTGAGACAAGCAGGTGTGAGCGTTTTACATTGATCTAGTCGCAGCTCAGAGATGTCGCTGAGATTACTACAGGCAGCCAGTACCTCATCTGAGTTTTCTATGCTGTAAATTTTAAAGGCATCAACATCACCTGAGCGAAAGCGTTTCATGTACTGGGGATAGCGAGCCACTGTACGAGTGGGGCAGAACACCAGGCGATCGCTCAAGGGGGAGCTGCATTTCCCCCGGGCTGCTCGATTAGCGCTACCGTCATACTGGCTATAATAACCAATCAATACGTCTTTGGGGAAGTTGAAAAGACGACTGGGAGTGCCTTCAACCATGCCGAGGCTAGAATAAGGCTGGGTTAGCAACTGTGAGCCATTGGGCGTGTCAATCTTGTCGAAGTAGCCGTCTACTGAGGTTCCGTCGCTAACAAAACTTTCTAGGTCGGAAAAGCCCTCTTCGTCTAGATTCGCTGTATCCGTCAGTTTTGGTGCATCGAGAAAAGTGTGCGAGGGTTTAGTGAAATACTGCCAAACGCTAACAGCCCCAAGGGTAATGAGCAGCAGACCAGCTACTGCTAGCTGAGGCTTAGCAATCTTTTTGAATCTAGACCCGTTCTCGCCATTGAGTGCTGCCGGGTTTGTCAGGTTGTGAGTTGGGCCTTGGAAGGTCAGAATCTCTTTGTTTTCTTTTATTCGTGTCAGATCAATTGCTAGTTCTTTTGCTGATTGATAGCGGTCTTGTGGTCGTTTTGCCAAGCACTTAGAGAGAACAAGGTCTATTGACGGGTTCAGCTCAAGTTGCGGCGCAACCTCTGAAAGCAGGGGCGGTGCGCTCTCCTGATGCAAGATTATGGTTTCAAATGAGTTGCTGCCTTCGAATGGGACAAAGCCAGAAAGAACCTCAAACATAGTGCAGCCGATTGAGTAGATGTCGGAACGAGAGTCTATGCTTTCACCGAGCGATTGCTCTGGGCTCATGTAGAACGGGCTGCCAAATATCTCGCCTGCTGAAGTAAGGCCCTGTGCCGCTTTATCATTGGCGGCGATTAGTTTGGAGATGCCGAAGTCTAGAATTTTTAATGATGCGCTGCCGTCATCGCTGCAGCGCATAATATTTGCTGGCTTTATATCCCTATGAATAATTCCGTTGCGATGAGCATAAGCAAGACCATCTAGAGCTTCGATAAAGAGATCGAGTGCCTCATTGGCTGGCATTGGGCCATCTTCGTCTAAAATCTCTGCCAAGCTCCTACCTTTGATAAAATCCATCGAGTAGTAGGGCACAGAATGTTCATGAATACCAAGATCGTAGAC
>CAJXZK010000159.1 GCA_913063055.1 uncultured bacterium
GTCTATCAGGAGAAGGTCTTAGCTGAGCGGAAGGCTGCCCAGGCTGGCTATCGCCGTGCGGTTGAGATAATTTTGCCGGCTGGGCTGCTATTGAACGTGCTTATAGCCATTGGTCTAGCTTTCTACTTCAATCGCGGTACCACCAGGCGGCTTAATGTTTTGCTGGACAATACCAAGCGCCTGGCAGTTGATCAACCTTTAAACCCGCCTCTGATTGGCCGCGATGAAATTGCTCGACTCGACCATACTTTCCGCGATATGGCTTCGGCTTTGGAAGAATCCCGGCGCAAAGAGCATGCGGTGGTCGACAATGCTGAAGACGTTATCTGCTCCCTTGACCGCGACGGCCGCTTCCTCGCTGTAAACCCAGCGGTGGCAAGGCTCTGGGGCTACTCTGATGAAGATTTGATTGGCGATGGGCTCGATGCCATTGTCCACGAAGACGATGTCAAAGCGACTTTTAAGGCAATTGATGACCTGGTGGCCAGTGCCAGTGGCACAGGGTCATTTGAGAACCGCATTATTTGTCAGGACGGTCGTGGGGTTGACTTTGCCTGGTCTGCCCATTGGTCTAAGGCTGATAAAACGCTGTTTTGCGTGGCCCGCGATATCACTGAGCGCAAGCAGGTCGACCGCATGAAGCGCGATTTTGTCGCCATGGTTAGTCATGACTTGCGCACTCCTTTGACTTCGATTCAGATGGTTCTATCGCTTTTAGAGGCCGAAGCCTATGGCCAGCTTAGCGATAGCGGTCATGAAAACTTAGAGGCGGCCGAGGCTAACGTTAACCGTTTGATTGGTTTGGTCAATGGTCTGCTCGACCTTGAGAAAATGGAGTCGGGCAAATTAATACTGCTGCGTGAAAGCTATAAGGTCGCTGATACTCTCACCCCGTCTTTGCAAGCGGTGCGTGGCTTCGCTGAGCAGCAAGGGGTGAAGTTGGCTGCTCCAGCTCACGGCAATCCCGAGATTTTTGCCGACCGCGACCGTCTGGTGCAGGTCATTATAAATTTGGTTTCTAATGCCATCAAGTTTTCCCCTAAAGGCGGCACCGTCACCTTGGCTATCGCTGAAGAGCCCGACTGGATCAGGTTTAATATCATTGACCAGGGAAGGGGCGTTCCCGAGCAGTTGCGCGAGGCGATTTTTGATAGATTTAAACAGGTTGAAATCGATGATGCCAAGGTAAAAGGCGGCAGCGGTTTGGGGCTAGCTATCTGTAAGGCAATTGTTGAGCGTCATGGTGGAACAATTGGGGTAGATTCGCAAGAGGGAAGGGGTAGTACCTTCTGGTTTAGAATTCCGCGCAAGATACAAACTGTTTGAGGTTGACGTGGCCAAAGTTCTGATTGTCGAAGATGACGTTTCGCTGGGCAAGATGATTCGCGACTGGCTTTTGATGGAGCATCACAAAGTCGAGATCGTCACTGATGGTGCCGAGGCCCAGAATATGCTGAAAGTGTATGAGTACGACATTCTAATTCTTGATTGGGAGCTGCCTCACGTTTCTGGAATTGAGATTCTCAAAGAGTTTCGTGGGCGTGGTGGCACCACTCCAGTGCTTGTGCTTACTGGCAAAGGTGAGATCGACGATAAAGAAACCGGTTTCGATGCCGGTGCCGATGATTATTTGACCAAGCCATTTCACGGTAAAGAACTAACAGCCAGGCTGCGAGCCCTTTTAAGACGCCCTGAAGGATATGTTGGCGATTTGCTCAAGTTTGCGCACCTTACCCTCGATCACCAAAACTTTCAGGTGATGAAGAATGGGGAAGAAATCAGGCTCTTGCCTAAAGAATTTGCTTTGCTTGAATTTCTCATGCGTAATCCCAATCGTGTCTTTGCTGCTGAGGCGCTGCTCAATCGCGTTTGGGTAACTGAGTCAGAAGCCACTGTTGATGCCCTTACCACTTGCATCAAGCGCTTACGCAAGAAAATAGATGTAGAAGGGCAGCCTTCTATTATTCGTACTATTCACGGCGTTGGCTATCGCTTAGAAGCTTAAGACCGCAACCTAAAATAAGCTGCCTAAGCTCTACTTTGCAGAATTGATTTTCGCTTGCATGATTGGCGGAAGGGAGATTCTGCCATGGCATAGAGAATGTCCATACCGTCCACATCAATTGATGATATAGCATTTGCGGTCGTCGACCACTTGCCTAACTCTGTCAATAATTGCTTGCGCGCCCAGGCGTGGGCACTTGTCATCTGTTTCTGCCGGATAGCAAAGATTGGTTGATGGCAGTCGCACTATATATGGTGCCAAGGTGATGGAATGGTTTCGTCTTTATACATTGAAGACAGTGTCCAAGAATGGCTCTGTGTCTACTTGTGGCGGACTTGTGTCTTAACTGTGGCGGACTTGTGGCAGAAAAAGTTTTACTTGCCAAATCGTATTTGCGATTGTATTGTCATGGGGTGAGTCGGAATTGCAATCGCAACCAACCGACAAATTTCAAAAACAGTAAAGGTTTTCACTGAACAAGCCACGGGCTTTCAGCTATATCCCTGTGCGTTTTTGAAAAAAAACAACCACATTTCGCCTTTCCCCCAAGAGGAATATCCCATGGACAAGCCTAGCCACGATCACGTTAAACACAGCCACAAGCATGGCGACAACCAAGCCAATATGGCCGCAGATATCCAAGATGCTCGTGTGGCCTGGGATCTCTGGAACAGCAAGAATCCTCAAGATTGGGACAAGGCTTTAGCAATTGTTGATAAGAACAATGAGCATAAGCACAAGTACAACAAGAAACAGTGGAACGGCGCTATGGATGAAGTGGCTGCCGAAGCTGAAGCTAAGAAAGTTCACCAGCAATCGAAGACTTTGCGTCCACACAATAGAGCTGCAGCAAAGTCTGATGCCGCAGATGATGGTGTTATTGAGATCAAAGATATCAATGCCATTGATGACAAAAATCCAGCTGCGCCGTTAGCTGACGCTGTTCCTCGTATCAAGCACCCAGGTTATGCTCCTGATAGTCGTTTCGCTCCAGAGGTGCCAAACAGCCCTGCTTATGATGCGGTCTACAATCAGCCAAAGCCTGAGTTTCATGGTCTCGATTTGGGTATCGTCAAGCTCGGCTACAACGACGGTGGTTCCCTAGAAGCTGGTGTCAATATCGGTGTGGCTAAAACCGATGTTCAGCTTGGTGCCAATACCCGGGTTGATGCTGAGTTTATGCCGATTGGCGGACCTATTCATGCTAGAACTGGCGCTGGTGTTAACTTCAGTGAGAACGGTGTGCGTGGCGATGTTGGCGCTGGTGCCAACTTCTTCAATCTCGTCAACGGCGACGCTGATTTCGATGCCAGAGTCGGCAGAAATACCGGTGTTGATGGTGATGTCCGCGGTCGTGTCTATCCTGTTGATGTGCAAGCTGAGGCCGGTGCTGGTGTTGGTCCAGACGGCGTGCATGCATACACCGGTGCCAACACTGACGCAGCAGATTTAGTTGGTTTTCGCACTGGCGGTCACTTCGACTTAGATAACGAAGATTCTAGTGTTGGTGCTGGTGTTGGTCTAAGAGCAGGAGATCACACTCTTGATTTTGGTCCAAGCATCTACAGTGATCGCAATAGCACCATTAGACCAGATTTGCAATTGGACACAGGTTCAATTGATGATGAGACGTTCTATCCTACTGGTACCAGACGTAACAGAGAATAGTTACCGATCATTAAAAAGCTCCACGGGGGTGGCAGAGAGAAGCAGCTGAGCAATCAGCTGCTTTCCTCTTGGAGGGGTTTTGATATTTGAGCCCTGAAAGTGTCAGTTCTGTGTCGGAATTATTGAGTTAGTGGGCTACTTAAGCACTAGGCAGGGTGAAGTGAAATACACTGCCTTTCTCTTTGCCGTTGGTGACCCAGATTTGGCCACCGTGTAGGTTGACTATTTCTTTGCAGATGGTCAACCCGAGGCCTGTTCCGCCTTTGCTGTTGTGAGTTGAATCTGACACTTGTTGAAAGCGCTCAAAAATTGTTGATACCATATCTGGTGGAATTCCAGGGCCTTGATCTGTGACAGTGATCTCTATCATTGGCTTAGCAGATTCTTTTTGACTAGATTCTTTCTTCCATTCTTCTTGCTGGCTAATTGAGGCGGCTAAAATCAGACGACTATCAGGTGGGGAGAATTTTATTGCATTCGAAACCAGATTGAAAATTACGCGGTTGAGTTTTTCTTTGTCTGCCACTACTGCCAGGTTGGTTGGTGGGCTCTCGAAATGAATTTTGCCTTCTTCAGTTAGGGCCGCGACATTTAATTTTACTGTGTTGAATACTTCTTGCAGTTCAACTATCTCGCTAGTTAGTACCATGGTGCCTGATTTGATTTTTTCGATATCAAGCAGATCGTTAATCAGTCCAATCATTCTGACACCGTTTCTCTCTGCGGCTTTTATCAGCCTTTCGCCCCGTTCATTTAGTTGTCCAAGCATGCCAGCGTCGGCCATCTCTAGAGTTCCTTGAATGGTACTGAGTGGTAGGCGTAAATCATGGGTAAACATAGCCACCATCTCTTGCCTGGCCCGTTCAAGCTCTTTGCGGTCAGTCATGTCGTGTACGACAAAGAAAAGAGACCGTTCTACTTCAGACCAGTGGCCAGACCAGAGAGTGTCTACATACGAGCTTTCTTGTTGATTGAGGCGTTTTCTCACCACGAATTCGCGTTCTTGGTCGCCTGAATTATTACGCAGGCTATTCATCCAAGAGAGCATTTCTTCTCTGCTGCTCTCATCGATCACGTCTACTAATCTATAACCAATTAGTTCATCAGGTTCCAGGCCAAATAGGTCAAAGCTGGCCGGGTTAACGCTGAGAAATCGACCGTCCTTGTCAACGGCGCAAATAGTATCAAGGGCATTTTCAATTACTGCTCGTTCTTTGTGGCTAAGGTCGTTTAAGGCCCGAGCCATTTTACGAAAGACGCGATCAGCTTCGGCAATTTCGTCACTACCTTGCAACGGTGCGCGCAGCTGCATACCAGTTGCCAGTCGCTCTGCGTTTTCTTTCAATACGCGCAGTCTACCGGTGACATCTTTCAATAAAAATATGGCTAGGGCAACGCTAAGAATGACGTTAACTACAGCTGCAATGGCAGCTACACCAAGGGTTTGTTCGCGCAGTTCAGATTGCCGATTGGGGCTGCGGTCGGCCCAATCGCGCCGGTAAATGGCCTCTAGCTCTTGATTCTTGGTGCCAAGTTGCCTGATTGTGGCTGGCATATTCCTCAAGACTTCTACGTCTTCTTTGTCCATGGCTGGGCCGAAACCGCTTTCCATAGCTGCTGCTGCATGGTCCAAGATTTTTTGAGCATTGGTTAGAATTTCACGGGATTGCTTTAACCGGCTTTGAATTTCCGGTTGATCGTTGCAGAGGCTTTCAAGCTCGGCGTATTCAGCGTTGAGCTTGTCAATTGCAACTTTGTAGCTTTGGTCAAAGTTGCCGCTGGTGGCCCATTGCTTTTTTAGTTTGGGCACGACATTTTGCCAGAGGTCAAATAACTCGGCTGACAAGCGGCTGATGCCCGCAGCCACCCTTCTTGAGCGCTGAGAGTTGGCTGTTTCGGCTTCGGCCTGTTTTTGCAGGTTGACGAGCACGGCTACCACTCCTACTTCGAATAAGAGCGGAATGGATACCAGAATTAGACCTTTAGCTGCTAGAGAAAGCCGCATTGCTGCCTACTTGTTGTCATGCCTGCAATATCCCCCTCCGTGCTTTCCTTAAACCCAGTATTATCACCAGCCTAGCGGCATGATACACTCGCTTAAATTTGTACAAGCAAGACAATACTAGTAACGGTGTCAAGGAAGCGCAATGCCCCAAATCCTCTTCGTAGAAGATGACAAAGACTTGTCAGCTGTTGTCAATGAGTGGCTCACGGCAGATGGCTATACCGTTGAGTTAGCTCATGATGGGCTTACCGGTTGGGAATTTTTGCGCCAATATAACTACGATGTGGTTATTTTAGATTGGAATTTGCCGGGTCTTTCGGGGCCAGAAATGTGTAACAGATATAGAGCTGGTGGTGGCGTGGCGCCAGTAATAATGCTGACGGCTAAGAGTCAAATCACAGAAAAAATGGAAGGTTTCGATTCTGGGGTGGATGATTATCTGACTAAGCCCTTCAATCTCAAAGAGTTATCGGCACGTTTGCGGGCACTTCTGCGGCGGCCCCAGGCCGTGGTTACTAACGTTATAAGCAATGGTTACATTGAGCTTGACGTAGTTAAGCGCAGAATCACCAAGGGTGGTGTAGAAGTTCATTTGCTGCCGCGTGATTTTGAATTGCTCGAATTTTTGATGCGCCATCTTGATGAAGTCTTTAGTTCTGAGGCGCTTTTGCAACGAATCTGGGGCTCCGATGCTGAGGCCACTTCTGACGCGCTACGTACTTCAATCAAGCGCTTGCGACAGAAGCTTGATGTTGGTGATAGTGACGCGCAGTCGTTTATTGAGAACATTCCTAGGGTTGGCTATCGCCTGCGGCGTTTGACTTAGACTCTCAAAATAAGCAAGCTTATTTTTTCGCTGTTTCTTTGCAGCTATCATCTGTGACGGTAAGGCGAGGTAAGTAGACTGTTGATACACCTTCCCGGCGGCTCCAAATCGTTTCGAGGATCTCCACGCTGGTTTTATCTTTGTCCATAGAATAGTGCAATTCAAAGTTCTTGATGCCGGGCCTGATGCCGGGTACGCCGGTACCAGTGTCTCTTATTATGTTGTCCCATTCGCACGAACCTGCTTGTTGCAAGATCTTTCCAGCAGAGAGGTAGTCGCCTCTGTTTAGGGAATCGTAAAGCGCTTTGCTGCTTTCTATTCTCTCTTCGTTCTTAGTTATGGCTTGGTTTTCAGCCTCGGTTGCTGGTGTGAAAATGGTATTGAAGTCGGTCATTGATTTGCCTCACTTTCTTAACTCAAGCACGGTGTTTCTGCCTGGCGTGATTTTAGGTTAGGGAACACTGGTGGCCGATATGTGTCAATTGGTGGGGGGGAATACGTAGTGCCAATACTTGAGCTGGACATGTGTTTATAGTTTGGTTAAACTCACTAGGCGTTTTTGTTGTTAGGAGGTGAGTATGAAAGCATACAGTTCTCTACTTCTGTCACTAATTATGGTCTCGGGATTTGCATCTCCCTCTTTAGCCCAGATTGAACTTAGTACTGGCGATGGAAACGTCGTTAAAGTCGGACCTAATGGTGTTTTTCTAAAGTCAGGAAATAATACTGTGACAGTTCCCACCACTGCTGCGAAAGTGGGTCAGGCCAATCTCAAGGCTGCCAAAAAGGTTACACAAGCGCCCAGAAAGAACTCAGGTGCGATTAAAACACAAGCAATAAACAAAACGACAGTAAACACAGCTGTGATACCAGTCAACATAGATACCAGCAAAAACATTCTGGTGTCAGCCAACAACTTAGAAGCGACCTATCTGTGCAATGGCGACAGCTGTACTATTTTTAGCAATAATTGCACCATAAAGCTCAACGGCAATTGCCGCGGGCTCTCAGTTACCGGTAACAATAATGAAGTTATCTGTGAGAACATCGCAGCTATTTCAATAACGGGCAACAATAATACGGTCACCTGGAAAGCCGGTTCCAAACATCCTAGCCTGTCAGTCTTGGGCAACAATAACGAGACTAGAGCCCAGAGTAGCAATTAAGTTTTTCGCTGCTGGTTTTAGTCGAAATTTATTGTTGTTCACACTAGGTACGCCAGATACTAAATCTGTTGCGCCGCTGCGTATCTCGATTGCCACAACTTAGTCACATTTATTCTCTAAGTTGAAATGACAGAGCTAATCGAATCGATTTAGTAGCGGAGTCTAACCCATGAACCATGAGTCTTTTGAGAAGGCTGATCTTCGTGCAGCTCAACAGTCAGCGGCAGTATTGACAGCTGATTTTGCCAATGCCAACGATCTACAGATGAGGCCGGTAGATCAGAATCTTACAGTTAGTGCTGACAATAAGAGTTTGGTGTTTGATACTAAGACTCTGTATGGCTCAGCTTCTCAGATTCTGCCGAGTACAGCTGAGTTTGATAAGCTCAATACAGCTTCCAATCGAAATCCTGCCACTGATACTCTTTCGAGAGCTGAAGTTACTAAAGGTGCCTTTGATATTCTTGTTGCTTCTAACACTAACGGCAACGATAGAGTTGATTTGAATGAATGGCTCAACGTAGCTCCTTTGTTTGGTTTCGACAAGCCTGGTGCGGAGCAAGTTTATGCCGAAGGAGTGAAGCAAGATAAGGAAGGAAAATCGCTCTATGAGATTACTAGAAATCTAGTCACACCGGTTGTGATGGGGGCCGCTGATACTGGTCGCAATGGCAGTATTGATCGCCAAGAATTCGATTCTTGGTTAACTGATATTGCCAGCAATGCTAAGCCCTATGATAATGTGCCAGTGCCCACGCCAGTTGATAAGCCCACGGTTACCGCTGCAGAACTAGAGAGATTACATCAGCAGGTTGATGCCTTTGGTAGTGCCTCAATTCAAGATGTGGCGCAGATTTATGCGCAGATAGATAAGTTGCCAGACGCTCAAAAGAGAGAATTGCTGAGAGACAATATTCAAATTCAGTTATTTGGTAGCAGCTATGAAGACCCCACTGCTGTGCCAGGAGCCGGTGCCTATACCGACGGTCATAAGATAGTTGTTTATATGGATAGTGGCATGTCTGATGAGGCGTTCCGTCACGAGGTTTTTCACACCTATGACTTGAATTCGCCTAATGGTGGTCTTGTCACTAATGATGCAACCTACCAGGGTCTGCTGCAACAAGAATTGAACAATCTCAGCTTTGATCAATTCGACGCCATTAGACCAATTTTGGCTGATAGCCCTAACATTACTTCTAAATTTGGCAGCACACCAATTGGCGATATTGCTGCTGAACAGTATGCTGGGCTAACTGGTGACACCAGCAGCTTTGGTCGTAACTTGGTTAATTGGCTGCCAAATTCTACTGCTTACCTCAAGCAGTTAACTGAGATTGCCTAAGCATTATGAGCGAGATATTTCTGTCAGGCGGGTACAAAGAAGAACCTGCTGGTGAGAGGAATAAACGATGTCTGACATTGATACCAACACAATTGCTGCGGGAGCCGTAATTGGTGACTGTTACGAAGTGATTAAAGCGCTTCATGTCGGTCAATCGAGCGCCGTTTATTTGGCAGAGCATTCGCTGACATCAAAATCGGTTGCTCTAAAGATTCTGCTGCATCCGGTCGAGCGCTCGTCTTTGGAAAGGCTCCAAGTTGAGGCTAAATGCTTGGCGCGGATAGACTCAGCCAATGTTGTGAGAGTTCAGAACATGGGCGTGGAGCCTGATGGAATGCCCTATTTGGTGATGGATTATATCGAGGGAGAAGGCCTCGACAAAATCATAGAGCGTGGCAGAATAAATGACTTACATCGCTTTAGAGATCTCTTTGGGCAAGCTTGTAGTGCCTTGGAGGACGTGCACAAGTGCCAAATTGTTCATCGCAATATTAGCCCCTCTAACTTCTTAATCTCATCAGCGGCTAAAGAGTCAGAATTACTTACTCTTATTGGTTTTACTTTCGCACGTTCACTCAAAGATAAAACAACTGAGCCGATCGGAGAAGTTGTTGGCAATCCGTACTATATGAGTCCTGAACAGTGCCTGGGTGAAGCTGTGGATCATCGCAGTGATATTTACTCACTGGGCTGTTCAATGTTTGAGGCTTTGACCGGCACACCTCCTTTTCCATGCCAATCGACGGTTGAAGCAATGAGCAAGCACATTAGTGAACAGCCTGTTTTGAAACTTACTGATATTCCTGATTTTGCTCCAGTGCAGGCAGTTATTTTGCGCTGTCTTGAAAAGAAACCGGAAGATCGTTTTCAATCTGCGGCTGAAGTTAAACTTGCGCTTGTGGGTCAGCAGGTGAAGACAAAGGCGTCCGGTTTTTTGCGTGGCTTAAAGGTTTGGGGTAAGTGAACTCACTCGATAGCGTTTTGGCCTGATCGGGTAATGACACCAATGAGTGTCTCGCGAATCACAGGATCATTAGTCTTATCAGCCAACTCTGTTAGCTGTTTTCGCCCTTGTTCTAGTAACTGACTCTTGTCGGCAACTAATGGTCTACCCTCGTGCAGCATCACAAAGCAAGCATCTATTTGAGAGCCAATAGTCAATGCGCTGGACGTATGCAGAAAAGCAGCAATGTCATCTGGGTCAATCGATACCGTGTAACCATTCTGTTCTTGAGCGATCACTGTACAAGTGAGATTTTGTCCAGGCTTGAACATCGGTTTTATTCCTCAATAATTGGCCAGGAAAAGTAAGATTCTTTTGCGATTCTATCACTTCTCGTCACTGTAAGTGGCCACAGCTTGGTCACTTTCGCCATGCTATTTAGACCACTTTTAGTTTCTACAAGTCAGTTATTATTTTAGCTAGAATGCTTTGCGCTGGCTTTCTTGTGACCAGCAATAATTAAGTGCCTGGCTCGTCTGTTAAAGCGCTCAGCTTGCTCTAGTTTCGATTGCGATTCATAGTGGCGGGCCATGCACAGTAGTAGCAATAGCAGCGGTGCATCTTCGCCTACCACTACTCTGGCAATATCTAGGGCTAGCTTATACTCAGCCTCTACTTTGTCGTAATCTTTATTCTCGGCTGCTTCTGTCATTAGCCGCAGATGTGACTCTATTGATTTTGGTTTCATTTGGTCACCTTCTTTCAACACAGACACGTCTTGTTGAATCAGCGGTCTGCTGCTAAGTGTTTTTGTCGAGAGCATTTATCATCGTTTTGTAGAAGGCATCTACCCCTGTCTGGATGTCGTTGTCTTTGCCCCATTGATTGGAAACGCTAACGGTCTTTGTTTTGGCGTCGTAGTCTCTCACTGAAAGTACATGGCTAGCGTGTTGGCCATCGGGGAATCCACCTTTGAAGATTGGATCGGCTCCGTTTACTTCAACAAGTAGAGGCGTTCGTTTCTCTTTCTTTGCTTGTTCAATTGCTTTCGCTAGTTCTTCGCTACTCTCAATTTGTACTCTACCGTCAGCGTCTGCCTTAGTGCCTTTTACGAGGATGGAGCTGTCCTCCCCGGTGTGGCGTTTTATTGCTCCAGCAATGTCTTTACTCGTAAGCCCAGGAGATCTAATTGCTTTTTCTGAATCGCCAAATGTCATCTCCGAGCCGTCGCGCATCGAGTAGAGCCGTTCTCCCCGGTCATCAGCTGAGCGTTCGTGCTTTTGCGTGTAGAGCATGGAGTTGTGCTCATCTGTTACCCTTTGGGTTATTTCATTTACCAGAATGTGATTAAGTACTTGTGTGCCGTAGCAGCGTACTCCATCAACAGGGATGGCCTCAGCCTCGCCGGCAAAATTGCCAATCGGTTGCATGCTAGCAGTATCTAGTTTAATTAGTTTGCCATCAGGGGCGGTGTATGAACCGGTCAGTGTACTCTCGACTATAGCCGCTGCTAATTGCGATGGATGGCTGGTCAATAGCTTCTCTTGTAGAGCTGTGACATTGCATGTGTCATAGATACCCTGGTCCGATTCCGATGGATGAGCTGCTAGATGCATGAAGTTCTGCGCAAGCAGTAGGCGGTCTTTAGCTCCTACTTTGCCACCTTCGCTATTGAGAAGCTGATCAACCGACTTGAAAGTTTTGGAGACTTCGTCGGCCGATATTTCGCCTTTCTTTTGTCGTTCTTCGAAGGTCTTCATGTCGGCCCTGAAGGCGGCTTGTTCGTTACTGTTGGTAATTTTTAGAGCAGCATCAAGGGCTAGATTGTCTCGGCTATCTGTTGCTTTGGGCTGATTTCTGTCGGTTGTTATTGTTAGTGTGTTGTCTTTGCCTGTGAAGGCAGACCCGTAAAAATTGTCGAAATTGAAATCTAATTTTGAACTGTCAGTGAGTTTTGCCGCTCTAGCGTTGTCGCTGCTACTTTGCCATTGGTCTTTCTTTTGGCCCTGATTTAGGTCGCTGTAAAGCGAGACTATGTCAAACTTTGAAGACTGCTTAGTCTCTTCCTGTGGTTGCGAAATTGCGCTGTCAAAATGTTTTTGCATTGGCTTTTTTAGTAAGTGAGTGGGGGGTGTTCTCGTAAGACTTTTGATGAGGCTGTTTTGCTGAATCTAATGCCTAAGTGTGTCTTATTTGTGGCCGCTATAATCGCACTTTGTCTAGACACAGTGCGGCCACTAGGCAGAGGGCTATGTCGAAGAGAAGAACGGGATCTATGCCAAGCATTGCTTTTACCTCTTCTTGCCACCTGACCATATACTAAGAGTGACTGGTGGCCAATGTGTGGCAATCTAGGTCTAGTTTGGCGAAGCTTTCTCTTGCTCTCATAGAGCCTGACGTTTTTTTCTTAACCAGTCTACATTCTTTATTGTGCACAGCTTTTACTGCTATTAGACCGGTCTGTTATTATTGTGAAAAAAGAGAAAGCCGGCGGTGTATGTGCTTTAACAACGGTTTTTGCACCAACTCATTTCAGACAACCGCAGCTAATAGGCCTAGGGCTAGACCTATTTCAAGGCCATCAAAGTAGCTAGTTCCCGTGATATGCGCCTAGCAATAGGCGCATATCACGGGGTTGTTAAAATAGTAAGTTAGATTTTTCGTGCAAGTAGCAGCGCTCCTAAAAGAGAGCCGCCGCTGACGCAGAGCGACCAGGCTCCAATCAGGGGCCAGGCGAAGTCTTTCGCTACGCTTATAAGTTCAATGCCAAATAGTGACGAAATCGTCGTCAATACCATAGCGCCAAGACAAATCTGAATGCGCTCGAGAGTAAGACTCCAGGTCATTATTAAAGCCAAGATACCGGTCCAACCAAAGAATAAGGCTAGTGGCACGTTCTCATCGGTGGCCGGTGAGTCAATTTTTCCAATAACAATAGCGAGCGCAACACCAGCAAGAAACAAGCTGGCTCCTAGCACAGTTAAGGCCTTGTTGCTGTTTACGATCTTCTTGATCATATCGATTCTCCGAGTAAACATTGGTTAGCCCTGCGCCAAACTCGTCGGTGAGATTAGCGGCAGGACAATATAAAAGTCATCACTTCCAGTGATGAGTAAGTTTGATTTGGATCGGTCGAGAATCTCTGCTTCTCTACTGACTACAAGCGTGAAGTCTTTCAGCCGGGAGGATGATTTCCTTAACGCCTTCATACTGTTTGGTGATCAAATAGGCAGCAGCAAGTTCATTGGTGCTGACTGAAATCACCTTGTGTATTTTCTTGCCGACGAAGTGTATTGCGGTGGCTTCGTCAATGGCGTAGCCATTGGCAAGTTCTTGTGATTCGACCATGGCATGGTAGGTTTCTCTCCGGCCAACTTCGCCATCATAGTGAGGGCAGCAGCTGCCTTTGAGAATGCCTAAGCATTTGAGGCTAGTGTAAGACTCAGCGTATGAATCGGTGAGACAGCTCTCGAACCAACAGATGCCACCGGCACTTGACCCAGCTAAAACGATACCGAGTTTCCAGGCCTGGTGTAGAAGTTTATCGATGCCATATTCGCGCCAGACTGCCAGCATACTTTTGGTGTTACCGCCACCGACAAAAATGATGTCTTGGCTTAGCAGTAAAGTTTTGAGGTCAGGCGGTGTTCGGCCGAAGAGATTGAGAAAGGAAAGACTACAA